>NZ_JBEXUG010000053.1:0-31397 GCF_040614315.1 Streptosporangium sp. NPDC006007 | reverse complement strand
ACGCATGCAATACCGACCTGATCTCATCACCGGCTTCTTCAACGAGACCGGTCTGCCCTTCGAACTGGCCTAACCCTGGAGATTTAACCTCAGTAGCGGTAAGCCGGTCTCCTATCCCTCCTGATCACCTCGTACGCCGTCGACCCACCGCGGAGCGGCAGCAGGCCGGGGACGGAGGGGCAAGCTCGGCCTCGCGTGTACATCAGCTGGCCGCCGTTCCTCGATCATTGGATGCCATCCCGCACGGCCGGGCTTGCCCCGGAGGAGCCGGTCTGCTGGGCTTGCCTGGGTCGACGGTGTGCGAGGTGATCAGCCCCAGCCACCCCAGGACCTGGGCTCTTGTTCGGCGATCACCTCGGGGCCGGAGTGCCCCCGCCGGAGGCATGCCTTGACCTCCGCTGTCTACATCGCTGTACGGCTGGCGCGTCGCCGTACTCCGTCCGGCCTGCTGGTCTTCTTCCCTGTCTCTGCCTGGCGTCCGGTGTGCGGTGGCGGTCGGCCGGGACCGGCCCGAAGAGGCCGCACGCCCGGCCGGTCCGCCGACCGCCCGCCGCCCACCGGGCGGCGGCTTGATGACGTAGGGAAGGTTTGAACCACGCCCATCCGAAGATCGGACTACCGGCTCACCCTGACGACCCCGGCGAGCTCCTGCATGCTCCTGGTCACCGCGTTCGCTCCCGCTCGGACAAGGCGTGTCTCCTTGCCCGGCTTGTTGGCATAGGCAATGCTCCGGGCTCCTGCGTTCACCGCGGCCTGCATGTCGAAGTCGGAGTCTCCGATCAGAACAGCCTCTTCCGGCCGTGCGTCGACTAGCTCACAGGCTCGGAGCACCAATCGAGGGTGCGGCTTCATCTCGGCAGGGTTACCGATCGGGCGGCCGACGACTCCGGCGACTCGCTCTCTCAGGTCGGCCAGATCAAGGAATGTCTTGATCGCTCGCTCGGAGTTGTTGCTCACGATCACCACGGGGCGCCCTGTCTCGGCATAGGCGTCGAGTAGCTCCCGCGTTCCCGGCGTGATCTCGGCACAGCTCACGGCCTCGACCTCGTAGCCCACGAGCACGGTCTCCATCTTGTCGACCAAGTCCGGCGCGAAGACCCCCGTACGGCGCAGCACCTTGAGCGGGTCGCCCAGCGACACGACATCCTGCGGAAGTTCCACGCCTTCGTCCTGGAGCAGCTGCTTGAGCCGGGCCGCGACCACAGACGCCGGCAACCCGGCGAAGACGTCGCACACAGGGCCGTCGAAGTCGAGAAGGACCACGCGGGCCTGCTGAACGATCTCCGCCAGTGCCACGGTCACAACTCGACTTCCCGGCTGATCGTGGACCACATGCTCTCGAACCACAGGCGAGTCTGGGCGACGTACTGCGACTGCATCGAGGAGGCATCCTCAGTCACCTGGTAGTGGAACAACACCGCGTCCTTGCCCATGACGTCGTACAGCTCGTGCTGCTCGCCCTTGATCCGGACCGTGTGCTTGACCACCGGGTAGAAGCCGAAGAACACCTGTTCCCTGTTGATCACGTAGAACTTGAACGACGGGGTCGTCTGGTGCACGCGGATCTCAACGGAGGCGGACTTCACCAGTCCGAGGTCTGCCAGCTCGTGAACGGCATCCGCGATGGCCTGGGTACTGCGCTGCTGGATGCGATGGGCTCGTTCCCGGATCACCGGATCGTCGCTGAGGTCTTCGGCCCGGCACGGCAGGGACATCGGATGGTCCATGTCCGGGACCAAGATCCGGATAGCGATGGAGTCGGGTGTGAGCCGTCCGAGGCGGATCTTGTCCAAGGGCTCCTGGAGCATGCCCTGTAGCGTCTCCCCGGAGAAGCCTGCGAAGTCGATGGCCACGTTGGTCGCCTCGAAAGCGCGCTCGATGTGCGGTCGGAGCTCCACCGGGCGCTCAGTGCGCTCCCGGACGAACACTCCGCTCCCCTGGCGCGACACGACCAAGCCCTCATCCCGGAGGAGTCGGATCGCCTGTTGCACGGTCATGCGCGCCACGCCGTACTGCTTGGCGAGTTCGGCTCCTGAGGGCAGCTTCTCCCCCGGCTCGAACTTCTTCGTCAGGATCGCCGCACGCAGGGCGTTCGCCACCTGCTGGTAGGGCGGGCGCGGGTCGTCAGGGTCGAGACTCATCACGCAAATCAGTCTAGTTCTCCTAGGTCGCCTAGGCCAGTTGTTTCGAGTCGCTTGACATGGCTAGGCAACCTGGCCAACATTGAGCCATGGCCGACATGGCTAGGCAGGTTAGGCAACTTCAAGGAGTGATCATCATGCGTAACATCCCCGTCGACCTCTCGGCCCTGGCGTTCATCGTCGCGGGTGAGCCTGAGCCCAAGATCGTGGATCGCGCCACGGGTGAGGTGAAGAAGGACGCGGAGGGGCGGGAGCTCTACACGATCCCGCTGCTCCCCAAGCCGAACGACGACCGGCGCAACCCGGTGATCGTGGTGACGTTCCCCAGCGAGACGTTCCCGCAGATCCCCGAGGGTGTCTCGGTCGTTCCGGTCGGACTGGCCGCCTTCTTCTGGTCGATGAACGGCCGTTCGGGTCTCGGCTTCCGCGCCGAGACGATCCGCCCGGCCAACCTCAAGGCCGCCTGACCGGCGGACGTGATGCCCCTGGAGCGGGCTCGCCTGGCAGCACCGCCCGCTCCGGGGCCTTCCTCTCGCCTTACGAAAGGACTGCTCCATTATGTTCGAGCGTCTGCTCTGGCTGACCGTGTTCGTCGGCACGGCCGTCACCTTGCTCCACTGCTGGCGTACCTGGCATCGGCGTTCCTACTGGTACGTGGTCGGCTACCCGCTCACCGCGATCACCGTCCGCGCGACCTGGCGCAAGGTCGCCCTCGGGTGCGGGCTCACCAAGAAGCGCCAGCGGTTCTGGTTCACCACCGTCCCCGGCCTGATCTCCTCCACGGGCACGGTCCGGGTCAAGCGCAAGTTCCAGCGCGTGGCGGTGGACACCAAACCGTGGATGTTGCTCCCCCTGCCCACCCGGCACGGCTGGCGGGTCACCATCCACATGCTGGAGGGTCAGATTCCCGCCGACTACAGCGCGGCGGCCGAACGGCTGGCGCACTCATGGGGTGTGCACGCGGTCCGTGTCTCCTCGCCCCGGCCTGGGCGGGTGGTGCTGTCCGTGACCGTCCACGATCCCCTCATTCGCATCGACGACCTGCCACCGTCACCCGGCCTGCTCAAGGTCACGGTGGGCCGTCTGGAGACCGGTCATCCGTGGGTGATCGACTTCCGTACCGTCCCGCACTGGCTGAACGCCGGAGCCACCCAGTCGGGCAAGTCCAACCTCGCCAACGCCCTGATCGTCGGCCTGGCCCCGCAACCGGTCGCACTGGTCGGCTTCGACCTCAAGGGCGGGGTGGAGTTCACCCCGTACAGCCCGCGCCTGTCTGCCCTGGCCACCACGCGGGCCGAATGTGCCGCTCTGCTGGATGGCCTGGTGGAACTGATGATCACCCGTATGGAGACATGCAAGGAGGCCGGAGCACGCAACATATGGCAGCTCGACGACCACGAACGGCCGGTGCCCATCGTGGTCCTGGTCGACGAGTTGGCGGAGCTGTACCTGATGGCCGACAAATCCGAGAAAGACGAGATCGCTCACGCCTCCACGGCCCTGCTCCGCGTCGCCCAGCTCGGGCGGGCCTTCGGGATCTACCTCTTCTGCTGCGGCCAGCGCATCGGCTCCGACCTCGGTCCCGGCGTCACCGCGCTTCGTGCCCAGTGCTCCGGGCGCATCTGTCACCGGGTCAACGACCCCGAGACCGCGACCATGACTCTCGGCGACCTCGACCCCGCCGCGCTCGTGTCGGCTCGGGCGATCCCCTCGGAAACCCCCGGCGTCGCGATCGTCGCCTCCCAGGACGGCCAGTGGTACCGGGCGCGTTCCTTCTACGTCTCCGAGGACACCGCCGAGTACGCCGCGCACAATCACGCCCACCTGACTCCGGCCTGGGCCGACGTCATGGCCTCCCACGTCGGCGACACCGTCCCCGACCTGCACGCGGCCTGACCTGATCTCCCCTCCCGGCTCGGCGTGAGCCCCAATCACGCCACGTCCTTACCCGACCCATGCCTGAACCCGGAAGGAGGTGAACCACGATGACCACTCGCAAGCTCGGCCGTCTTCGCTCCACGCTGCTGGACTCCGCGCCGGTCGTGGTCCTGGCCGTCATCGCGGCCGTGGGGTCCTTCACCCACATCTCCGAACTGGCCGCCGAACACGGTCAGTACGGCTGGCAGTCCTGGGCGGTCGCGGTGTGCATCGACCTGATGTGCGTCATGGCCGCCCGCGAACTCCAACGCGACAAGCGCACCGGCCGTCCCCGGCGGGGGCCGCTCTCCTGGCCCGCTCTCGTGCTGGCCGGCGGGATCGTACTCACGCTGGCCGCCAACCTGGCCCGTGCCGAGGCGTCGGTCTGGGGGTGGATCTGCGCGGCGATGCCCGCGGTGGCCTTCCTCGTGGCGGTTTCCATGCTGGAACGCCGCGCCTCACACCGGCCCTCGCCTCCGGCCGTGCCCGTCGTCGACCTGGCGACGGAGACCGCTCCCGAGATCGACGCGACTCCCCTCCCCTCGTTCGACGTGGCCGAGGAACCGCCAGGCAACCCGCCTGGGCCGTCCCCTGCCCTGCTCACCTTCGCCCGACGGCTGGCCGACGAGCACAGCGCCAAACACGGCCGTCCCGTCACCGCTGACCTGCTCCGCACCCGCATGGGGGTCTCCGGCGACCTCGCCGCCGACCTGCTGCGGCAGATCACCACTCAATCCGCCTGACCGAAAGGAACAACACACCATGAGCTTTCCCAGCCTCGCCCACCTGATCGAGGCGGCCCGTGCCTGGGTGCGCGGCTCCTACGCCACCGAAGCCGCCGTGGAGCTGCTGGTCCACCACGGAACCTGGCTGGAGCGGAGCGACTTCCTCCGCATGGCCGTGGAGTACGTCCCGGGTGTCTACGCCGACGCCCCGTACGCCGTCATCTCCTGGGACACCATCCACTCCGCGATGTACAACGGCCTCCTCCCCTGCTCCGGCGCCGAGGCCGCCATCTTGCGCATCGCCCTCAGCCTCGCCGAGGGGCACCCCGTCGACCTCGGCCCGGCGATCATCCGCCTGGACAAGAGGAACCTCATGTACGTCCTGGCCGCCATCCGGCACGCCAGCGGTGACCGGTCCTCCTGGGGCACCATCCCGCAGGACACGCCATGACGCGGACCACCGCCGACAGGCCGAAGCGTCCCCGCCGTACTCGCGCCTCCGCCCCGATCCCCTGTCCCGACTGCGGCGGAGAGGGACAGGTCCCGGCCTCGGTAACCATCGGCACCGGCAAACGACGCGCCACCTTCGACACCTGGGCGTTCTGCCTGACCTGCTCGGGTTCGGGGCTGGCCTCCGCCACATGATCCGGCTGGTCTGTCCCTTCTGCTCGTGCTGTGCCCGCTACAGCTGCGAGTTCGACGGTGACCCGGCCGACTGCGATCGCCTCGACAACGCCGACGACACCCCCTGTCCCTGCTCTGACCCCGACTCCGCGGAAGGAGGAGACACCTCGTGATCCACGCCTACGCCTGCGGCGCCTGCAACGGCACCGGCCTGGTCAACGACGACAGCGACAGCAGCGCCTACCAGGTCGCGGTCACCTGCGATGACTGCGACGGCACCGGAATCGACACCTGATCACCCTTCACGACGCCACCACGGGGCGGCTCAAGCCTGGCAGCCCACCGCCTCGTGGGGCGTCTCCTCCGCTCACCCGCAAAGGAAGCACCAGTATGCGCCATCGGCCATACGCGGACGGTGACAACCACGGCTCCGTCCGCGTCCGCCTCCCCCACAGGAACAACCACCTGACCACCGTCGACCACCCCGACCACGAGAGCACCGGGAAGGAGGAGAAGTGACCGACCACCCCACACCCATCGGCGACCTCATCGGCCCGGTCATCCGGGACCTGGCCCACCGCTCGGGACGGGACCTGAACCGCTGGCTACAGCAGGTCGACCGGCTGCGCGGCTGCTCCGACCCTGTCCGCCTGGTCGGGGAGGTCTCCACCCTCGACCCCGGCACCGGGGAAGTCCTGCACCACTACTCCACCGGTGGGGAGCCACACGGCCAACTGCTCGTCCGCTGCGGCAACCGGCGCGCCTCCCGCTGCCCGGCCTGCGCCGAGACGTACCGAGCCGACACCTTCCACTTGATCCGCGCGGGCCTGCTCGGCGGAGATAAGGGCGTTCCGGCCACCGTGAGCGCTCACCCGCGTGTCCTGGCCACCCTCACCGCTCCGAGTTTCGGCCCGGTCCACCGTGGCCCCGGCAAGAACGGCCAGGCCGACGTCTGCCACCCGCGCCGCAATGGCCCTGCTTGCTTCGAACGGCACGGCTCCGACGATCAGCGCGTCGGCCAGGCGCTCGACCCCGACGCCTACGACTACGTGGGCCACGTCCTATGGAACGCCCACGCGGGCAAGCTCTGGCACCGCTTCGGGATCTACCTTCGGCGGCACCTGGGCAGCTCGGCCGGTCTCACCCGCGCCGAGTTCAGCCGACGGATCCGGCTCTCCTTCGCCAAGGTCGCCGAGTACCAAGCGCGCGGAGTCGTGCACTTCCACGCCGTGGTCCGCCTCGACGGCCGTACCGAGGACGGGATCACCGAACCACCGGCCTGGGCCACCGTGGAACTGCTCGCCGAGGCCATCGACTCCGCTGCGAAGGCCGTACGCCTCGACGTCCCAGACCCGTACGGCGGGGCCATGCGAGATCTGTGCTGGGGCGCGGTCGACGTGCGGCCGATCGCCTCGACCGGCCCGAACGGGGCTTCACTCTCCGAGGCGGCAGTGGCCGGCTACATCGCCAAGTACGCGACCAAGTCCGCCGAGACCTCCGGCACCCTGGACCGGCGGGTCAAACGCTCCGACCTCGCCCAGCTCGAACAGCGCGGCGTCACCGCGCATGCCGCCCGGCTGATCCGCACCGCGTGGGAGCTCGGCAACCCCGAGACCCATCCCGACCTCGCGCCGCTCCGGCTCCGACAGTGGGCTCACACACTCGGCTTTCGCGGCCATTTCTCGTCCAAGAGCCGGGCCTACTCCACCACCCTGACCGCCCTGCGCCGCGTCCGCCTGGAGTACCGCCAGGCCCGTGACCTTGAACGGCTGCCGTACGACCCCGCCGCCACGCTCACCCTCGCGAACTGGAGGTACGCGGGACAGGGCTACACCGCGGGGGAATCCGCGCTCGCCTCGTCGATCTCACAGCCGGGAGGTTCCGTTGGCCGCTGACCTGATCTCGACCACCGAGGCCCGGCTCTACCGGGTGTCCGACGCCATGCGACGGCTCGGGCTGAGCCGCAGCGTGATCTATGAGCTGATGCGCTCGGGACGACTGCGCTCGGTCCGGGAGGGCCGTACCCGGCTCATCTCTGACTCCGCCATCCGCGACTACATCGCGCTTCTGGAGAGGGAGGCCGCCTGATGACCGAGCGTCGAAGCCGCGGAGACGGCGGACTTCACTGGGACGAGACCCGACAGCGCTGGATCGCCTCGGTCACGGTCGGCCATACCCCGGCGGGCAAGCGGATCGTGAAGAAGGCCAGCGGCAGGACCAAGACCGAGGCCCTGAAGAAGCTCAAGCAGATCATCCGCGACTACGAGGACGGCCTCCTCGTCTCCTCCAAGGGCTACACCCTGGCCGACGCCGTGCGGAACTGGCTGGAGTTCGGGCTCAGCGGCCGGAGCTCCGGGACGGTGGACAAGTGCACGATCCTCGCCAGCACACACATCATCCCGGCTCTGGGCGCCCGGAAGCTCATTGACCTCACTGCAGACGACGTTGACCGGTGGCTGGCCGACAAGGCGAAGAAGCTGAGCACGCGGACCCTCCGTGAGCTGCGTTCGATCCTCGTGCGGGCCATCTCCCGCGCCCAAGCACGCGACAAGGTGAAACGGAACGTCGCGCTGCTCTGCGAGATCCCCAAGGGCAAGGAGGGGCGTCCATCCAAGTCGCTCACCCTCGACCAGGCGGAAGCCATCCTCAAGGCGTCCGAGGGTACGGTGCTGCACGCCTACATCGTGCTGTCGCTGCTGCTGGGAGTGCGTACGGAGGAACTGCGGGCGCTCACCTGGTCACACGTCGACCTCGACGGCACCCCGCCGTCCCTCATGGTCTGGCGCTCGGTCCGGGAGGGCGGCGACACCAAGACCCGCAAGTCCCGACGCACGCTGGCCATGCCGAGACGCTGCGCCGACGCGCTCAAGCTCCACCGCGAGCGTCAGGACGTGGCCAAGAGGGCAGCCGGTGACGGCTGGCAGGACAACGGCCTCGTCTTCGCCTCCAAGTTCGGCACGGAGCTCGACGCGCACAACGTCCGGCGCTCCTTCCGTGCCGTGCTCAAGAAAGCGGGCCTGAACGCCAAGGAGTGGACACCCCGTGAGATGCGCCACAGCTTCGTCTCGCTGCTGTCGGACTCCGGCGTCCCCCTGGAGAACATCTCCCGCCTGGTCGGTCACCGCAACACCACGGTCACCGAGACCGTCTACCGGAAGCAACTCCGTCCGGTGCTTCTGGAGGGGGCCGAAGCGATGGATGTGATCTTCAAGAACTCGTAGTCACTCAGTTGGTCACCCAGAAGATCAAAAGGGCCGTCTCTGATCATCAGAGACGGCCTTTGACCTCGGTGGAGATGAGGGGATTCGAACCCCTGACCCCTTCGATGCGAACGAAGTGCGCTACCGGACTGCGCTACATCCCCAAGACGCCCCCTAGGTTAGCAAACTTCCGGGGCGGCTCGCGCCATCCACAGCGCACCGCACCGGCGGGGCGGACCGATCAGTTGCCGACCGCTCGGCGCGGCGGTTCGGCGTACTGGTCGAAGAGTTCGTCGCGGTGCGCGTCCAGGTCGATGATCTCCGCCACCGGGCGCCGGGCCTCCAGTTCGGCCCGCCTGCGGGCGCGCCTGACCCGCTCCTTACGGGCCCGGACGGCCGCTCTGCGGTGTTCGGCGTCGATCTGGGCCGAAACCCGGAGGACGGCCAGATAAAGCCCCAGGAGGAACGCCGAGGGCGCCACCCCCCACCAGGGGATCACCTGGATGGCGGCCGTGGCCGCGGAGGCGAGGAGCAGCAGCACGGAGCAGAGGGTCAGCCGCCGACGCTTGGCCACCCTCCGTGACCGGCGGCGGCGTTCGGCGCGGCGGCGTTCCGCCCGGTGACGGTCGGGCCGGGGCCTTCGGGGCGGAGGTTCGGGTCCGCTCCCCTCCGGTGACCGGCCGGACGCCGGAGTCGGGGACGACTGGCCGGACATCGGAGTGGAGACCCGGGAAGGCGTCCGGGAGCCGGACCCCATGGAGAACGCCTGAGTGGGCGATGACGGAGACATCTGTGGAGGCGGCGCCAAGGGTGGCGGCGCGGACGCGGTGTCGGCCTCCTCCTGAGGGGGTTCGTGCTCCATCTGAACGTACGGCTCGGCGCTCTCGTGAATCTCGGCGAGAGTGGTCCGGTCGCGGCGTAACCACATGGGCACGAGCACGCACAACCACATGACGACAATGGCCAGGTACAGAAGAACACTGCTCACGGCCACCTCCGGGCAGCATGAAAACGCCTGGGGTCCCTTGGCGTCTTCCATGTGCTCACGTCACGCACAGTAAGACCGCGTGTCACTATTTGACGAGTATTCGGTGCGGTGTGTCGCGAGATCTTCAAACCTCTTCATGGGGAGAGCCACCATGAGCGGCCGACTCGCGGGCTCTCCGCCATCGCACCAGCAAACCTCTTGGTGCGTCTTCGACCGTGAGCGCGTAACAAATGTGGTCGCGCCAGGCACCGTCGATGTGCAGATGCCGCCGTCTGATGCCTTCTTCCCTAAAGCCAAGCTTTTCAACCACTCGGCGGCTCGCGTGATTTTCCGGGCGGATATTCGCCTCGATACGGTGCAACCCGGTGGTAAAGAAACAGTGGTCGACCGCCATGGCCACGGCGGTCGGAATGACACCCCGTCCCGCGAGGGCGCCGTCCACCCAGTAGCCGATCTGGGCCGATCTGGCCGAACCCCAGACGATGGCGCCGACGGTGAGCTGACCGGCGAAGGCACCTCGGTAGGTGACCACCCAGGGCAGGGCGAGCCCCTGCCGGGCCTCACGGCGGAGCGTGCCGGCCATCGAGATGTAGGGGCCGAGGCCGGTGCGGAACAGCGGGGTCTCGGGGTTGCTCGGCTCCCAGGGGCGGAGCCAGCGGGCGTTGCGCAGCCGCGTCTCACGCCATACACGCACATCTCTCAGGCGCAGCGGCCGAAGTCCCACAGGGCCTTCCGTCAGGGTCACCGGCCAGCCACGAAGTCGATCCACGCCTCCATCATCCCCCCAAGACACGCCGACGTGCCATGTGACGACCGGGCCGGTGAGCGGGCATGGTCACGGATGGTCACGGGGTGGTCAGGGGTGGTCAGCGTGGATGGTCTCCGCCGCGGATCTGCTCCACCGCGTGCCGGAGGACGGGGGAGAGAACGGTCATGCCGTCGCGGACCCCGCCCGAGGAGCCCGGCAGGTTGACGACCAGGGTGTGGCCCGCCTGCCCGGCGAGGCCCCTGGACAGGATCGAGGTGGGCACCCTGTCGCGGCTGGACTGGCGGACGGCCTCGGCGATGCCGGGGATCTCCCGGTCGAGCACCCTGGCGGTCATCTCGGGGGTGAGATCGGTCGGTGTGAGGCCGGTGCCGCCGGTGGTGACGATCACGTCGTAGCCCTCGGCCACACCGGACCGGAGCGCCGCCTCGACCGGCTCGCCGTCGGGGACCACCCTCGGACCGTCCACGTCGCACCCGGCCGCCGCGAGGAGCTCGGCCAGCAGTTTTCCCGATTTATCCTCGTATATCCCGGCGGAGGCCCGGTTGGACGCCGTGATCACCAGAGCTCTCATGCCGTCATCCTCCCAGCTCACCCGGCCTCATCCGGGCTCCGATCCTCACCCGGACTCATCCGGACTCCGGTCCTCACCCGGCGCATCCGGGCTCCGATCCTCGCACCGTCACCGACCACGGCCGGATCTCCCCCGCGCGACCCGGTGGACGGAGCCGCCCCGCCTACGGCCTGGTCCAGACGCCGGTCTTGCCGCCGGTCTTCTCCTCGACCCGGACATCGGTGATCATCGCCGCCGGATCCACCGCCTTGACCATGTCGATCAACGCGAGCGCCGCGACCGAGACGGCGGTCAGCGCCTCCATCTCCACCCCGGTACGGTCCGCGGTCCTGACCCGGACGCCGATCTCCACACCGTCGTCGACCACGGTCAGCTCGACCTTCACCCCGTGCAGCGCGATCGGGTGGCAGAGCGGGATCAGGTCCGGGGTGCGCTTGGCGCCCATGATGCCGGCGATCCGCGCGGTGCCCAGCGCGTCGCCCTTGGGGACCTCTCCCGAGCGGAGCAGGGCCACGGCCTCGGCGCGGAGCAGCACCTTGCCGGTGGCGGTCGCCGTACGGACGGAGACGTCCTTGGCGGAGACGTCCACCATGCGCGCCGCGCCGGTCTCGTCGATGTGCGTGAACCCGTTCATACCGACCCCCTTCTCCACAGTCCCGCGCGGAGTGACCTCGACGTGGACCCGGTGCCGCCTGTCTGCTCGCTCACAGCGGGATGACCTCCACGGTCGCGCCCTCGGGCACCTCCGTGACGTCCTCGGGGACCACCACCAGGGCGTTGGCCAAGGCCAGCGCGGCGAGCTGGTGCGAGCCCTGCCGGGGCACCGGGGCGACCGAGCCGTCGGCGGCCAGCACCCCGCGCAGGTAGGAGCGCCGGCCCGCGGGCGAGCGGAGTGAGGAGGTGGTCACCGCCCGCACAGTGGGGGTGGGGCCCGCGGGCAGGCCGCGCATCTTCCGCAGCGCCGGCCGGACAAACAGCATGAACGACACGAAGGACGACACGGGATTGCCCGGCAGGGCGAAGATCGGAATCTGGTCCTCGCCCACGACCCCGAAGCCCTGGGGCATGCCCGGCTGCATGGCGACGCGGTCGAATCGGACCGTGCCAAGTGGGGCGAGCGCCTCCTTGACCGGCTCGTAGGCCCCCATCGAGACGCCACCGCTGGTGATCACCGCGTCGGCCCGCAGGAGTTGCGCGTCGAGCTGGTCGAGGAACCGCCCGGCGTCGTCGGCCGCGATCCCGGAGCGGTACCCCTCGCCGCCGGCCTCGCGGACGGCGGCGATCAGGGTGTGGCTGTTGGACTCCCAGATCTGGCCCGGGGCCAGGGGGGTGCCGGGCTCGGCCAGTTCGGCACCGGTGGAGATGACAACCACGCGGGGGCGGGGCCGTACCACCACCCGGCGGCGGCCGACGCCGGCCAGAATGCCCAGCTGCGCGGGGCCGATCAGGGCCCCCGCGGCCAGCACGACGTCGTCGGGGCGGACGTCCTCGCCCACCCTGCGGATCGCGTTCCCCCGGGCCGCGGATCGCCCGATGACGACGTGCTCGGTGCCGCCGTCGGTCCACTCGACCGGGATCACGGCGTCGGCGCCCTCGGGCATCGGGGCGCCGGTCATGATCCGCATGGTCGTGCCGGGGGCGACCACGAGGGGCCGGCCGTCGCCGGCCGCGATGTCGCCGGTCACCGGCAACGTCACCGGGACCCGCGCGACGTCCTCGGCCCGTACGGCGTAGCCGTCCATGGCGGAGTTGTCGAACGGCGGAAGCGGGATCGGGGAGACCACGTCCTCGGCGAGCGTGGTGCCCAGCGCCCCCTCAAGTTCGATCTCCAGCGGGGCCAGTGACCGCACGGTGAGCAGGATGTCGGCGAGGTGCTCGTCGACCGATCTCATCGGACTCGCCGGGCCGGTGGGACTCATCGGGCTTGTCGGGTTCATCTGGAGGCCAGGAACTCTCTCAACCAGGGGAGGAACTCCGGCGCCAGGTCGGAGCGTTCGGCGGCGAACTGGACCACCGTACGCAGGTAGTCGAGCTTGTTGCCGGTGTCGTAGCGGCGACCGCGGAACAGCACGCCGTGGACGGGGCCGCCCTCCTCGGAGCCGCGACCCGCCAGGGTGCGCAGGGCGTCGGTGAGCTGGATCTCGTTGCCACGGCCAGGCGGGGTGTTCTCCAGGACCTCGAACACCGCCGGGTCGATCACGTAGCGGCCGATGACGGCCCAGTTGGAGGGGGCCTCCGCCGCCGGGGGCTTCTCCACCAGGTCGGTCACCCGGACCACGTCGCTCTCGGCGGTGGGCTCGATGGCGGCGCAGCCGTACAGGGAGACCTGCTCCTTGGGCACCTCCATCAGCGCCACGACGCTGCCGCCGTGGGCGCGGCGGACCTCGATCATGCGTTTGAGCAGCTCGTCACGGTAGTCGATCAGGTCGTCGCCGAGCAGGCAGGCGAACGGGTTGTCGCCCACGTGCTGCTTGGCGCAGAGCACGGCGTGGCCGAGACCTCGCGGTTCGCCCTGCCGTACGTAGTGCAGGGTCGCGAGGTCCGCGGGCTCGCGCACCTGGGAGAGCCGCTCGTCGTCTCCCTTGGCCTCCAGCATGTCCTCCAGCTCGATCGCCCGGTCGAAATGGTCTTCGATCGAACGCTTGTTCTTGCCGGTGACCATGAGGACGTCGAGCAGCCCGGCGGAGACCGCCTCCTCGACGACATACTGGATCGCGGGCTTGTCGACGATGGGCAGCATCTCCTTGGGAGTCGCCTTCGTCGCCGGCAGGAAGCGGGTGCCCAGGCCCGCGGCAGGAACGACGGCTTTGGTCACGAGATCGAAGTCGGCCATACCAAAACCTTAGTGGAGGGGTTGTGGACAAGCTGAGGCTGCGGTCGGCTATCGAGGCCACACGTGCCTCGATCCCGGAGGCCGAGCGGCACGCGGCCTCCGTCAGGACGCGGGAGAACCTGCTGGAGCAGCCGTGGGTCCAGATGGCCGGCCTGGTCGCGTGCTACTGGTCGGCCGGGACGGAACCCGCGACCCACGGGCTGGTCTTCGCGCTGTGGAAGCACGGCGCGACCGTGATCCTGCCGGTGCTCCGCGACGACAATGATCTTGACTGGGCGGTGTACGACGGGCCCGACACCCTCGCCCCCGGCCGATTCGGGATCATGGAGCCGGTGGACGTCCGACGCGGCGTCGACGCCATCAGGACCGCCGCGCTGGTGATCGTGCCCGCGCTGGCGGTCGACCGGACCACCGGGGTACGGCTCGGCCGCGGCGGCGGCTCCTACGACCGGGCGCTGGCGAGGGTCGGTCCGAACGTACCGACGGTAGCGCTTTTGCACGAGGGCGAACTTCTGGAAGACGTTCCCGCCGACCCTCATGACCTGCCGGTTCGCTATGTGGCACAGTCCAACGGGATCACCGATCTGGTTACGGGGCGTGTCTGACTAGTGGGTCGAATACGACACAATGGTCCCGAAGCCGGAGAGGGGGCCAGATCCAGATGGGGTTGGATGTCTGGCTGCTTCTCGGTGCCGCGATCGTCATCGCGGCGATCATCGCGGTACGGATCGCTCACGGGAGCGGGCTGCCGAGCCTCCTGATCTTCCTGGGCTTCGGCCTGCTGGTCGGAGAGTCGGGGCTCGGGCTCCAGTTCGAGAACCCGGTGCTCGCCCAGCAGATGGGCATGAGCGCCCTGGCGATCATCCTGGCCGAGGGCGGCCTGACCACCAACTGGCACCATGTGAAACGCTCCATTCCCACCGCGCTGATACTCGGCACCGTCGGGGTCGGAGTGAGCATCGTGGCCGTCGCGGTCCCGGTGCACCTGCTGCTCGGCATGGACTGGCGGACCGCGCTGCTGCTCGGCGCGATCCTCGCGTCCACCGACGCGGCGGCCGTCTTCTCCGTACTGCGCCGCCTGCCCCTGCCCTCGCGGCTGGCCGGCGTGCTGGAGGCCGAGTCCGGTTTCAATGACGCGCCCACTGTCATCGCGGTGGTGCTGCTGAGCGCCGCCACCGCGCCCAGTCTGGGCGGCGCGCTGCTCCTGGTCGTCTTCGAACTGCTGATCGGCGCCGCGGTCGGCCTGGCGGTGGGCCCCCTGGGCGTGTACGCGCTGCGGCGCATCGCGCTGCCCGTCTCCGGCCTGTATCCGATCGCGGTGCTGGCGCTGGCGTTCGTCGCCTACGCCGGCGCGACGCTCGTGCACGGCAGCGGCTTCCTGGCCGTCTACCTGGCCTCCCTCGTCATGGGCAACTCCCGGATGCCGCACCGCGCCTCCTCCCGGGGGTTCGCCGAGGGCGTGGCCTGGCTGGCCCAGATCGGCCTGTTCGTCATGCTCGGCATGCTGGCCAGTCCCTCGGAGATGCCGTCGGCGATCGTGCCCGGCCTGGTGACCGGGCTGATCCTGGTCGCGGTGGCCCGCCCGCTGTCGATCGTGGTCTCGGCCTTCCTGGTACGGCTGACGGGGCTCGACCGGCTGGACTGGCGGCAACAGGCGTTCCTGTCCTGGGCGGGCCTGCGCGGCGCGGTGCCCATCGTGCTCGCCACCATCCCCTGGGCCGCCAACTCGGTGCACAACGGCGTCGCCAAGCTCGTGTTCAACGAGGTCTTCGTCATCGTCGTCGTCTACACCCTGATCCAGGGGCCGACACTGCCCTTCGTCGCGAAGCTGCTCGGGCTGACCACCCCCGACGAGGCCCGTGATCTGGAGGTGGAGTCGGCGCCGCTGGAGGAGCTCAACGCCGACCTGCTGCAGATCAGGGTGCCGCCGACCTCCAAGCTGCACGGCGTGGAGATCTTCGAGCTGAGACTGCCCACGGACGCCCAGGTCACCCTGATCGTCAGGGACGGCAAGACCTTCGTGCCCGCGGACTCGACGAGGATCAGGGTCGACGACCAGCTCCTGGTGGTGACCACCGCGACGTGCAGGGAAATGGTCGAGCGGCGGATGAAGGCGATCAGTCGCCGGGGCAAACTCGCCGGCTGGTTCGGTGAGCAGGGCGCCTGACCGGGGCCGGACCGACCGGCGGGGTCTGGGGGCGGCGCGGGGGTGCGGGCGCGCGCCGTACGGGAACATGCGGGAACATCGGGCAGCCGGGTGCGCGGCGGCCGTAGATTAGCCAGAATTCCGCATGGAATGGGATAGATCCGACTCGCGTTTATGCTTGTCGGCTGCCTATCATTAGCAGTCGCGTCAGTAGAGTGCCAATCGGCGCGAACAGAAAGAGGAGGAGCGCGTGCCCACCTACCAGTACGCCTGCAGTGCCTGTGGCAACGAGTTCGACATCGTCCAGAGGTTCTCCGACGATGCGCTCACCGAGTGCCCGGCCTGCGCCGGTGAACTACGCAAGGTGTTCTCCGCGGTGGGCATCGTCTTCAAGGGCTCGGGCTTCTACCGGACCGACAGCCGGTCCTCCTCGTCCAGCACCGTCGGCTCGGGCGCCCCCGCGGCGTCGGGTTCGACCACGGAGCCGAAGTCCACCGACTCGAAGTCCACCGAGTCCAAGCCCGCGGAGTCCAAGCCCGCGGCGGCCGCGAGCAGCCCGGCTCCGGCGGCCTCCTGACCCTGCCCGTCCAGGACACCACCGGGTCAGCCGTTACGGGGGCGGTCGGAGGTCGAGCCGAGCATCTCGTGCGGAAGCCTCTCCAGCAGCTCGCGGAGCCCGGGGTGCTCATCGGGGTTCCAGTCGTCGATCAGCCGCCCCAGCCCCTCGCGCGCCTCGGCGACCAGCCGACCGGCCACCCGCTCTCCCTCCGGGGTGAGTTCCAGGGACGCCCCGCCGTCCATCCGGCGGGCCAGCCCCCGCGCGACGAGCAGGTCCGCGTACGGCCTCCCCTGATCGACCGTCACCCCGGCCCGCCTGGCCAGTTCCGCGCCCGCCTGCCGGCCCCGGGTGCTCAGCCGCGCGATCAGCCACACGGAACCGGGCGGCAGGTCCAGGCGCGCCAGGCCGCCCAGGCGGCGGTAGTAGTCCCGGCGCATGTCCACGTCGGCCAGCCGCCACAGCCCGCGTTCGACCACGGCGAGCGAGGACCGCTCGGTGGGGACCGCGCCGTAGCACTCGCCCAGGTCCGTGGCCCTGGTGGTCTCCCGCAGGGGTGGTTCGGGCAGCAGCCAGGCCGCGGCGAAGGCGACCAGGGTCACCGGCGCGCTGTAGAGGAACACCTGCGCGATCGCGTCGGAGTACGCCGCGAGGAACGCCGTGGCGGTCTGGGGCGACAGCCTCCGGATGACCGTGGGGTCCGACTGGACCGCGTTCTCCAGGGCGGGCGGGAGCCGTACCGTCCGCGCCAGCCGCGCCAGGTCCTCGGTGAGCCGCGAGGTGAAGATCGAGCCGGCGATCGCGACGCCGAAGGAGCCCCCGATCGAGCGGAAGAAGGTGGCCCCCGAGGTGGCCACTCCCAGCTCCTCGAAGCCGACGGCGTTCTGCACCACGATCACCAGCACCTGCATCACCAGGCCGATGCCGACGCCCAGCACGAGCAGATAGACGCTCAGCTCGAAGGTGGAGATGTCCGGCCGGACGTGGGAGAGCAGGTAGAGCCCGAGCGTGGTGACCCCGGTGCCGACGATCGGGAAGATCTTGTATCTCCCGGTGCGCGTGATGACCTGCCCGCTGACGATCGAGGTCAGCAGCAGGCCCGCCATCATCGGCAGCAGGTGGATCCCCGACATCGTGGGCGAGACGCCCTGGACGACCTGGAGGAACAGCGGCATGTAGGTGAGTGAGCCGAACATCGCGAAGCCCACCACGAAACCGATGAGCGAGGCGACGTTGAACGCCCTCAACCCGAACAGGTGCGGGGGCAGCACCGGCTCCGCGGCCCGCTTCCCGGACTGCCACCACAGCACCAGCAGCACCGCCGAGGCGACCGCCAGCCCGATGACGACCGGATGACTCCAGGGGTATACGGTCCCGCCCCAGGTGGTCATCAGCACCAGGCAGGCGGCCGCGGCCCCGAGGAGGAGGATGCCGGGATAGTCGATGACGTGGCGCCCGCGGTCCGTGTCGGAGGGCAGCACCGAGAAGATCACGACCAGCGCGACGGCCCCGATCGGCAGGTTGACGTAGAAGACCCAGTGCCAGGACAGATGATCCACGAAAAGGCCGCCGAGCAGCGGCCCCGCGACGCTGGAGACCGCGAACACCCCGCCGAAGAACCCCTGGTACCTCCCCCGCTCCCGGGCCGGCACGACGTCTCCGACGATCGCCTGGGCCAGCACCATCAGGCCGCCGCCGCCCACCCCCTGCAGGGCGCGGAAGCCGATCAGCTGGCCCATGTTCTGCGACAGCCCGCAGAGCGCGGAGCCGATCAGGAAGATGACGATCGCGCTCTGGAACAGCCTCTTCCTGCCGTACTGATCGCCGAGTTTGCCCCAGAGCGGGGTGGAGACCGTCGAGGCGAGCATGTAGGCGGTGACCACCCAGGAGAGCTCCTCCAGGCCGCCCAGATCGCTGACGATCGTCGGCAGCGCGGTCGAGACGATCGTCTGGTCGAGCGCGGCCAGGAGCATGCCGAGCATGAGGGCGCCGATGACAAGACCCAGCCCCCTCGTGCCTGTCCTCCGGGACTCCTGAACGCTCATCGCGCCCGGCGCCCGGGCTCCCCGGCGCTCACTCCCGGGCACACGTTCCCGGCCCTCATCTCGCCCCCCGATCGATATATCGCAGGTCATACCCAATGTGATCAGATCACCACATCGGATCCGGGGTTATCCACAGGGCGGGAGCCGGGTCTCCGCACTGTCCACAGGACGGGGCCGGGCCTCCTCAACCGCTCCCCTGTACGGCTAACCTCTGCGCCATGGTCACTCACGTGGATATCGGGGTCATCGGCGGCTCGGGCCTCTACTCCCTGCTCGACGACGCGACGGAGGTCGAGGTCGCCACCCCCTACGGCCCGCCCAGCGACGTCGTCACCGTCGGGCGGATCGGGTCCAGGGCGGTGGCCTTCCTGCCCCGCCACGGCCGCGACCACCGCCTCCCGCCCCACCTCATCCCCTACCGCGCCAACCTGTGGGCCCTGCGTTCCCTGGGCGTCCGCCAGGTGCTCGCCCCCAGCGCGGTCGGCTCGCTCCGCCCCGAGGTCGGCCCCGGCACCCTGGTCGTCCCCGACCAGCTCGTCGACCGCACCTCGGGCCGCCCGCAGACCTACTACGACACCGGCGGCGTCGTCCACGTCGCCTTCGCCGACCCCTACTGCCCCTCGGGTCGCGCGGCGGCCGCCTCCACCGCCCGGTCCACCGGCTGGGACCTGGCCGAGGACGGCACGCTCGTGGTCATCGAGGGCCCCCGCTTCTCCACCCGCGCCGAGTCCCGCTGGTTCACCGCCAACGGCTGGACGATCGTCGGCATGACCGGCTTCCCCGAGGCGGTCCTCGCCCGCGAGCTGGCCATGTGCTACACCACGCTCTCCCTGGTCACCGACCACGACGCCGGGGTCGAGGCCGGGGACGGCGTCACCCACGAGGAGGTCCTCGCCTTCTTCGCCTCCAACATCACCCGGATGCGCTCCCTCATCGCCGACGTCGTCACCGCCCTCCCCCAGGACCGGACCTGCCCCTGCCCCAACGCCCTGGACGGCCTCCGTCTCCCCTTCCCCCTCCCCGGCTGATCCCCTCTCTGAAGCGTGCGCTCCCCCAAGGGGACCGGCCACGCATCCCCCTGAAGTCAGTCATCCGCGCCTTTCTCTCCTGGAGTCGGTCATGCGCGTCCTCCGCCGTCTGATCGGCCGGCGCCACCGCCTGGTCGCCACCGCCGTCGCCGCCCTGGCAACGGTGTGCGCCGTGATCGGACTACGGCCCGACACCGCCTCGGTCGCCGTTCTCGCCGCGGCCAGAGACCTTCCGGGCGGCATACTCCGCACCGCCGACCTCAGGGTGGTCGCCCTGCGACCCGGCACCGTCCCCGACGGCGCCCTGAGACCCGGCGCCCCGGTCGCCGGGAAGGTCCTGACCGGTCCCGTCCGGCGCGGGGAGCCGCTGACGGACGCCCGCCTGCTCGGCCCCGGCCTGCTGGCCGCCCACGGCCGGGGAACGGTCGCCACCCCCGTCCGCGTCGCCGACCCGCAGACCGCGCGCCTGCTCTCACCCGGCGACGTCGTGGACGTGCTCGCCGCCGCCGCGCGCTGGGACGGCTCCGCCCCCGCCAGGACCGTGGCCGAAGACGTCACGGTTCTCGCCATCCCCGCCGGCGAGCCGGACCGGGGTTCCCTGGTCGTGCTGGCCACCACCTCGGCGCAGGCGGTCGAGCTGGCCTCGGCGCAGGCAGACGGCCGCCTGTCGATCACCATCGGCGCTCGTACGGGATAGTTTTCCCGGCAGCCGGAACACAAGGTAGTTTCCTCGATACCCAATGGAATGAAACCCGCGCGACGCCGGACACACGGACGACGGGCGGGGGCACGGAGCAAGGAGTGACCATGATCGATGGATTCAAGAAGTTCCTGCTACGCGGCAACGTGGTGGAACTCGCCGTCGCAGTGGTGATCGGGGCCGCCTTCACCGCCATCGTGAACTCGTTCGTCAAGGACGTCCTCACGCCGTTGATAGCGGCGATCGGCGGTCAGCCCGACTTCTCCAAGCTCACCCTCTGGATCGGCTCGGGCGAGATCAAGTACGGTCTCTTCCTCAACGCGCTGATCTCGTTCCTGATGGTGGCGTCCGTCATCTACTTCATGGTCGTCCGCCCCTACGAGAAGATCTCCTCCTGGTTCGCCAAGGAGGAGGAGATCACGATGCGCGAGTGCCCGGAGTGCCTGTCGGAGATCCCCAAGGCCGCCGTCCGCTGCTCCCACTGCACCGCCTCGGTCACCCCCGCCCTGTGACCCGGCCGTGACGGCCTACAGCACGGACCCCAGCTCCGGGTCATACTCCCAGTGCCACGGCTCGAAGGGGCTGGAGTAGGCCCACTTGGGGTGTATCCAGCCGAACTGCTTGCCGTTGGCCTCCAGCCAGGTGAACTCGGCCGACCGGAAACGCTCCACCCCTCCGCACAGGTCGACGGCGAGCCCCAGACCGTGGTTGCTACGGCCCGGCACGGCGGCGAAGCCTGGCCGACGGTAGTAGACCGACTGCTGCTCGGCCAGACTCCGGTAACTGTCCGTAACGCACATGGGCCTGCCGAAGCGTTTCCGGTAAGCCTCGTTAAGGCTGATGAAGGCGATCGCCGCGTCACCCCGCAACTGGTTGCCCCGCTGCTGGAGCGGACAGAGATAGGCGACCGGGATGAGGCCGTTGGGGAAACCGTTCGCCGAGGAGGCCCTGGTCGGGTCACACCCGGCCGAGGGGTTACCGGACCTGTCGACCTTGACGCCCAGCTTCACCAGCGCCTGGGTCAGCGACTTCACGATCTTGGCAGAACGCGCCCTGAGCGTCTCGATCTCGGCGCCCATCTGCGCCTCCGACAGGAGGTTGCCCGCCCGCAGTTCCTGCGCCTCGGCGGTAAGCCGCTCCCGCTCGGCCTGTAAGCGGCCGGCGTCCTCAAGGACCTGGTTCCGCTCGGACACCAGGTGGGTGACATCGGCCATGGCCCGGAGGGTCGACTCATCGGACGCGCCGGACAGGAAAGCCGCCGCGTCGTCGCTCAGAGGTCGCTGGTAGAGCTGACTGACCAGATCCGAGAGCGGCTGCCGTACTTCGGCGAAGGACTTCTCCGCGGCCTGCAGCTCGCGCAACTTGGCGGCGAGCTCCCGCTCCGAGGCCCGGATCCTGGCCCGCCGCTGCTCCAGCGCCTTGGTCGCGTCTTCGAGATCCTTGGCCGCCTTCTCCGCCTCGCGGCGCAGTTCAGTGAGGTTGACGGGGTCGCGGAGCAGCCCGGTAAGGCGCACCGGCTCACTGACGACGACCGGTCGGGCCTCGATCGGCGCCTGCCTCGCGACAGCCACTCCCGGGAGAAGGGAGGACATCGTCGCGACGACGGCGACCAGACCCGCTGATCGACGAGGTGGCACGTTCGACCCCTCCGTTTGCGAACTCGTGACCTGGGTCAGGCACGCACGTTACTACAGCCAGCCAAGTGTCTGGGTCAGACTCCCCGCAGCCGATATGCGCCGAACACCCCTTTTAGCAACCCCCTCATTCATGCCATTCGTCGCGATTGCTCCTTGCACACCTCCCACAACCAGGTCTCCCGCCACTCAGCCGGGCAGCCGAACCCCGCTTTGGACCGCTCCGGCCGCGGCGTCCGCCTAGGCCCCGGTGCCAAAGATTTCCGGGGCGCGGCCCTCCGTACGGCCGGCGGCGCCTCCGTCGGCGCGGCCTCCTCGGTGGACCGGTGTACGTCCGTCACGACCGTCGGAGGCATCCACCCCCCATAGGTCCGATCCGGCCCGTACGGCGGAGGCACGATCCTCGGCTCCATCACCACCCCCCGGCCGGTCACGACCGGAACCACGCCGCCCGCCCCCTCCCGGCCCCTCATCCCGCCCCCCTCCACCTCGCCCCCCTGCGCCCCGTTCCGAACCCCTGACTCAACCCCGACTTCCTCCGCCCCGTTCCGGGGCCCCGCCTCGGCCACGATTCCCTGAACAACCGCCCGATACCCGGTAAGCTCAGCCACCAGAAGCCCCACCGCCAGAAGCGCGGGGGCCAGCATCGCCCCGCACAGCACCAGAGGCCGCAGCGCACGCCGCCCCCGGATCCGCTTCCGTCGCCGTTCCATCACAGACCGCGACACTAGCCACGCCCACCCGGCCCACTCAGGCGCTTGCCGCCCCTTTACCGCAGCTCAGCAAAGCGATAACCCGCCGATCGCCCCCCCAACCCCCCTCCAACCACACATCCACTCCCCACTTTCGCTACTCTTACAGGGAGCCCCTGCCTCCGTAGCTCAGGGGATAGAGCACCGCTCTCCTAAAGCGGGTGTCGCATGTTCGAATCATGCCGGGGGCACTCTTCCTACCAGCGGATACACCCTTGACCTGGGTGATCCATGATCGTGTCTCAGCACACCTAGGCAACCAGATGCAGCTGTAGGCAGCCCTGTGCCGGTGGCTACGGAATAGACGCGGAATGATCTTGACCGCGTTTCCGCAGGCCGTCCCCCACCTCGGCGAACCGCCAGCACGCCCCCTCAAAGGGGGTACCGATTCAGGATGAGCCGCCTTGCAGGCACTCGGCGCTGAACTCGGGATAGCGAGCCCACAAGGCACGGGGCAGGAAGCACCCTCTCCATGCAACAGTCGATCCACAGCGGCGGCGACTATTTAATCTTGGTGTCGAGGTGACGTCCAAGCTCTTGAGCATGACGATGGGCACCCTCAAGAGGTGCCCATCGTTGATGATGCAGGCTACAGAGCAGCAGGGGGCTTCTTGTACCAGCCGACGATGATGCCCACGAGACTTACGATGTTCTGCGTCCGCATGATGGGTGCGGCTGCGTTCGGCTCAAAGTTGGTGCCAGCGTCCGTGGTGCGCCAGATGCTGACCTCTGAGACTGGAGCAGTCATATGCGGGTCGAGGCGCTTGAAGAATTCGGTAATGTCGTCAAGTTCCGCGGGGTTATCACCCGCACGCAACTCGCGGAACGCTCCCCCCAAGACGCGCAGCATGCCCACTGAGCCGAGCAGTGAGGTACGACGAAGCTGCTGAGCCATGGTCAGCTCATCTGCTCTACGCTCCCTCTCGGGGTCATCCTCAGTGACAGCAGCGAGGCCAGTGAAGGCATTGGAGATGACATCAAGGAAGTCCTTAACCTGCTCAATCACCTCACCGTCCGTCAAGGTACGCTCGGCTTTCTTGCTAATCCGACCGCCAGGACCAGCGATGACAGCCCGGGTGATGTCTGCGACATGCTTGGCCCCCATGAGGTTGGGGTTCTTCATGGTCATACGGTCTTGCTCAGCATCGACCTGTCCCTTCAATAGCGGGTGGTCGATGATGTCAGACAAGGTGCGGTTAGCTACCTTGTAGCTGTCAAAGCGGGCACGGACGGCGCTGCTGATGCCCTTAGCATTGTCAGCAACGTCGACGAACATCTGCTGCGCCTTGATCGGATCCGGCTCTACGTAGATGTCCAGGCCGACATACTCAGCCTTCAGGCGCATCATCTGGCTAACAAGCTTCTCACGCTCAGCGTGGAGCTTTGCCGACCTTTCCGGACTAACCTTACGCGACATCTCGCGATCTACAGCGGCGATGGCATCAGTTATGCGCTTCTTCTCGATAGAGACACCCAGCACACGGTGCTGACCATCGATAGTGCGAAGGGAGGAAATACCGCCGATCGCCCACGGGACAGTGAGGTAACCAACCTCGCCACGCTCATCGAGCTTCTCGAAAAAGCAGCCCCCGCTATCGCGAGCCAAGAGAGCCGGCGCGACCCAGTCTTGCTTGGTGTCGAGATACTCGCCGAAGTGCTTGGCGTGGAGGCGGTCGACTTTGCGATTGTCTTTGTCGACGTTGTTGGGGTCGGGAACGGGAAGGATGGTGGGGAGATCAAGGAGAGGAACGCGGGTGGTGTAGACAGCACGCCCTCCCTGGATGGTCTTGAGAGCGAGGTATGTACTAGAGTCCTGCGGCTTGGATAGGCGCAAGGGGTTAACATCGATGCTCAGGGCAAGCTCCTACTCAGTCAGCCGTACTCTTGGCGGGCCCCAATAAGAACTAAAGAGTAGCGAGAAAACTTAAGCAGGGTCAAATGTTTTCCAAATCTAATCCAAAAGCGCCTAAAATGCGATGAAGTGTCCAGCATTGTTCCCGATCAATCTTCACCACCAGACAAAATAGGAAATATTGGCACACAGGACGCATGGTCGAAGATAATCCAATATAAGGGAAGTATTGTCATCTAGGATGTCGTCAGGTTCAGCGGGCTACCGACGTGCGGTGTCCTCCTGGCTCCCCGTCTTCTAAGATCGCGGGAGAGTGCCGGCCTAGGATGAGTTATGTGCAACGCCTCGCGCTCTTCGATCTGGACAACACCCTCGTAGATCTCAACGAAGCGTTCCACGTGTGGGTCGCAGAGTTCGCCGAGGAGCACCGCTTGGAGCACGGCGCGGTTGACTGGCTGCTCGGACTCGACCGCGACGGCCTGCCACATCGTGAGGTCTTTTTCGGCAAAGTACAGGAACGCTTCACCTTGCCCGAAACCGTCGAAGAGCTGTGGGGCCGGTACCGCAGGCGTATGCCCCACCTTGTTCACTGCCGGCCGGAAGTGCTGGACGGCCTGTCTCGGCTCCGTACGGCCGGATGGCGGGTGGCGATCGCAACCAACGGCACGGCGGACAACCAGCTTGGGAAGATTCGCCACACGGGCCTGGCCGACGCTGTCGACGGCTACGTCCTCTCAGGTATCGAGGGCATTCGCAAGCCCGACACTGGACTGTTCGAGATCGCCGCGCAACGTTGCGGAACGACCCTCACCAAGGGCGGATGGATGATCGGTGACAACCTCGTCGCCGATATCGGCGGTGGTCGGGCAGCCGGATTACGAACGATCTGGATCGACCGCGGCACCTGGCCAGGGCACGACCATTCGGCACACCATATCGTCACCGACGTCATCCAGGCGATGGAGATCCTGCGCCAAGACAACGTGCCCACCTGAACCAGGCATGACAAAGGCCCCGGCAGAAGCCAGGGCCGGGTGTGTCCAGTTAACGGCGTATCTCGATCTTGATTAGTTATCGGGTCGTTAGGGTCAGGCGGCCGTCGAAGGTGACGGCGAAGGCGTCCAGGGCGGCCTTCCAACGGGTGACCCAGCGTTTGCGGCCCTTACCGGTCGGATCCAGACTCATGATCGCCATGTAGACGCACTTGAGTGCGGCCTGCTCGTTGGGAAAGTGCCCGCGGGCCTTGACCGCCCGCCGGATCCGGGCGTTGACCGACTCGATCGCGTTGGTCGAGCAGATCACCCGGCGGATCTCGGTGCCGAAGTTGAGGAAGGGCACGAACTCCGCCCAGGCGTTCTCCCACAACTTCACGATCGCCGGGTAGCCGCCCCACACCTCGGCGAACTCCAAGAACCGCTCCAGCGCGGCCGCCTCGGCCGGGGCGGTGCAGACCGGCTTGAGCGCCCTGGCGATGGCGTCCCAGTGCCGGCGGGCGGCATGGCGGAACGAGGCGCGCAGCAAATGCACCACGCAGGTCTGCACGACAGCCTGGGGCCAGACGGTCTCGATCGCCCGCGGCAGCCCTTTGAGGCCATCGCAGACCACCATCAGCGCGTCGGCGACGCCACGGTTCTTGATCTCGGTCAGCACGTGCAACCAGAACTTCGCGCCCTCGCCGCCGTCGCCGGCCCACAGCCCGAGGATGTCGCGCTCGCCATCGACGGTGACCGCCATCGCCACATAGATGGGCCGGTTGGCGACCTGACCCTCGCGCAACTTCACGTGGACGGCGTCGATGAAGATCACCGGGTAGACGGCATCGAGCGGCCGGTTCTGCCACTCGGCCATCTTGTCCAGCACCTTGTCGGTGATGGCGGAGATGGCCTGCTTGGAGACGTCGGCCCCGTAGACCTCGGCCAGGTGCGCGCAGATCTCGCCGGTGGTCAGCCCCTCGGCGGCCGGCGAGATGACCATCTCATCCACCCCGGACAGACGCCGCTGCCGCTTGCGCACGATCTTCGGCTCGAAGCTGCCATCCCGATCACGTGGCGCGGTGATCTCCACCGGCCCCACATCGGTGACGACGGTCTTGGACCGGCTGCCGTTGTGGGTGTTGCCGCTGTCGTCGCCGGAGCGCTGATGCTTGTCGTAGCCGAGATGGTCGGTGATCTCGCCCTCCAGAGCGGACTCCAGCACCGGCTTGGTCAACCGGCCCAGCAGCCCGTTCTCACCGACCGGCTCCACTCCTTCGGCTCGCGCCCGGTCGACCAGCCTGGCCACCAGCTCTCGATCCGCTGAGTTGTCCGGCTTCTTACGCGCCACCGCGGCGTCCTCCAGGTCGATCTCCGTCGATGCCTGGATCACAGTACTCATCAGGTGCGTCCTGCATGATCAGGAGTCACACCGAAAACCGTACAGTCCCGGCAGCGGGAGAACCGGTCCTCCACCGTGGCCAGATACAGCCTGCCCTCGTCAGTGGCGATCTCGGTGACGTCGCCGCACCACAACACGGCCGCGGCGACCGCATTGAACTGGCGGTGCACCAGGTCCGAGGCTGCGGGCCGACTGCCCTGCCGGGTCAGTGACCTGGGCCGACGCCTCATGCGGGCCACCAGGCCGAGTACGGCCATCCGCGCCGCAACCGTGTTCACCGACACCCGCCACCCGCGCTCATGCAGGTCACGGGTGATAAGCGGGGAGCCGTAGGTGCCGCCGGAGGCATCAAAGGCCGCGGTGATCGCCGCATCCAGCTCCTCCCGTCGTCGTCGCCGGCGAACGCCCGGCGTGCGATCACGCCATTTGTAGAACCAAGACTGCGAGACCCCGAGAATCCGGCAGGCCGTGGCGTGGGGAACATCGTGCTCGGTCTTCTGGGAGGCGATGAAGGCCGCGTGCGCTCACCGGTCTGTCGCCTCCTTGACCCACAAGACCACCGAGCGCTTGAGCACACCCGTGCCCCATCTCCAGTTCCGCGCGCTCCCGGGCCCATTCGGCTTTCTGCCGCCGCAGCCGGGTCAGTTCCTCGAGCTCGGACTCGACCAGTTCCCCATCAGCGTCACGCTCACGGGCCAGACGGTCCGTCTGCACCCAGCTGGCCAGCGTTCCTGTGTTCATCCCCAGATCCCTGGCGACCGAGGCGATTGATTTCCCGGTCTCCCATACGATGCGCACCACACCGGCCCGAAACTCCGGATCGAAGCTGCGTCTGGTCTCTCCCATGCCCCGACCTCCCCCTTAGGTCAGGTCTCCACGATATGAGGGGAGAGTCACACGAAGGCTCCTCGCCGATCGTGGCTGGGGTCCGTATGTCGACGCCACTCCAGCCCTCGTGGCCGGCTATTGCATTGTTGTGTGTCACACACTATTGTGATTCGCATGCTAGACGATGGGCTGCTTTCGACCCACCTGCAGGAACTTCGACGGGGAACCGTCGTGCTCGCCTGCCTGCTCATCCTGAAACAGCCGAATTACGGGTATGCGCTGCTCGACCTGCTGGACCGGCGCGGCTTCGCCGTCGACGCCAACACCCTCTACCCGCTCCTTCGCCGCCTCGAAAAGCAAGGGCTCCTGACCAGCGACTGGAACACCGAGGAGTCCCGGCCTCGCAAGTTCTACCGCACGAGTGGCAAAGGCGTCGCACTCGCCGACACTCTGAGCCGCGACTGGGATGAGCTTCACGCCGCATTCCACACCTTGAAAGGCGAGTCATGACCACGACGAGCTCGCTCACCGACCGCTACGTCGACGCGGCCCTGCGGCGCCTGCCCGGACGACAGCGTCCCGACGTCGAGAAGGAACTGCGTGCCTCGATCGCGGATGCCGTTGACGACCGCCTCGACGCTGGAAGCGACCGTGCCGAAGCGGAGCTCGCGGTGGTCACCGAACTCGGCGACCCGGCGCGGCTGGCAGCCGGCTACGCCAATCGTCCGCTCCAGCTCATCGGCCCCGCGCTCTACCTCGACTACACGCGACTGCTGACGGCCCTGCTCGTGACGATCGTGCCTGCCGTCGCCGCGGCCGTCGGACTCGTGCGGGCTCTCCAGGGCGGCACCGCCCTCTCCGTAATCGGCGACACCCTCGGGGCGGCGCTCTCGGCCGGCATCCACATCGCCTTCTGGACGACGCTCGTCTTCGCGATCATTGAACGCACCCCCGTCCTGCGCCGGGCACCGACGCAGCCCTGGACCCCCGCCGCGCTGCCGGGACCGCCCAGCCGCCGCGCCCGGTACGGCGAGCTGGTCACCGAGACCGTGCTGATGGTCCTCTTCACGACTTTCATCCTGCTCTCGCCGGTGGTGAGCACCGAGACGGATGCGGACGGCGATCCCATCGGCGTGCTCTCGCCCTGGCTGTGGGAGACCGGTCTCGTCTACCTCCTCATCTTCCTCGTGATCGCCAGTCTCGGCTTCTCCTTCGCGAAGTACTACGCGCGCTGGAGCGTTCCCCTCGCCGTCGCCGGGTCGCTCGTCAACATCGCCAGTGCGATCGTGTTGATCTGGCTCGCCGCGAACGACAGGGTGCTCAACCCGGTCTTCGTCGAGGCGGCAAAGTGGCCGCTGAGCGTACCGCAGTGGATCAACACGGGACTCATCGTGATCTCCGTAGGCGCGCTTATCCACACCGTCGCCGAGGGGATTATCCGAGCGCGTCGCCGCTGACCAGTCGCGAATCCACACCCTGAAGAACCACGCCGGACGAACGCCGCCGGCGCGATGCCCCCTGCCCGGAAACCGTCACGAACTACCGAAATGAGGAGTACCTGTGAAAGCGATCGTCTACGAGGAGTACGGCTCAGCCGAGGTCCTGCGATACACCGACGTCGACAAGCCTGCCATCGGCGACGACAAGGTGCTCGTGCGGGTCCGTGCGGCTTCGATCAACTACGGTGACCGAGCCACCATGCACGGCTCCCCCAGCATCATGCGCCTCGCGTTCGGACTTCGACGCCCCAAGAAAGCCGTCCTGGGTCGCGACATCGCCGGGACGGTGGAGGCGGTCGGAGCCAAAGTGACCCGCTTCCGGGCCGGCGACCAGGTGTTCGGCGAGATGAGCCAACGAGGTTTCGCCGAGTACGTGGCGGCGCCGGAAACGCACCTGGCCCCGAAACCCGAGGGGGTGACGTTCGAGCAGGCGGCTACCCTGCCCGTGGCGGGGACGACCGCGCTGCAGGCGCTGCGGCTCGGCGAAGTCGCACCCGGCCGGACGGTGCTCGTCAACGGGGCCTCCGGTGGGGTGGGCACCTTCGCCGTGCAGCTCGCGAAGACGCTGGGCGCGGTAGTGAGCGGCGTCTGCAGCCCCCGCAACGCGGATCTGGTGCGCTCGATCGGTGCCGACCATGTGATCGACTACACCCGCGAGGACTTCACCCGAGGGGCGGGCCGATTCGACGTCATCGTCGACCTCGCAGGCAACCACCGGCTCTCCGAGTTCCGCCGGGTGCTCGCACCGAAAGGTGTCTACATCTCCTCCAGCGGCACAGGCGGCGCGGTGCTCGGCCCCCTGCCGCGATTGTTCGCCGTCGCCGCCATCTCGCCCTTCCTGAGCCAGAGGCTCCGCGGTCTGTACACCAAGCGCAGCATCGACGACCTGACCCACCTCGCCGGGCTCATCGCAACAGGGAAGATCACCCCGGTGATCGAACGGACCTATCCCCTGAGCGAGACCGCCGACGCCATCCGCTTCATCGAGGCGGAGCACGCGCGCGGCAAGATCGTGCTCACCTTGTGAACCCAGTCTTACAAGATCTGCAGGAATCGACGATCACCACGTCATGGAGGGCGAGATATCGGGCAAGCGAATGTTTTGGGATGAGAATGGCGGCCGCGAAAATGACAAGGACTGAAAGGTCTATCGTCGAAGCCACGATGAGCCGTCGCGTTGAGCGGTAAGACGCGGTTGAGCCCCGTTTCGCCACGTCCTTGCCACTGCATGGACACTTTCGGGACGAAAAGTCCCCATGCTCCCTTGCAGATGTCGGCCGGCCGGGCCAATCGTGGTATCCGGAGCGCGATACCTTCAGCAGTCGGCAGGCCACCGCGATAGGGACATCGTCGTCGGCGAGTTCACGGACCAGCGAGTACGCTATTTTGGGAGAACGTTCTCACGTGCGAAGTACGCGGCTGCGCGTTTGAGGATCTCGTTTTCCGGTTCCAGCTTTTTGTTCTTGCGTCGCAGCTCGGCGAGTTCGGCTTTCTCGGCCGTCGCGAGCCGGCTCGACGTCGGGCCTTCCTGGTCGGCCTGGGCTTGGGCCTGGGCCAGCCAATTTTGCAGACAGGAGCGACCTTGACCAGGGTGGTGATCGGTTTGTCGCCGAGCCGGGCCGGCGCGACGGCGCGCTCACGAAACTCAGGCGAGTGAGGTGCGGGCACGGGTCTCTTCCTTCCCAGCCGACGCAAGGTCGACTCAGACGAGGTGTCCGTCCTGCGGGGGAAGCTCAGACTGCCGCCTGAGATCGGTGTCCACGTTCAGGGGGGAGCCCCCGCGTTCTGGGTGGCGTGGCACCTGCCGTTGTTCCTGACCGGGCAGATCCTGCTACCGGACATCCTGGTGATCATGGCGGCAAGCGTTGTCATCGCAGGCCTCTTCCGGTCCGCGCGGCAGAGCGTGCTCATCGCCATGGTGTTCCACGCGACCAACAACGCGGTGGGGGTGGCTACGCCAGTCAGCTCTTCCACGGCGCCGACTCGTTCCGGCTCGGCATCTTCACCGCCGGAGCCTGGTGGATCCTGGCCGTCATCGTGATGGCTCTGCGGCGCAGAGCCGACGGTGTCGACCCGGCACGGCCTGCGAATATGTGAGTTGACGATCTTCCCGCGCACCTCAGAAGGTGTTTGAGAGCTGATCGCCAACCTCACCGGACCCATTCGAGCGGCCGTGGCCCGGGTCGCTGAGCAGGGCACCCTCGGGTGACTCGCCG
>NZ_JBEXUG010000052.1:0-34111 GCF_040614315.1 Streptosporangium sp. NPDC006007 | reverse complement strand
CGAGCTCAGCGCCTGTCCCGAGAGGCCTAAAGGCAACCGCGTCGACCAGCTCGGCGCTGGGCTTGTTACATGCGCCAAAACTCGCCGCACATCCGATCGCCCCGGGGCGCCGGTTCTTTCGGCAATCGCGTCGACGAGCTCGGCGCCGCGAAGCGCCGGCGCCTGATGGTCAGGGCCCGGCGGGCTGCTCCTGGTGCTCGTCGACGGTCTCGATTCTTTCGGCAACCGCCTGCCGAGGGCTTGGGCGTCGCGGGCCGGGACCGGCCGGAAAGCCGCAGCCCGGCCCGCGAACACCGACGGCCCGCCAGGGGCGGGCTGCCTTGAAAACGTGGAGAAAGTTTGCATTCGATCTTGAGGGGGCCTTATCGCCGGGGCCGGATGTGCAGGTCCCCGGCGGTGTGCCCGTGGCACTCCAGGGCAAAGCGGCAGACAGTCCGGTCAGGACCAGGCGCTGTAGCCGATGGCGTCCCGGTAGACGGTGGCGGGGCATTCGATTACCTCGCCACCGGGCATGTGCAGGTTGAGCCACCCGCCGTTGGTGGGTTTGCAGTGGGTGACGAAGACCGGCCCGGGATAGCGGACGCTCTCGGGCCGGATGCAGTCCACCTCGTACAGCCCCAGCGGGTTGCGGAAGCGGATGGCGCCGACGAATCCCGGATCGGTGCACTCACCGACCGTGCGGGCCGCGCCGGAGTCACCCGCCCGGCCGGTCCGCACACCCTCGGCGGCGGCCGGAGCCACCGAGACACCCGTGGCCAGCGCGGCGAGCGCCGCCACCACCATGGCCGTGCGCAGGGGGAAACGCACATGAACTCCTTTGTCTATCCGCCGGCATCCAGCGGCTGAGCTTCTGGAACCACCTTCTTAACACAATGAATCCAGACAGTCACTAAGAGTGAAAAGATGTGGTGCCCCTCCCGGACTCCGCGGGCCGCGGAGTTCGACAGGTACTCCCCCCGCGGGGCGGGGGATTTCGCCGCCTCGACCCCGCCCCGGGGCGGCCCTGGGGCCTGCTACCGGGAATGGCTATTCCCGCAAGCTGGCCCGGAGATTTCACCCGATTTCACCCGAATTGGAAGGGTGTCGGGATCAGCCGGACTCGCGGCCGGCGACACCGGGTCCCCGCTGTTCGCCGCCCCCGGTTACCTGCCGCGAGGACGGGTTTCGGCGGAGGCCGCGCGTGACCCCGTCATCCGTGATGTCGGTCTACCCGGCGATTGACGCACATCAGGGGCTGTGACACCACGAGTTCATCTTCATTAGCCTCGGGCTTTCACGGTGATTATCGCCAGCCTTGATCGTTTACATGAGAAATTGGAAGGCCTCGCTCCGTCTCGCCCTCGCGCCACGGCGTGGACCCGGACACCACGAGACGGCTCACCCGGGTTCGTCTACGAGACCCAAAAAGATTCGGACGGCGATGTCGAGAACCCGTGACCGGCTCCGTCCCCGTGGTGAACGCGACCACAATGGGTCGCACCAGCATCGAGGAGAAACACGATGGCCAAGTATTTGCTGCTCAAGCACTACCGCGGCGCCCCGGCTCCGGTCAACGACGTGCCCATGGAGCGGTGGACGCCGGAGGAGATCTCGGCCCACGTGCAGTACATGCACGACTTCGCGGCCCGGCTGGAGGGGACCGGCGAGTTCGTCGACAGTCAGGCACTCGCCCCCGGCGGGATGTTCGTCCGCTACGACGGCGAGGGTCGCCCGCCGGTCACCGACGGCCCGTTCGCCGAGACCAAGGACCTCATCGCCGGCTGGATGGTGATCGACGTCGACAGCTACGAGCGCGCCGTCGAGCTGGCCGGGGACCTGTCGGCCGCCCCCGGGGCGGGTGGGAAGCCGATCCACGAGTGGCTTGAGGTGCGCCCGTTCCTGACCGCGCCGCCCACCATCACGGAGTGACCTTTCAAGTGAACGAGGTTTTGCTCCGGAGCCTCACGCCGAGCGTGCTCGGGATCCTCGTCCGCCGCGGAGCCGACTTCGCGGCGGCCGAGGACGCCGTGCAGGACGCGCTGGTCGAGGCGGTCCGCGTCTGGCCGGCCGACCCGCCGCGGGACCCGAAGGGCTGGCTGGTCACCGTGGCCTGGCGCCGGTTCCTCGACGCGACCCGGGCGGACGCCGCCCGCCGCCGGCGTGAGGACCTCCTCGACGAGGAGCCGGCGCCCGGGCCTGCGCCCGCGGTGGACGACACGCTCCGGCTCTACTTCCTGTGCGCCCACCCGTCGCTGACACCGTCGTCCGCGGTCGCGCTCACACTGCGCGCCGTTGGCGGGCTGACCACCCGCCAGATCGCCCAGGCCTACCTGGTGCCCGAGGCGACCATGGCGCAGCGCGTCAGCCGGGCCAAGCGCACCGTCTCCGGCGCGCGGTTCGACCAGCCCGGCGATGTCGCCACCGTGCTGCGCGTCCTCTACCTGGTCTTCAACGAGGGCTACTCCGGCGACGTCGACCTCGCCGCCGAGGCCATCCGGCTCACCCGGCAGCTCGCGGCCGCGATCGACCATCCCGAGGTGGCGGGACTGCTCGCCCTCATGCTGCTCCACCACGCCCGGCGCGCCGCCCGGACCGCGCCCGACGGCGGCCTGGTGCCGCTCGCCGAGCAGGACCGCGGCCGGTGGGACACCGAGTCGATCGCCGAGGGCGTCGAGATCCTGCAGGCGGCCCTCGCCCGCGACCGGCTGGGCGAGTTCCAGGCCCAGGCCGCCATCGCGGCACTCCACGCTGACGCGCCCACCGCCGAGGAGACCGACTGGGTGCAGATCGTCGAGTGGTACGACGAGCTCGCGCGCCTGACCGACAGCCCGGTCGTCCGGCTCAACCGCGCGGTGGCCGTCGGCGAGGCCGACGGACCGCGCGCCGGTTTGGCGGCGCTCGCGGCGCTGGACAGCTCACTGCCTCGCCGCGCCGCGGTGGCGGCGTACCTCCATGAGCGCGACGGCGACCTGGCGACGGCGGCACGGCTGTACGCCGAGGCGGCCCAGAAGGCACCCAACCTCGCCGAGCGCGACCACCTGACGCGCCAGGCCGCCCGGCTCAACGCCCACCTGTGCCGCTGACGGGTCGCGCCCGGATTTTCCCGCGGCACTTGGAGCGGCTCGGAGTCCTGACGATCGAAGGGGAACGGACCCCATAGCGGCATGGAAAGAGGGAAGGCCCCTGCGGGGAAAGGCTCGGCGGAGACATTCACGGGCACCCATGTCGTTAGGTGATCAGGTTGTCTGGAGAGTCAAGCCAGACATGTTGACCTTCGGGGGTGACGGTCATTCCGAACCGGTCTCTGTGTGGAGTTCCCCACGACATCCATCGTAGATAGGCGGCCTCCAGTTCATCCCAGAGACCGCGTGGTCCCCGCTGTAAGACAGCTATGCCCTTGTAGTCGGGCGCGTAGTGCACCTGAGCATCGGAATCGTCCGACCATAGCGAGAGGTGGAATTCGCCGCCTTCCTGGTCTTCGTGCGCGCCGCACACATCCGGCAGCATTCCCGCGATGGCGATCTCAGCCCCGTATGACGAGCGCACCACCCGGCGGGGGTCAAGGTAGGTGGTCGACCTCCGATAGACGTCCTCATGCCGGGGACGGCTCCAGCGCTGTGACCGCAGCATCATGAAGCGCACCCCGCCGTAGAATCTTCCCACTGCGGTGCCGTCGCCGACCGCGTTCAACCTGGTCAGATGCCCCCCTTCCCAACGGGGCATCCAGGGGAACACGATCACCCCACCGGGCCGGGCCTGTTCCACCCAGGCGTACGGCACCTGGTACACACCACAGGTGACGTGGATTCGATCGTAGGGTGCTTTTTCCGGCCACCCTCCGGCCCCGTCTCCCAGAATCAGCCGGGGCGAGTGTCCGGCCCTCTTCAGGTTCTCGGCGGCTGTTGTGAACACGGCCTGATCGATCTCGACACTGGTTATGTTCTCGTCACCGAGACGGTTCGCCAGCAGCCCCGCTGTCCACCCCGTGCCCGTGCCGATCTCCAGAACCTCATCCCCGTCATAGGGGTCGAGCAATTTCAGCCCCGCCGCCACAACGCTTGGCGCGGACGCTGAAGAGGTGTAGTCGCCCTTTCCCCGCCCTATATCGGCTGCGCCGTCGTTGATCTGCGTGACAATCGATGTATTGGAGTATGCGACATCCATCCACGTCTCGGGATCGGCCGTCCGGTCGATGAGATAGCCGGGACCGTCGTCAGGATGACACCATGCCCTGTCCGGGATGAACAGGTGGCGGGGCACGGCGTGAAACACGTCCCGCCACCTGTCGTCAAGATTCGTCATCTGATTGGTAAGGGCGGTGACGCGCTCACCGATGCTCACTTCTTCTCTGGTTTTTCGTGCTGGCCGGGCTGATCGGGACGGGCGCCGTCCGAATTCGGCTTCGGCCTGTCCGCCGGTTTGTCTGATGGCTTGCTGCCGTCATGCTTGCCCACCTTTGAGACCTCCCCTCATTCCGCCGACCTTCTTTCGCGTCGGCCTGCGGGCCGATCGTAACGCGGTCAAATCGGCGTGGGAAGACTTTCACATAGAGGAGACAGGATTGGAAAGTCTGGTTCTGATGCTGTCATTGTGTGTAGCGAAATAATGCTTTTCGGTGCGATATGGTATGCCTATGTGAAATGGTCTTTTCCGGTCGCGGTCAGCGGATTCCCGGCGGTCACCGTCATGTTCGGCGGGTGCCGGTCGCTCCCGTAGTACGATCATGAATCGCCCCGATCACCGAATTTTCTGAAAAGGGACTGAGGCGTGGACGGCCGGATGCTCTTCGAAGGGCCCTTCGACAGCGACGAGGCTTCTGACGCCGTCGCGGAGATCGAGGAGAGGGATGACGTCGCCTCGGCCATGGCCGAGGTGCTCCGTGACTTCGTCCAAGGCAGTGAGGAGTACGCCGAGGAGGGGTGTGTGGAAGCCTCTCTGGCGATCACCTGCCTGGTCGCGGCCCGGATTTCAGGGATCGCCCCCGACGAGGCGGTCTTTCACTGGCTGGATCGCAACTCCTTCACCGTCTCCGATGATCTGCGTGAACTGGCCGCCGCCGCGTTCGCGCCGGCCACTCGTTCTGAGGACAACCACCTCGGCGACATTCACCAGGCCGGAGACCGGCGGGCGTTCCTGGACTACCTGGAGCCCTACCGCAAGGCCCTGCGTGGTGAACCCCAGGACCCGCCGGTCCCGTTCGTGCCGGACTTCTCCCAGCGGAGCGAACCTTGGTTTCAGGTGTTCTGGAGTATCGCCGACCGGAGCCTGCCTCACGGCACCGCCTACGCGAAAGCCGCGGAACGCCTCGTCCTCGCCGTCAATGACTCACCCGACTGGCTCGTGTGGTGGCGTCCCGCCGGTCTGCGGGAGCTGATCGTTTTCGGAGGGCTCGTACCAGGCGAGTACGGAGAGCGGATCTCCCGTGGCCGTACCACGGCCGAGGCCTGGATCGACTTCGGCCGCTCCCACGACGTCTCCGAGGACGCGGTCGCCCGGCATGTCACCGACGATGTCCGGAAGGCTCTGACCGCCGTGGGCCGGTATCTCGGCCTCGGCCCTCTTCCGCCGCTCCCCGCCCTCGGATGAGGCGCCGTGGGGACGGCCGGGCCGCTGTGTCGGCAACGCGTCGCCTGACCGCCGGGACTCCTTGGCCTCTCGTCTGACCTGCGCACCCGGCCGGCCCGCTGTACAGGACCCGCCGTACAGGACGGGCGCCGTAGGGCGGGCGGCGTAGGACGGACGGTCAGCGGGTGCCCCAGGAGTAGGTCTGTTTGTGCAGTTTGAGGTAGACGAACGTCTCGGTGGCGCGGACGGTCGGGATGGCGCGGATCTTGCCGAGGATCTCCAGCAGGTGCTGGTCGCTCTCGCAGACCACCTCGACCATGATGTCCAGCGACCCGGCGGTCAGCACCACGTAGTTGATCTCTTTGATGCTCGCCAGCTCGTCGGCCACCACCTCAAGGTCGCCCTCGCACTTGATGCCGATCATGGCCTGGCGGGGGAAGCCCAGGGTCAGCGGGTCGGTGACGGCGACGATCTGCATGACCCCGTTGTCGAGCAGACGCTGGACCCGCTGGCGTACGGCGGCCTCGGACAGGCCGACCGCCTTTCCGATGGCGGCGTACGGCTTGCGCCCGTCCGACTGCAGCTGCTCGATGATCTGTTTGGAGATCTCGTCGAGGACGACGGGGCCGGACTTGGCGTTGTTCTCACGGCGTACCTTGGGCGGCGTCGTCATCCGCACTCCCTGGCCTCATGGTCTGTGGGCGCTGCCGCCGGGTGGCGGCTCCGATGCGTCATGCTGTCAGTTCTTCCACCTCTGTCAAGCGATTTCGTAGCAATTTGGTATATTAACAACGAAATCCCTTGTCTTGAGGTCACTTCTCTGTAAGAGTCGCGACAACTCAGCCCAATCCCCTAGGAGGTCGACGGTGACCACCCCGGTTGAGAACACCGAGTTCCCCCGTCTGCGCAACTATGTCAACGGTGAGCTCGTGGACGCCAGGAGCGGCCGGTTCTCCGATGTCATCGACCCCTGTACCGGTGACCCCTACCTCCAGGCGCCCGTCTCCGGCCCCGAGGACGTCGACGCAGCCTACGCCGCGGCGGCCGCCGCCTTCGAGTCGTGGAGTCAGGTCACGCCGGGCGAGCGCGCCAACCTGCTGCTCAAGGTCGCCGACGCCATCGACGCCAGGGCCGGGGAGCTGAACGAGGCCGAGTGCCGTAACACCGGCAAGCCCTGGGCCCGGATGGCCGAGGACGAGACCCCGGTGGCGGCCGACCACTTCCGGTTCTTCGCGGGCGCCGCGCGGACGCTGGAGGGGCCGACCTCGGGCGAGTTCCTCGCCGACCACACCTCCGTCATCCGGCACGAGCCGATCGGCGTGGTCGGCCAGGTCACGCCCTGGAACTACCCGATGATGATGGCGGTCTGGAAGATCGCCCCCGCGCTCGCCGCGGGCAACACCGTCGTGCTCAAGCCCTCCGACACCACCCCGGTCTCCACCGTCAAACTGGCCGAGATCGTCGGGGAGATCCTGCCGAAGGGCGTCTTCAACGTCGTCGTCGGCGACCGCGGGACCGGTGCCCTGGTCGTGGGTCACCCGACCGCGCAGATGGTCGCGATCACCGGTTCGGTCGGCGCCGGAATGGCGGTGGCCAGAGCGGCCGCCGACGACCTCAAGCGGGTCCACCTGGAGCTGGGCGGCAAGGCGCCGGTCATCGTTTTCGACGACGTCAGGGACCTCAAGGCCGCCGCCGAGACGATCGCCACGGCGGGCCTCTACAACGCCGGTCAGGACTGCACCGCGGCCTGTCGCGTGCTGGTCCACCAGGACGTGCACGACGAGTTCGTCGCGGCGCTCACCGAGGCGGCCGGGAACACCGTGACCGGTGACCTGTCCAACGAGGAAGCCCTGTACGGCCCGCTCAACAACGCCGCCCAGCTGACCCGGGTCGCGGCCTTCTTCGACCGGGTCCCCGGTCACGCCAAGGTCCTGACCGGCGGCCACCGGGTCGGCGACAAGGGATACTTCTTCGCCCCCAGCATCGTGGACGGCCTCCAGCAGGACGACGAGATGGTGCAGAACGAGATCTTCGGCCCGGTCATCACCGTGCAGACCTTCTTTGACGAGGCCGACGCCGTGGCCAAGGCCAACGGCGTGCGGTACGGCCTGGCGAGCTCGATCTGGACCTCCGACCACGGCCGGGCGATGCGGACGTCGAAGCGCCTCGACTACGGCGTGGTCTGGGTCAACACCCATATCCCGTTCGTGTCGGAGATGCCGCACGGAGGCTTCAAGCACTCCGGCTACGGCAAGGACCTGTCGGTCTTCGGCCTCCACGACTACCTCCGCGTCAAGCACGTCATGCATTACATCGGCGAATAGCCGCGAACAAGAGGGATAGGCCTGGTATGACGAAAATCCAGGCGGGCACGGAGGCGGCCCTCACCGCCTCCGACTCCCCCCCGGTGCCCGCCATCGAACTCACCGGAGTCGTCAAGGAGTACCTCGCCCACGGGGAGGTCGTCCAGGCGGTCAAGGGGGTCACGCTGGCCGTGGCCGAGGGGGAGTTCTTCTCGCTCCTCGGCCCCTCCGGCTGTGGCAAGACCACCACCATGCGTATGATCGCCGGATTCGAGGATCCTTCGCGGGGGACGGTGCGCCTGCACGGCAGGGACGTCACCGACGTCCCCCCCAACAAGCGCGACGTGAACATGGTGTTCCAGTCCTACGCGCTGTTCCCGCACATGAACGTCTGGGAGAACGTCGCCTTCGGTCTCAGGCGCAAGAGGGTGGACGGCGCCGAGATCAAGCGGCGGGTCGGCGAGATGCTGGAGATCGTGGACCTCACCGGGCGCGAGAGGCGCCGCCCGCGTGAGATGTCCGGCGGCCAGCAGCAGCGGGTGGCCCTGGCCCGCGCCCTGGTCAACAACCCCCGGGCGCTCCTGCTGGACGAGCCGCTCGGCGCCCTGGACCTCAAGCTCCGCCAGGCCATGCAGATCGAGCTCAAGCGGATCCAGCGCGAGGTCGGCATCACCTTCGTCTACGTCACCCACGACCAGAGCGAGGCGCTCACCATGAGCGACCGCATCGCCGTGATGAACGACGGCCTGGTCGAGCAGCTCGCCGCGCCGCGCGAGATCTACGAACGTCCGGCCACCGCGTTCGTGGCCGGTTTCATCGGCACCTCCAACCTGCTCAGCGGCACCGTGGACCGGGTTGTCTCCGGCTGCGCCGTACTGAGGGTGGGGCGGGAGGGCCGGATCCTGGTGGCGGAGAGTCCCCGCCAGGTGGGGGACCCCATCGCGGTCACCGTGCGCCCGGAGAAGATCACGATCTCCACCGAGGAGCCGGCGGGGGAGGTCAGCGCGGTGCGCGGCACCGTCTCCGAGGTGGTCTACCTGGGTCTTTACAACAGCTACGCGGTGGGCCTCGCGGATGGCGCGGAGATCACCGTCTTCCAGCAGAACGCGCTCGACAGTACGAGCACGGCTGAACGCGGCGACGCCGTCTGGCTGTCGTGGCAGTCGCGCCACTCGTACGCGATCGGAAGTTGAGTATCCCCATGCACTCTCCCACCAACCCGGCCCTCCTCCGAGGGATGACCCAGAGCCGTTCGGTCACCCGCCGCGACGCCTTCCGCCTGGCCGGTCTGTCCGCCGCCGGTCTTGTCCTCGCCGGCTGCGGCGTCCAGGGCAAGAAGGTCGCGGCGCCCCAGAAGGACGCGACCGCCGAGTACTGGGCGTCCCACAGGAAGAACGGCGTCCTGCGCTTCGCCAACTGGCCGCTCTACATCGACAAGGACGGCAAGAGGTATCCGTCGCTGGAGATGTTCACCGCCGACACCGGCATCAAGGTCTCCTACCAGGAGGCCATCCAGGACAACCCCACGTTCTTCGGCAAGGTCCAGCCGCTGCTCGCCGCCGGCAACGACATCGGCTTCGACGTGATGGTCCTGACCAACGGCCTCCACCTCGGCAAGGCCATCGACCTGGGCTACCTGGTCCCGCTCGACCACTCCAGGCTGCCGACCTTCGCCGCCAACGCGGCCCCGAAGGTCAAGAACCCGATCTGGGACCCGGGTAACGCCCACACCGTCCCGTGGATGGTCGGCCTGACCGGCATCGCCTACAACCCGAAGTACGTGGACGGGGTCACCAGCATGCGGGACCTGTGGAACCCCAAGTACAAGGGCAAGGTCGGCATGATGGTCGACACCCAGGAGATCGCGAACTTCGGCATGTTCGCGCTGGGCATCGACCCCGACACGTCCACGGAGGCCGACTGGCGGCAGGCCGGGGAGAAGCTCAAGGCGCAGCGCGACGCCGGCCTGGTGCGCAAGTACTACGAGAACGACTACGTCGACGCGCTCGCCCGGGGCGACGTGTGGATCACCATGGCCTGGTCGGGTGACATCTTCCAGCAGGTCGCCGAGGGCAAGGACCTGAAGTTCGTGATCCCCCAGGAGGGCGGCACGATCTGGACCGACAACATGTGCATCCCCAAGACCGCGCAGAACCCGGTGGACGCGCTGACGCTGATGGACTACGTCTACCAGCCCAAGATCGCGACCATGCTGGTCGAGGCGGTCAACTACATCACCCCGGTACCCGCCACCAGGGAGCTGGTCCTCGCCGACGCGGCCAAGGCCACCGGGGAGGCCAAGGCGTCGCTGGAGCAGATGGCCGGCAGCCCGCTGGTCTTCCCCGCCGAGTCGGACATGGCCCGGCTGCGGTCCTACAAGTCGCTGACCGCGGCCGAGGAGAAGGTCTTCGAGTCCATCTTCCAGCCGATCACCCAGGGCTAGCGGTGAGCCACCGGTGAAGCGCCTCGCCCCCTACCTGCTCATCCTGCCCGGCGGCCTCTGGCTGCTGATCTTCCTGGTGGTGCCGATGGTCTTCATGGCCTCGGTCTCCACCCAGGAGGGCGACATGCTGAACGGCTTCGTCCAGACGTTCAACCTCTCGACGTACGGCGACGCCCTGGCGCAGTACAGGACACAGTTCCTCCGCTCGGCCGGTTACGGCCTGATGGGCACGGCGGTCTCCATCGCGCTGGCCTACCCGATGGCCTACTGGATCGCCTTCAAGGGCGGCGCGCGCAAGTCCACCTACCTGCTGCTGGTGCTGCTGCCGTTCTTCGTGTCGTTCGTGCTGCGCACCGTGTCGTGGAAGTTCCTGCTGGCCGACGACGGCATGCTGCTGGCGCCGCTGAAGTCGATGAGCCTGGTCCCCGGCGACTTCCACGTGCTACAGACCACGGTGGCGGTGATCGGCGGGCTGGTCTACAACTACCTGCCGTTCATGATCCTGCCGATCTACGTGGCGCTGGAACGGGTGGACCCCCGGGTGGTCGAGGCCGCCCAGGACCTTTACGCCCCCAGGCGCGAGGCGTTCACCAAGGTCGTGCTGCCGCTCTCGCTGCCCGGTGTGTTCGCCGGGGTGCTGATGACGTTCGTCCCCATGACCGCGGACTACGTCAACGCCGGCATCCTCGGCGGCCCGGAGAACACGATGATCGGCAACATCATCCAGACCGAGTACCTGACCAACAGCGACTATCCGACCGCCGCGGCGCTGTCGTTCACGCTGATGGCGGCGATGCTGATCGGCATCTTCGCCTACGCCAGGGCGCTCGGCACCGAGAACGTGCTGGAGGCGGCGGCCCGATGAGCGCATCCGACACGACGACCGCACCGGCCGGGCGAGGAGCGGACAGGCCCGGCAGGCGGGTGCGCCCCAGATCCCGGCTCGGCGACCGGCTGCTCAAGGTCTACGTCTGGGTGATCATCGCCTGGCTCTTCCTGCCGATCGCGGTCATGGTCGTCTTCGGGTTCAACGACACCCGGAGCAAGTCGAACGTGAACTGGCAGGGGTTCACCCTCAAGTGGTGGACCCGGCTGGGCGACTACCCCGAGCTGACCGCGGCGGTGGGCAACTCGCTGAGGATCGCCCTGCTCGCCACGCTGATCACGACGGTGATCGGCACGCTCATGGGCCTGGCCCTCGGCCGCTACCGGTTCCGCGGGCAGGGCGCCACCAACCTGGTGATATTCGCCGCGATCGCCTCGCCGGAGCTCGTCATGGGCGCCTCGCTGCTGTCGCTGTTCATCAGCACCGGCGTGGAGACGGGCTTCGCGACCGTGGTCATCGCGCACGTGCTGTTCTCGCTGTCGTTCGTGGCCATCACCGTACGGGCCCGTGTCATCGGCCTCGACCGGTCCGTCGAGGAGGCCGCCCGCGACCTGGGCGCGTCCACCTGGACGACGTTCTGGCGGGTGACGTTCCCGATGATCCTGCCCGGGGTCGTCTCCGGCGCGCTGCTGGCGTTCGCGCTCTCCATCGACGACTTCGTGATCACCCAGTTCACCAGCGGCTCCCTCCAGACGTTCCCGCTCTGGATCTGGGGGGCCACCAGGATGGGCATCCCTCCGCAGGTCAACATCCTGGGAACGCTCATCTTCGCGATAGGCGTCGCGGTCGCCGTGGTCAACACGCTGACCGCCCGCCGCCGCACCTAACCGCCGTCAAGCCCCGCGCCTCCGGCGGACGGCCCGGGGCCTCGGTGTATCCACGATCCCCGGCGGAGAACAGGGAGGCGAGATCGGATTCAGGCGGGGGGAACCCGCGCGTGATCTTCATGATCCCGCGATACACAACACAGACAATCTGCCTCACGTAGGGAAGTGAGATTTGTGGATCCGCTGAAGGCTCTTGCTGACGCGGAGCGCAAGCCGTACTGGCTCGACAGTCCGGCGAAACCGGAGCCGTTGCCGCGGCTCTTCGGAGAGACGACCGCCGATCTCGCGGTGGTCGGGGGAGGCTTCTCGGGGCTGTGGACCGCCCTGATGGCCAAGGAACGCGATCCGTCGCTCGATGTGGTCCTGCTCGAAGGGCGCAGGGTCGGCTGGGCGGCGTCGGGCCGTAACGGCGGCTTCGCGATGGCGACGCTCACCCACGGGATCGCCAACGGCCTTGAGCGCTGGCCCGAGGAGATCGCCACGCTCGAACGCCTGGGAACGGCCAACCTCGACGAGCTCGGCCGGACCGTCGCCGACCACGGCATCGACTGCGGCTACGAGCGCACCGGCGAGCTGCACGTGGCCACCGAACCCTGGCAGCTCGCGGAGATGAACGAGAGCGTCGAGATCGCCAGGGAGCTGGGGGCCCGCTTCGACGTCCTCGACCGGGAGCGGATCCGGGCGGAGGTGAACTCGCCCACCTACATCGGGGGCCACTGGGAGCGTGACGGCTGCGCCATGCTCGACCCCGCCCGGCTGGCCTGGGGGCTCCGCCAGGCGTGCCTCTCGCTGGGGGTGCGCATCCACGAGCGCACGCCGGTCAGGCATGTGAGGGACACCCCGGCGAGCATGGACCTGCTCACCCCGCACGGCACCGTGAGGGCGGGCAAGGTCGCCCTCGGCACCGGCGTGTTCCAGCCGTTGCTACGGCGGCTGAGACACCTCCTGGTGCCGGTCTACGACTACGCGCTGATGACCGAGCCGCTCTCCGCCGAGCGGCTCGCCTCCGTCGGCTGGCGCAACCGGCAGGGCGTCGGCGACGCGGCCAACCAGTTCCACTACTACCGGCTGACCGCCGACAACCGCATCCTCTGGGGCGGCTACGACGCGGTCTACTACAACGGCGGAAAGATCAAGCCGGAGTACGAGCAGCGCGACGAGACCTTCGTCAAGCTGGCGGAACACTTCTACACGACCTTTCCCCAACTGTCGGAGGTCCGCTTCACCCACAGGTGGGGTGGGGTCATCGACACCTGCAGCCGGTTCAGCGCCTTCTACGGGCTGTCGCACGGCGGGCGCCTCGCCTACGCGGCCGGCTACACCGGCCTGGGGGTCGGAGCCACCCGCTTCGGGGCCAACGTCATGCTCGACCTGCTCGGCGGTGAGCCGACCGAGCGGACCGGGCTCCGGATGGTCCGGGAGAAGCCGCTGCCGTTCCCGCCCGAGCCGGTCCGCTCGGCCGGGATCCAGATGACGCGCTGGTCGATCGCCCAGGCCGACCTCCATCAGGGCCGCCGCAACCTCTGGTTGCGCACCCTGGACCGGATGGGCCTGGGGTTCGACTCCTAGGGGCGCGCCCCGAGGGGCCGGCGTGGTTCGGTGCCGACCGAAGTCGAGGGCCGTACATCCATCGATGTACGGCCCGAATGGGTCTGCGTGACGATGCCCGGCCGCCCGGTACCGGACATCGTGGATACCGTGACGACGCGACGCATCGACGTGCTGGACGTGCTCAGGGGCGTGGCCATCATGGGCACCCTGGGCACGAATATCTGGATCTTCACCAGCCCCGCGGGCCCGGCCGGGGCGCTGGGCGCGCTGGGGCAGACCGGCGCGGTGGAGACCTTCCTCCGTTTCCTGACCAACGGCAAGTTCCTGGCACTGCTCACCCTGCTCTTCGGGGTCGGCCTGGAGTTGCAGTACCGCTCGGCCGAGCGGCGCGGCACCCCCTGGCCGGGGCGGTACCTCTGGCGGGCGGCGCTGCTGTTCACCGAGGGCCTGATCCACTATGTGCTGGTCTTCGAGTTCGACGTGCTGATGGGCTACGCCCTGACCTCGATCGTGGTGGCCTACCTGATCGGCCGGAGCGACCGGGTGGTCAGGGTCTGGATGATCACGGTGGGTTCGACGTTCACGGTGCTGATCGCCCTGGCCACCTTCGCCATGCTGTACGGCCGGGCCGACGCGACCCCGTCCACCCCGTCCACCCCGGCCCGCTCGGCGCTCTTCACCGACGGCTCCTACCTGGACCAGGTCGCCGCCCGCGTCCAGCTGATCGGCCTCTACCGGATGGAGGCCGTGCTCATCGTCCCGCTGGGCATCGTGCTGTTCCTGCTCGGCTCACGGCTGATGCGCGGGGGAGTGTTCGACAACTCGGACCGGGGCAGGGCCCTGCGCGGAAAGCTCATGATCATCGGGTTCGGCGCGGGGGCGCCGCTCAACCTGCTGACCTCCTTCGCGGGGGATGCCTGGTTCCTGGTCGACCGTTACCTGCTGCCGCCGCTGGTGGCGCTGGGCCTGCTCGCCCTGACGACGACGGTCGTGCACCGTATGAGCGGTACCGCCGGACCGGTGCGGCGGGGCTTGACCTCGGTCGGCCGTACCGCGCTGAGCTGCTACGTCTTCCAGAACCTGGCCGCCTCGGCGCTCTGCTACGGCTGGGGTCTCGGGCTGGCCGGAAGGTTCGGCGGAGTGCGGCCGTGGTGGGTGGTGGCGGCCTGGGCCGGCATCTGCGCCCTGTTCATGACGCTGTCCACGCTCTGGCTGCGCCGTTTCGAGCGCGGACCGCTCGAACTGGTCTGGCAGTGGGCCTACGCGGCGCCCCGGTCCCGCCCGGCGGCGGACGCCAGGACGCCTGAGGACTCCCTCCGGCGCTAGAGGCCGGTCTGCCGGGGAGTCGCGGTGGAGTCCCCCGGCGGGGACCTCACGGTGTGGCGACGGCCACGGTGCCCGAGGTGCCGTCGACCGTGATCTTCTGGCCGGTGACGACGTGCTCGGTCGCGTGTGGGACACCGACCACCGCCGGGATGCCGTACTCGCGGGCCACCACGGCGCCGTGCGAGTTGGCGCCGCCCATCTCCATCACCAGGCCGCCCGCGGTGAGGAACAGCGGGGTCCAGCCGGGGTCGGTGGAGGGGCAGACCAGGATCTCGCCGGGTTCCAGGTGGGCGCCGACCGGATCGAGCACCACCCGGGCGATCCCGGTCACCGTTCCGGCCGAGGCCGGGGTGCCGGTCAGCGCGCCGTCCACCGGCACCACGGCGGCGACGGACTCCGGCTCGGTGCCGTCGGACAGCATCACCCGGGGAATGCGCCTGCGCCGCCGCTCACGTGCGGCGTCCTCACGCCGCGTGGCGACGAGCGCCCGCGGCGTATCCGTATCCGTATCCGTATCCGTATCCGTATCCGTATCCGTATCCGTATTCGTCCCCGTCCCCGTCCCCGTCCCCGTCCCCGTTTCCGTGACGGTGGCTCTCACCATGGCCCTGACCTCGTCGAAGGTCAGGAAGAACACGTCATCGGGAGAGTCGAGGAGACCCCTGGCGGTCAGGTCGGCGCCGACGGCCTTCAGCTCGGCGCGCATCGCGGCCAGGACGGTCACCATGAAGAACTTGGGCAGTTCGCGGAGGCCGGCCAGGGCCCTGGTCCGGCCGAGGGCGAAGCGGACGATCCGGCCGCGCAGGCCGCCCACCCTGGCACTCAAGGTTTTGATCATCATGACGGCCTCGCCGGCTCCCCTGGCGAACAGGGCGTCGGGAGCCGGTGCCGGACCCTCCAGCCGGAGATAGTTGGCCAGGACACCGATGATGTGGGTGGGATCCTCCGACCAGCGCGGAACCCCGAGGTCGATCTCCGCGACCGCCCGCATGCCGTAGGCGGAGAGAAACCCCTTGAGCCCCCGCTCCACCACGGCGGGCAGCGACCCGTCGCGGAAGCGTCCGGCGAGCTCGGCCGCCGGGGTGCCCAGCAGCAGGGACGCGGCGTCGGCGTCGGCGCGGATCCGCTCGGCCAGGTGCCAGAGGGCCAGGTCCATCTCCGTGGTCACGTTGTGCGGCAGGCCGCGCAGGACGGTCGAGAGCTCACCGGGCCCGGCGTGGTCGCCGAGAAGCCAGGAGGCCAGGCCGAGCATGGCGAACCCGACCGCGGGGCCCGGCGCGACCCTGGGGAGCAGCGTGACGGCCCGGTCGCCCAGTATCCGCTCGACCCGCTCAAGCCGCCGCGCCGGCGTGGCGTTCGCGGGGGAGGCCAGCCGTACCCGCAGCACCTCCCCCAGCCGGTCCGTCCGCCTCCGCGTGGACGCCGGGCTCAGCACGGCCTGTACGGCCCGCGACGGAAGGTGGAAGCGGGCCGCGACCCTGCGGATCCGGCGCGCGGCGGGCCGTACGGAGCGCTGGGTCACGCTGAAGCGGGGGTCGTCGAACAGACCGCGCAGCACCGTGGCCGATCTGGCCTCCATCACGTCGAGCAGGCGGGGAAGGACCGCCCGGCCCACCCGGCTGCGCATGATCCCGGTGACGTCGAGGAACATCCGCCCGGCCGCCTCGGTGAACTGCGGCGCCCCCTGCGCGGGGTCGGCCACCGGGGTGTTCAGCAGCCCGGCCGCGGACGACGAGAGCAGCCGGAAGGCCGAGAGGCCCATCGGGGTGATCGGCGCGTAGACGCCCTGCGCCACGCTGAGGCAGAAGTGGATCCGCGTGTCCCCGGGCTCCTGTCTCCCGGTCGGGTCCGGCTGTGGAGGGAGGTGGCGGGGGATGGGGAAGAGGGTGGTGACCGGACGCGACTGGGTCAGCCAGAACGTGCCGTCGGCGTCGATGGCCCACTCGGTGTCCTGCGGGGCTCCGTAGTGCTCCTCGACCCGGCCGCCCAGCTCGGCCAGTGCCCGGATCTGCGCGTCGGTGACGCAGGCCCCGTCCATCCTGGTCTCGACGTGCTCGACGCCGCCGTCCGGCAGGGACCGTACGGCCAGCCGCTTGTCGCCCAGCCGCCGCTCACCGATCCGCCCGGTGGCGATGTCCACCACGAAGTGGTCGGGGTTGACCGCGCCGGAGACCACGGCCTCGCCGAGTCCGGGGCTGGCGTCGATCACCGCCTCGTGCCGCCGTCCGGTGACCGGGTTGGCGGTGAACATCACCCCGGCGACCTGGGACTGGACCATCTCCTGGATCACGACGGCCGGCAGGACGGTCCGGTGGTCGATGCCGTTGGCCGCCCGGTAGGCCACCGCCCGGTCGGTCCAGAGCGAGGCCCAGCAGTGCCGGACCGCGTCCAGCACGGCGTCGGCGCCGATCACGTTGAGATAGGTGTCCTGCTGCCCGGCGAAGCTGGCGTGTGGCAGGTCCTCGGCGGTGGCGGAGGAGCGGACCGCGACGGGGCCGTGCGCGCTGCGCCGTACGGCGTCGGCGATGTCGCCGGGCACCGGTGCGGAGAGCACGAGCTCGCGGGCCCGGCCCGCCAGCTCCTTCAGGGCTCCGAGGTCCCCGGCGGGAACGGCGGCCAGTGCGTCGAGCACGTCCTCCAGCCCGGCCTGTTCGGCGACCCGGCGGTAACCCTCGGTGGTGACGCAGAGCCCCGGCGGCACGGGGAGCCCGGCGGCGGTGAGCACGCCGAGGTTGGCGGCCTTGCCACCCACCAGGGGCAGCGAATCCGCTCTGATCTCAGTGAATGTCAGGATCAGGGGAGTGTCCACGGAACAACTCCTTGTATGCCTGCGACCGGTGCGCCCCCGCAACGGTAAGTTGCCACGACCAACAAGTCAACAACCGATGAAATAGCGGCGAGGGGGAGCGCCCTCGGACGAACGACCTTGACGCGGAACGAGGGACGATCCGCCGAGGGCGAGAAATGATCGTGGGTGTGGGCCGGGAGGCGCGTCAGACGGTGCGGTACATGCTATCCAAGCTGTCCCAGCTCATTCGATCTCGCCTACGTGTCCCGCGCCGACCTGCGCGGATGGTCCTGGCGGCAGCGATTCCCCAGTTCCATGTGGTTTCGCGCGGGTAGGCGGATGCCGGAGAAAGGAGAGTCCGGGAGATGAACGGCCTGGTTTGGTGGGGTCGCTGGCTTAATATGGACGATTGTGTGTTCTGAACGGACGCATGCTTGACCGCACGGCGGCCGCGACACGCGGTATCTACCCCGGTCGAAGCCCACCACGACGGTGTGCTCCCCGATCGGGGCAGCGCTCCGTCTGGACTCGGACGGAGACGGTGAAGTCCTACCTGGCCGTGATCGGCTCACCCGGCGCCTGGCGTTTCCTCGTCCCCGCTTTCGTCGCGCGCCTGCCGTACGCCATGTTGCAACTCGGCATCCTGCTGCTCGTGCAGTGGTCCACCGGCTCGTACGGCGAGGCCGGCCTCGCCGCCGCCGCGGCGGCCGTGGCGCAGGCGCTGGCCGGTCCGCAGACCGGGCGGCTCGCCGACCGGTACGGTCAGTCGAAGGTGCTCGTCCCGCAGGTCGTCGCGCACGCCGCCGCGTTGGGCGCCCTGCTCGCGCTCGCTCTGTCACACGCCCCGATCGCCACCCTGTCGGCCCTGGCGGCGCTGGCCGGCGCCACGGTGCCGCAGGTCGGTTCGATGGTCCGGGCCCGGTGGGCGCATCTCCTCGGCGGTTCCGGGAGGCTGGATACGGCCTTCGCCGTCGAGTCCATCACCGACGAGCTGACCTTCACCCTCGCCCCGGTGCTGCTGGTGACCGTCTCCACCCGATTCTCGCCGGCCTGGGCCCTGCTGGTGGCACTGATCATGGTGGTGACCGGGACACTGGTGTTCGCCGGGGTTCGCGGGGGAGCCCCCGAGCCGGTGCCGGTCCGGGCCCGCTCCCGGCGGGGGGTGCTGCGCCTGCGCGGCGTGGCCGTGCTCGCGGTGGCCTTCGCCTCGCTCGGCACCGTCTTCGGCAGCCTCCAGATCGGTATCACCTCCTACACGGCGGCACACGGCCAGGCCGCCTCGGCCGGGCCGATCTACGCGGCCTTCTCCGGGGCCAGCCTGGTCGGCGGCGTCGTGTACGGCGTCGTCCGCTGGCGGGTCACCGCTCCGGCCAGGCTGCTCGGGGCGGTCGGCCTGCTCTGCGCGGCCACGGCCACCCTGACGTTCGCCGGATCCATCCCCCTGCTGTACGGCGGGGCGGCGCTGGCCGGACTCGCCATCGCCCCCGCGCTCATCACCGGCTACACCCTCGTCGAGGCCCTGGTCCCGGCCAAGGTCAGGACCGAGACCTTCACCTGGCTCAGCGGCTCGATCGGCCTGGGCATCGCGGGCGGCGCCTCCGCGGCCGGACAGCTCGTCGACCGCTTCGGAGCCCCCACGGCCTTCCTCGTCCCCCCGGTCACCACCGGCCTGGCGGCACTGCTCGTGCTCGTCCTCCTCCGCAGACTGCACCCCGGCGCCGGGCAGCCCTCCCCTCGCCAGTCGGCGGCCACCCCCTGAGGCTCGGGTCCGCCGGTGACCATCCGGCCTCCGTCGTCCATGGTGGGCTCGTCGAGGACGCTCACGAGGGGACGGTGTTCCCGGCGGGAGCCGGGAACCGTTTCGGGCGGCCCCCGGAGAGCGGCAGGGGAGCGGAGGTCAGGTGGTGGCGGCCTGGCGGGCGCGGCGGGCCTCGCGGCGCTCGACGAAGCGCGAGGCGGAGACCTCCAGGCGGGCGAGGAACTCGGCGAGCTCCTCGCGGGCCTTCTCGCCCTCGGCGTCGAGGTCCTTCATGTCGAAGACGGCCCACTGGCGCAGGACCGGCATGAGAACGTCGTCGATGTGCAGGCGCAGGTCGTAGATCCCGGCGTTGGCGATGGTCATCGCCTTGCGGGTGAAGCCCTCGATCCCGGTGCCGGGCATCTGGAAGGTGGTCACCACGTCGGTGACGGCGCGCATCGTCTGGCTCGGGGTCAGCTGGAAGGCCGCGTCGAGCAGGTTGCGGTAGAAGAGCATGTGCAGGTTCTCGTCGGCGGCGATCCTGGCGAGCAGCCGCTCGCAGTTCGGGTCCTGGGAGGCCTTGCCGGTGTTGCGGTGTGAGATGCGGGTGGCCAGCTCCTGGAAGGAGACGTAGGCGAGCGAGTGGAGCACACCCTCGTAGGCGTTGCTGAAGCCCTCTTCCATGTGGGACATGCGGGCACGTTCCAGAGCGACCGGGTCGACCGCGCGGGTGACCGTCAGATAGTCGCGGATGGCGGTGCCGTGGCGGCCCTCCTCGGCGGTCCACCGGTGAACCCAGGTGCCCCAGGCGGCGTCACGGCCGAAGGCGGTGGCGATCTCGTAGTGGTAGCTGGGGAGGTTGTCCTCGGTCAGCAGGTTGACGATGAGGGAGACCCGAGCCTCCTCGGGAAGCTTCGAGTCGGTCTCAACCCAGGCGTCGCCGCCGAAGAGGCCGTCGTAGTCCCTGCCCTCGGACCACGGGACGTACTCGTGCGGGAACCATTCCCTGGCCACCTTGTGGTGCCGGTCCAGCTCACCGGCGACGACGGGCTCAAGCTCAAGCAGTAGCTCGGTCTGGCTGAACTCTCGCATACGGCCTCTCCCTTACAGACTACGGAACCGTAACCTACGTTAGCGTAGGTTGGCGGCGATTCGGCAAGTGGGACAGACCGTCTTGTCGGGAGGAAACAGGCTTTTTCCGCAGGCTTGCCATAGGTCCCCTACGGTGCGGAGCCGGTGTTCACGGAGCCGTACCAAGCGCCTACGGAGCCGTACGCGCACGTCCGCGCGGCGGGACTCATTCCGGCCCGGTACTGCTGTGATCTTGATCCGTACGCTCGCGCCCGCGCGGCGGGAACGGTCGGTTACGGCGCCGAGGCCGGGGCGCGGGGGGCGGGAACGGCCGCGCCGGCGCCGGGCCGAGGTTGGAAGGGGAGGCGCGCACCCTCGTGAGTCCGGCCGTTCAGCCCCCGGGCCGCCAGGAAGACCAGCGTCATGTCGGTCAGGAGCAGCAGACGCTCGACGAGGCCGTAGTAGTCGGCGCCGTCCATCAGGTTCGAGACCGCCGACCCGGGGTGGGCGGCCAGGAACGTCGCCAGGAACGCCACCGACAGCACGCTGACGACCGGCAGAGACCGCCTCCCGAACCGGCGGCCCAGCATCCAGCCCGCGCAGGGCAGCGCGGTGAAGACCACGGCCGCCGACCAGCGGTGGATCTCCCCGCCGATCGAGGCGGCGCCGGGGGCCGAACCGGCGGGGAACGCCGCGGTGAGCAGCAGCCCCAGCGCCGCGGCGAGAAACAGCACCCGCGCCGCCGCGCTGCGCGCGGGGTCCACCCGCGCCAGGCCGTACGCGGTCCACACCGAGCCCAGGGCGAGCGCGATCGTGCCCGTGGTCATCGCCCAGGCGCCGGCGTCGAGCAGCGCGTAGTCGCCGACCAGGTTCCGCATCGGATCCACCGCGTCGCCGGCGGTCACGTGCGCGTAGCCCATCGAGACCAGGGCGAGGACCGCCCCGGCCATCCCCGGCCAGCGCCACACGGCGTCGTCCTCGGTTTCCTCCACGGCGTCGCCGTTCACCGCGCCACCTCCCGAGGGTGGGTGCCGGCGTCGATCAGGGTCGGCCTCGGCCGGATGGCGAGGGGGGCCGGGGCAAGGTCCGGTGCGGTTGACATGACCATCGGTACTCCGTTCAACGGGCTGTCGGGTGGCGGGTGAGGCCCTCCGGTTGGCGGCCCGCAGGGCGGAGGCCACTGGCAGCGTCCCGTGTCGCGGACGCCGGAACCATAGGGGTTCTCCCTGACATGACGGGGAATTCCCCGAGATCGGGGTCGGGGACTGTTGACCCGTCGGCTCCGTTGCTCGTAGCTTCGCGGGCATGGATGTGGTCGGTGCCTGGCGGCTGGTCGAGTGGCGGATCACCCGCCCGGACGGGCGAGTCTCCCATCCCTTCGGCCGGGACGCCGTGGGTCTGCTCTGCTACACGCCCGACGGCCACATGAGCGTGACCGTCTCGCGGGCCGGGCGCCCGCCGCTGCCCGGAGACGATTCCCCGAGTGCCTGCCAGGCGCAGGCCGAGGCGTTCACGTCGTTCCTGTCCTACTCCGGCCGCTACGAGATCCGCGAAGGACACGTGGCCCACGACGTCGAGATGGCGCTCAACCCGGCCTGCGTCGGCACCACCCAGATCCGCGAGGCGAACTTCGACGGCGAGCGGCTCGTCCTGGCGGCCCCCGAGGGGGGCAGGTGGCACACCCTGTTCTGGAGGCGCCCGTAGGCGCCCCGGAGGGGAGAGAGGCGCGATCGGCGCGCGACCCGGGCCCTGGTCGCGCGTTTTTCCCCGGTCCCGGGGCCCGGTCACGCGTCCTCACTCCTCCTGAGACGGGGGCTCAGTCGCGCGACCTGACGAGCCCCGGGGCCGGCTGCCTCTCCTCGGCGTCGCGGCGCCGTAGGTGCCGGACCACCTCGACCACCACGGTGATCGAGACGGCGATGCCGAGGCCGAACAGCAGGCCCTTGATCGGGTCGTGTTCGAAGGCCGCTCCGCCCAGGTAGCCGATCAGCCCGGAGTAGACCGCCCAGGACGAGGCGGCGACGGCGTCGAAGAACGCGAACGAGCGCCGGGGGTAGGCGACCGCGCCCATGGTCAGGGTGCAGGCGGTCCGGCCGCCGGGAATGTAGCGGGCCACCACCAGGACGAGCCCGCCCCGCTCGGCCAGCGCCCGCTCCGCCCAGGCGATCGCCTTCCCACTCCGTCTGCCGTTGCGGAGCCGGTTGTTGGTGGTCCGCCCGATGGCGTAGGAGACGTGGTCGCCGACGAACGCCCCCAGCGCCGCCACCACGATCACCGGCACGATGTCGGGGGCCCCGGTGGAGGCCGCGAACACGCCCGCGGTGATGACGGACGTCTCCGCGGGCACCACCGGGAAGAACCCGTCGAGCATCGCCAGCGCGAACAGCGCCAGATAGATCCATGGAGAGGTCATCGCCTGCTGGACGGCATCGAGGATGGCCTGTGTCACAGCTTTCGCTCCTGTCGATGTGGAGATTCCTCACAGCACGGTGACGAGCTGCCGACCTCCGGACATCGGGGGAGCTCCCCGAAGTTTTCCGGTCAGACCCCTGAGATCTCTCAGGGTCCGCCACATCGGCGACAGGAACCGGGCGCCTCCCGGCACCCCTTACCTTGGGCGGGGATGGCCGCTACCCGGAGTGGAGACCTGCCGGCAGGGCACCCGGGCCGGGCCCCGCGTGGCTCAGTTGAGCAGCCAGACGGCGAGGTTCAGGGAGGCCGCGTAGGTGACCCAGAGCAGGTACGGCACCAGCAGCCAGGCGGCCGGTCGGCTGATCGGGCGGAACATGACGATGGTGGCCGTGATCGTCCCCCAGAGGACGACGATCTCGGCGAAGGCCAGGCCGTACCGTCCGGCGCCGAAGAAGAGCGGGGTCCAGGCCGCGTTGAGCAGGAGCTGGACCGCGTAGACGCCGAGCGCCGGGGTCCAGCCCCGCGCCGACCAGGCGAGCCAGCCGGAAACGGCGATCATGATGTAAAGCACCGTCCACGCCGGCCCGAACAGCCATTGCGGCGGTGCCCAGGAGGGGCGTTCCAGCGCGAGGTACTCCGCGCCGGCGTCGACCGCGGCCAGCGCTCCGACCGCCGCCACCAGCGCGAGTATGACGGCGAAGACCGGAAGGCCCGCCCAGCGTCTCCGTTGTCCTGTGATAACCATGAATCCTCCCTGCCCTCTCCTTTGTGCCCTGTCACCATCCTTCGTGCCCTGTCACCATCCGGTTTCCCCACGCGGGGAGGGATCGGGAGGGGGCGCGGGCGGGATCCGCGGGGCCGGCCGGAGTCTTCACACCGGCCGGGCGGAGACGTTCCCCGGGGCGCGCGGTCGCAGGTTCAGGCGGTGAGGGCGGCGGGAGCCGGATAGTGGTGCAGCCGGCCCAGGACGCGGCGGAAGGCGTAGATGGAGACGGCCGCGGCGAGCCCGCTGATCAGCGCCACGACCGAGGTGCGGACCAGCAGGTAGGTGCCGATCGACTCGTGCAGCAGGAGCCAGATGCTCACCGAGGAGTTGGCCAGCAGTACGAAGGCCCAGAGCAGGGTGATCCGGGCGAAGAACCGGCGGACCCGCTCGTGCCTCAGCACCGTCGAGGGCAGGTGGATGTAGTCGAGGGCCAGGCGCTGCGCCAGCGGGCGGTTCAGCCGCACCGAGGCCAGGAAGGCCATGCTGATGCAGATCGTGCCCAGCTCGGGCTGGAGGAAGTAGACCACCGCGCTCCCGCTCCACAGCCCCAGCAGCGCCCGCACGGTGATCGCGATGGCGGCGAGGATCATCGTTCCCGGCACCGGGATCCGCCGGATCAGCCGCCATCCCACCCCCGCGTACACCCAGGTCACCGCCGCGATCAGCGCGCCGGTCAGGCCGAGGACCGCCAGCGCGGTGTAGAAGACGGCCAGGGGGGCGATCACCCCCTCAAGGAGCCTCGGCACCGCCTGCCGGATCAGGGCGGCGACGCGGGGGAGGGCGACAGGTGCATGGCTCATAACGCTCCACGGGATGGTGGAATGACCGGCACCGGGGCCCGTGCCTGCCCCGGCAGGAGACCGTTGGCCATGTCAGGTTTGTCGTATGGGCTACAGAGGGGAAGCTCCGGCGACGACCGGCCCCTTACCATACCTGGGCCGAGTGCATGCCTCGGCTATACCCTGCCGGTGTCCACGGTCGCCCCCGCAACCGGGGTCCCTGTTCCCACCCGCCCCGCCGCCGGTGCGGCGCCGATGCCGGTCAGGGGGCGAAAGCAGGCCGGGAGCCGGGACCTGGCAGGCGAGGGCCGCCGGCCGGGGTCAGCCGAGGGTCGCGGTGGCCAGTCTCGCGCCGAAACCGATGAACAGCGCGCCCACCCCGGTGGTCAGCCCGGCGGACAGCTTCCTGCGGGCCCGGAACTGCCCGGCGAGGAAGGTCCCGCCGAAGATCAGCACCGACAGGTAGAGCACGCTGAACAGCTGGCAGATGGCGCCCAGGATCAGGAACGACAGCACGGGCGCGCCGTAGGCGGGGTCCACGAACTGGATGAAGAACGAGATGAAGAACAGGATCGCCTTCGGGTTCATCAGGCTGATCACCAGAGCCTTGCGGAACGGGCTCTCCCCGGCGCGCCTGCGCCCGGTGCGCCTCCCGTCGGCCCGCCGTGACGCGGGAGCGGTCTCGGCGGTCTCGGGCCTTCCGGGCGCCCGCCAGGAGCGCCAGGCCCCCCGGAGCATCTGGAAACCGACCCACGCCAGGTAGGCCGCTCCGGCGTACTTGACGAGGTTGAACAGGACCGGCGTCGACCTCAGGAGCGAGGCGACCCCGGCCGCCGCGAGGACCATCAGGACGGTGTCACCGACGAAGACCCCCGTCGCGGCGCGATACCCCTGCCGTACCCCGTGCTGCGCCGCGGTGGCGAGCACGTAGAGCGAGTTCGGGCCGGGTAGCAGGATGATGAGGAAGGCGCCGATGACATAGGTCCATATATCGGTGATGCCGAAGAACATAGCGGTGCTCCAGAGGGCGTTACGGGGTGCTCCATCACGGTACTCCCCGTTCGCCGTCCCACCACCGTCCCACCGGCGTCCGGCCTAGTCCCGGTCGGCGAGTGGCTGGACCCGGTGCGGGACCACCGTGGACAGCATGATCACCGTGCTGCTCCGCCGTACGCCGGGGATGGCCAGGGTCCGGTCGATGACCTGCTGGATGTGTTCGTGATCGCGGCCGGCGATCCGGCACCAGACGTCGCCCGGGCCGGTGACGATGTGGGCCTCCAGGAGTTCGGGGATCGCCTCCAGCGCGGCGGAGATCTCCTCGCGGGAGACGTGTTCCACCTCCAGGGTGGTGAAGGCCTGCACCGGGTAGCCCAGGGCGCGTGGGGAGAGGGTGGGGCCGAAGTCGGTGATCACACCGTCGGCGACCATCTTGTCCAGGCGGGCCTGGACTGTCCCCCGGGCGACGCCGAGCAGGCGGGAGATCTCCAGCAGGCCGGTCCGGGGGCGCTCCCTGATCAGCTGGAGCACCTTGCGGTCGAGTTCGTCCAGGCCGTTCCGTCGAGCTGCCAATGTGTCCACCTCCCGAGTGCCTGCTGTACGTGACGCTGACGATATGGCAGTGAATTGACCGGTATATTGCCCATTCTGATCTTACAGTTCACACTACGCCGACATATATGTCATATAGGGCCATGATGGAGGCGAAATGGTTACGAGGGTGGCCGGCTGCCTCCCGGGTGGCGTCAGCCCCCGGCCCACCTGGAGACCGGCTCGGACAAGGGCTACCTCGAAACCGTGCCGTGGCCGGTGGCCCGCTTCGCGGAGAGGTGCGGCGTGCGCCCCGACGGCACCAGGGTCAAGCACTCCTGCGTCAACTACGTCAACGAGGGCGTCGGCATGGCCTGCGGGTTCTTCATCGCGGCCCCGCGCACCACGGGCCTGTGCACGCTCACCCACGCCCCCAACCCGATGGCGTTCCTCACCGAGATCCGCGGACGTCCGGCCGCCGGGATCCAGCCCCCCTGACCGGCCCGTTACGGCCCCGGGCCGGGCGCGGTGGCGCCGGAGCCGCTCATCCCCGATGAGACGAGCGGCGCCGGACCAGCAGGCCGATGAGCACGCCGATCACCATCACGGTCAGCAACGCCGTCCAGAGCGGCGAGGTCACGCTGATGGTCAGCCAGCGGATCCGGACGGACTGGCGGTTCTGCGCGATGAACGCCACCCCGAGCGCCAGCAGCACCAGCGCCGCCCACACCCGGGGTGGCACCGCCGCGATCCGCCTGCCGAACGACCGTGGCCGATCCGCCGGTGTCGAAGCCATAGCCGCCTCCCCCGCTTACCAAATGTTATGTTTATACTACTTTAAGCTATAAAAGCTGAGAGACTGGTCTCGTTTTTGGGAGCCGGTGGGTGCTGGGCGAGAGGTTCCGGCAGGCTGTTAACGTCATGGACTACGCAATTCTCACGGGGTTTGTCCTCGTCACAGGTGTCGTGCTCGCTCTGGTCGCTCAATGGAGGGGCTGGCGTCCATCGCTGCTCGTCGTGCTGGCGGTCGGAATCGGGTTCCGGGTGCTCATCATGACCACCTCCGCCATCGACGACTGGCAGCCGGTGGACTTCATGAAGAGCTTCAAGCCCGCGGGCGAGGCGATTCTGAACCGTGAGGACCCCGTCCTCGGCAGCGCGGGCGGCTGGCACTTCCTGCCGACCATCCCCTACGTGTACGGCCTGCTGCTCTGGCTGGGCATCCCGTGGGAGGTCGGAGGCCGGCTGGTCACCGTGGTCGCGGACATCGCGCTGATCCCGCTGGTCGGCAAGCTCGCCGGTGGCCGCACCGCCTCACTGCGGGCCTTCCAGTACGCCTGCAACCCGCTGGCCATCCTCGTCGCCTCGGTGCACGGCCAGGTCGAGCCGGTCGCACTGGTCTTCGGCGTGGCCGCGTTCGTGGTCGCCCGGGGCCCCGGCCGCCCCGACCGTCCGGGCATCACGACCGACGTGGTCGGGCTGGTACGGCGGCGCGTGTCGGACCTCGGCGTCGGCGGTGCGCTGCGGCACGCGGTGGGCCCCGGCGGCGTGGCCCACCGGGCACTCACGCCCCGGCCCGGAGACCGGGTCCCCCTGCGCCGGGCGCTGTTCGCCGGTCTGCTGATGGGCCTGGCCCTGTGCGCCAAGAGCTGGCCGATCTGGCTGATCCCCGGGATGCTCCTGCTGCTGCCCACCGTCCGAGCCCGCGCCGTCGCGTTCGTCGCCACAGGCATCGCCCCGATCTTCTTCCTGGTCACACTGCCCGTCTTCGCCGGCACCTCGCTGAGCCAGATCCCCGAGGTCATCCGGGTGATCCAGGACATCCGCCCGATCGTCGGGGAGTGGGGCTACAGCGCGATCCTGGTCGGCGGGGACTGGACGCTCCATCCGGGGATCGCCACGTTCGGCACCCGGCTGATCTACGTCACGATGGTGGCGGTGGCCCTGCTGTGGCGCCGCGCCGACCCGGTGGACCTCACCACGGCCCTGCTGCTGGCCTTCATGGTCGTGACCCCCCGCCTCGGCGCGCAGTACCTGCTCTGGTTCATGCCGTTCCTGATCGCCCGGCCCACCCGCTTCGCCTGGCCGGCCATCATCGGAGTCTCCCTCTGGGCCGGATACGGCTACCTCTACATGACCCAGTTCGACACCGACACCTGGTGGGCGCTGCACTCCGTCTGGGCGCGGTGCTCCATCGTGCTCCTGCCGATCCTGGCCCTGGCCATGCCCTGGAGCCGCCTCACCTACAAGGCCCCCGCCGGGCCGGTGGAGCGCATCCCGCGTACTCCCGTTCCCGCGCCCGCCTCCGTCTGATACCTGCCGACCCGGCCTCCGCCCGCAGCCGGCCGACCCGGCCCCGTCTGAGACCGGCCGAGCCGCGGGTCCGCCTGAAATCGGCGGGCCTGCGGGCCGGTCCGGGACCGGCCCGCCCGCGGGGACGGTCCGGGGCCCGGCGATCCGCCGGTCCCGCCACGTCCTGCCGCGCTACGGCAGGCTCACCAGCCGGCCCAGGGACATCCCGGCCAGCCGCCGGACCTCATTGGCCATGTGCGACTGGTCGGCGTACCCGCTGGCCGCGGCCACCTCGGCCGGTGCGACCCCGAGCCTGGCCAGCCGGAGCGCCCGCTGGAACCTGACCACCCGCTGCAGCGTCTTCGGCCCGTACCCGAAGGCCCGCAGCGACCGCCGGTGGAGCTGCCGCTCACCGAGCCCCAGCTCCCAGGCCACCTGCCCGACACTTCTGCCGGTCCGCAGCGCCGCGGCGATCGCCGGCGCGGCCGGGTCGGGGCCGGGCGTCGCGCGCAGCCGTACGGCCAGCGCCTCCTGCATCGTCCGGGGCGTCAGACCGGGCAGCACGTCCAGCTCGGCCAGCGGCACCCGCCTGTCCCGCAGGGCCTCGACCGGCACACCGAACGCCTCACCCACCCCGCCCGGCCGGAACCGGATGCCGATGTAGCGGTCACCGGGGGACATCCGCACCGGCACCGGGCCGGTGTCGGGTCCGGCGACCTGCGGACCCCCGGGCCCCCAGATCAGATCGACACAGCCGTCCGGGACCACCAGCTGCGTCATCGGGGAGGTCGCGACGTTCGTCCAGACGCGGGCCACCCGCCCGGCGAGCGCCGGATCCGGGGCCCACTCGCGGTACATGCCCCCAGGTTACGGCCGCAGGCCGGGCTCGCGCTCCAGCAGGCGGCCGTCGTCCATCTCCGCCACCCGGTGCGCGTGGCGGATCTGCGCGACGTCATGCGTGACCAGCAACGTCGCCACCGCGCGTTCCCCGGTCAGCCGCGCCAGCAGCTCCATGATCTCCCCGCCCCTGGCGTGGTCCAGCGCGGAGGTGGGCTCGTCGACCAGCAGCACGGCCGGATCCCCCATCAGCGCGCGGGCGATGTTGACCCGCTGCCGCTCGCCCCCGGACAACTGGTGCGGGCGCCGATTCTCCTTGCCGGCCAGCCCCACCGCCCGCAGCAGGTCGGCCGCCCGGCCGGAGGTCCCGCCCCGCATGTGGTCCATCGCCCGCAGCTGCTCCAGCGCGGTGAGCGAGGCGATCAGGTTGGCCTGCTGGAAGACGATGCCGATCCGGTCTCTGCGCAGCGCCGTACGCTCCCTGTCGTTCAGCCCCGACGCGTCGACCCCGCCGATGACCACCTGGCCCGAGTCGGGCCGGATCAGGGTTCCGGCGACGGCCAGCAGGCTGGACTTGCCGGACCCCGAGGGGCCGATCACCGTGACCAGCTCACCGGGTTTCACGACCAGCGACACGTCGTCGAGCACGACCAGCCTGGCGTCGCCGTCGGGGTAGCTCAGGCGCAGGTCGGTCAGTTCCAGGCTCATCGGGCACTCCCCAGGGCGATCAGCGGGTCAACGGAGGTGATACGGCGTACGGCGAGCACGGCCCCCGCCATACCAAGGACGATCATGGCCAGCACCGGCACCAGCGTCGTCGAGAGGCTCAGCACGAACGGCATGATCCGCTCGGCGAGCGCCCCGACCCCGAGCCCCACGGCCCCGCCGATCCCGCCGCCCACCGCCAGCACGATCAGCGCCTGAGACAGCGCGTCACGCATCAGGTAGCCGCTTGAGGCGCCGAGCGCCTTCATGATGGCGATGTCGCCCTGGCGCTGGACCGTCCACACGGTGAAGAACGCCCCGATGACCAGCGCCGAGATGACGAACAGGAAGCCCTGCATCAGCGTCAGCGAGCCGTTCTCCGAGGTGTAGGAGCCGATGCCGGCCAGCGACTCCCTCTTGGTGACGGGGTGCGTGCCCAGCGTCCGCGCGGGCGCGTCGCCGTTCAGCACCACGACGGTCGCGGTCTCCGGCTTGGCGTGCGCGACGCGCTGCCAGTCGGTGAGCGTGGACCACACCACCGGTGTGTGACCGTAGGAGTCGTCCGGCCCGAGGGCGGAGACCCGGTACGTCCGGTCGCCGATCGTCACGGTCTCCCCGACGGCCAGGTCGAGGTCCGGCGACACGACCAGCTCGCCGTCCGCCGGCCGTACCGACGCCAGCGAGTCGGAACCGAAGACCGCGATCGCCTGGTTCGAGCCGTCGTGAGTGAGACGCGTCTGGGTGATCCCCAGCGGTTCGCCACCCAGGCCTCTCCACTGCTCGGCGGTGACCGTGCTGTCGGTGAAGGAGATCTTCTCGCTCCCGAAGGCGATCCGGTCGCCCTTGAGGTTCTCGATGGCGGAGATGTTCTCCCCGGCGAGTCCCGAGGTGAGCCCGGACAGCAGCACGACCAGCAGGGTGATGAGCGCCACGACGGACCCCATAAGGGCGAACCGTCCCTTGGCGAAACGGATGTCTCTCAGTGCGATGAACACGGGAATCTCCGGTCGATTGTCTCTTGACTGCTCCCAGGCTCGCCGATCCCGCTCACCTGGGGCATCGCGCCTCCGATCGGTACCCGAATCAACCAAAGGTTGGATACGAGCCCTCCTCACCCCCTCCTAACCTGGACATATGACAAGGGAGGTGGAGATTCCTACGGTGCGGCTACTGCGGTACGGCCTACACGGCGTGTTCTATGTGTTGCTCGCGGTCGCGCTGGGCCGATCCTCCGGTCCGTCCTCCGACTCGTGGGTGGCCCTGTCCGGGGGGATCGGGCTTGGCGTCGTCTACGCGGCCGGACTCATCACTTTCGGCCGACGCCGTACGGCGCTGCTGGTCTGGCTGGCGGCCGTCACCCTGATCTGGGCGGCGCTCTGCCTGCTCAGCACGGACTTCGTCTGGCTGGCGTTCCCGCTGTTCTTCATCTGCCTGCACCTGCTGCCCCTGCGCGCCGGGGGCGCGGCCGTACTCGCGCTCACCGGCGTCTCCGTCGGCACGCTCGCCCTGCACGAGGGCGCGCTCACCCCGGCACTGGTGGTCGGCCCGGTCATGGGGGCGATGGTCGCGATCCTCACGGTCACCGGCTACGCGGCCCTGTACCGGGAGAGCGAGCGCCGCCGCGCGCTCATCGACGAGCTGACCCGCACCCGTGCCGAGCTGGCCGAGACACAGCACGAGGCCGGAGTGCTCGCCGAGCGCCAGCGGCTGGCCAGGGAGATCCACGACACCCTCGCCCAGGGACTGTCCAGCATCGTCCTGCTGCTCCGCGCCACCCCGCCGGACCCGGCCGGATACGTCGGAGAGGCGATGCGCGCGGCCGAGGACAACCTGGCCGAGGCCCGCCGCTTCGTCCACGCTCTGGCCCCGCCCGGCCTGGACGGCTCCCTGGAGGAGGCGCTGCGCCGCCTCTGCTCCAGGCAGGGAGCCGCCTTCCAGCTCGACGGCGAGGCGTACCCGCTGCCTCGCGGTGCCGAGATCGCACTGTTCAGAATCGCCCAGAGCGGCCTCGCCAACGTCTCCCGGCACGCGCGGGCGAGCAAGGCCGCCCTCACATTGACCTACATGGAGGACGAGGTGGCGATGGACATCGTCGACGACGGACGGGGCTTCGACCCGCTCACCCGATCCGGCAACGGCCTCGGCTTCATCAGGGACCGCGCCGCCGAGCTCGGCGGCGTCGTCACCGTCGAATCCGCCCCCGGCCTCGGTACGGCCCTGGCCGTCACCCTGCCCGTGCCATGATCCGTCTGCTGCTCGTCGACGACCACCCCGTCGTCCGCAAGGGGCTGCGCGCGGTCTTCGACCAGGCCGCCGACATGACCGTCACCGGCGAGGCGGCCACGGGCGAGGACGCCGTACGGCTCGCGCCCGGCGCGGACGTCGTGCTGATGGACCTGCGCCTGGGGGCCGGCATGTCCGGCGCGGAGAGCACCCGGTTGATCGGCGAACTGCCGGACCCACCCCGCGTGCTGGTGCTGACCACCTACGACACCGACGGCGACATCTTCGCGGCCATCGAGGCCGGAGCCGCGGGCTACCTGCTCAAAGACGCCCCCACCGACGACCTGCTCGACGCCATCCGGGCGGTGGCCAGGGGGGAGACCATCCTCGCCCCGCCGGTCGCGGCCCGGCTGGTCACCCGGATGCGGTCACCACAGGTGGCGCTCTCCCCGCGCGAGGCGGAGATCGTGGCCCTGGTGGCCGACGGTCTGTCGAACCGGCGGATCGCCCGTGAACTGTTCATCAGCGAGGCCACGGTGAAGAGCCATCTGGTGCACATCTACGCGAAGCTGGAGGTGGACAACCGCACCGGGGCGGTCATGGTCGCCCGCCGGCAGGGGCTTCTCCGGAGATGAGAGCCGCGGCCCACTCGCCGTCGGGGTCGCTGTCGATCAGCAGCGCGCGGGTCAGCAGGCTGAGGGGGATGGCGAGCAGAGCCCCCAGCGGGCCGAGCACGAACGCCCACACCAGCAGGGACAGGAACGTCATGGTTGTGGAGAGTCCCACGGCGTCGCCGAGGAACTTGGGCTGAACCAGTGACTGGACCACAAAGTTGATCACCATGTAGGAGGCGATCACGAGGAGCAGGGTCTTGGGACCTCCCTGGAGCAGGCCGAGCAGGGCGGGCGGGATCAGCCCGATGACGAAGCCCACGTTCGGGATGTAGTTGGTGATCAGCGCCAGGACTCCCCAGAGCAGTGGGAGCGGGACGTCCAGCACCCAGAGGGCGCCCACGTCAAGCACCGCGCAGATCAGCCCGAACGCCGTCGAGACGACCAGGTAACGACGGGTCTTGTCGGCGAAGGAGCCAAGCGCCTGAATGAGCCTGGGCCGTCCCGTCGCGGCCTGAGAGGAGAGGACCTGCGAGAACGACCGCGCGTCCAGGCACATCGCCAGCACCACGACGACGATGAGCAGCAGGGCGGAGAAAACCCCGAGCAGTCCGGAGGCGAACCCCGAGAGGAGTTCGAAGATCTTGCCGGGGTCGAGTGTCTTGAGCGCCTGGTTCATCTGCTGGGTGCCGATGCCGAGTTCCGCCGCGAACCGCTGCGCCTGGACGACGAGCTGGTCGAACTGCCGGCCGTAGGTGGAGGCGAGGGTCGCCATCTGCGCGACCGAGAGGGTGAGGACCGCCACCATGCCGAAGAGCAGGAACAGCACCAGGGTCAGCGGCACCGCGACAAGTGTCCAGCCGGGCGCGTGGCGACTCTGCAACCAGGTCCTGACCGGGGCGACCGCCAGGATGAGCACCAGTGCCAGCAGTACGGGTCCGATGATCGACCCGACCGCTCTGATGCCGGCGAGTGTGACCACGGCGCTCGCGGTGCAGAGCAACACGATGAGGGCTCGGGGGAGCGATCTTTGGTCCGTCATATGGGGTCTCTACCCGTATGGAGGGAAACACGTCAGTGTCGAGGGGGGTCACCGCGGAGACCCTTGTCGCGTTCCCGGTGCTCCTGACCCTCTCAGCCGAGGCCGTCTCGATTTGACGGGGGGCGAGGCCGTACATAGAGTTCACAGGTCCGAGGGGGTTGGCGGAGATCGCCAAGGCCTCGGGAACCCCTTCTGATCGGATCCCCCTGGTGAGACGCGTGCGTGTCGGCAGGATTTGGTTTGACGAGAGCCAAATGTGGGAGTAAGTTAGAAGGGTTGCTCCGGAGACTGAGGAGCGAAAATTCGAGCAGGGTTCGCCGGGTCGAGTCAATTTGACTCGGGAAAGCGGGCCTGAAAGAATAAAGGCACAACGAAGCGAACGAAACGCCCTGGGAGCTCCGGCCGGTTGGCTGGGTGACCGGTGAACGCGTCCGTTTCTT
>NZ_JBEXUG010000051.1:0-34240 GCF_040614315.1 Streptosporangium sp. NPDC006007 | reverse complement strand
ACGCCCGCGAAGAGCGCGGACAGGGGCGGGGTTGTGCATCATGCACTGGCTTTTAACACACTGTTGAGTTCTCAAGAAACGGACGCGTTCACCGGACCCTCCGCCCCCACCCGCAAGAGTGGAACGGCGCCCGGGGCGCACACTTCCGTATCATCATCCTACCAGGAGCGCCAGATTCGTGTCAAACCGTCACATCCGCAACAGCACACCCAAACCCGGCAAACCCACTAGAATTCCCACCACCCCGTCTCCGGAGCAACCCTCCCAACTTACCTTGCCACTCAGGGCACGTCAAATCATCTGGTTTTTCGATGATCTGAACGCAACCCGAACGTGAGGCTCACTGAAGGGGGTCGCCCCCTGGGCCCGTCCACCATTCAGGTGTCCGGCTCACTCCCGGGGCATTGAGAACATTAGATGGCCCCCAGAACCCCGTCAAATCAGCAGAATCGGAAGAAATCGCAGGTCACCCCTACCTCAGCGGAAAACCGGCTTCCTTCGCTACCCAAACGTTACCGATCTAAACAGTGAACGCCCCGGCCAAAGCCGGGGCGTTCACCTCACGAATCACCAGAGCCGCACACGATCACACAGGTGACATGAGAGCGCACGGAGGCTCAAGCGGCGACGAGCTCGACCCCTCCAACGGAGCGCTTGCCCCGGCGGAGCACCAGGAAACGCCCGTGCAGCAGGTCCTCGGCCGACGGCACGTAGCCCTCATCGGTGATCTTCACATTGTTGAGGTAGGCGCCGCCCTCCTTGACCGCCCGGCGGGCTGCGGACTTCGACTCCACCAGCCCGCTCTGGGCGAGCAGGTCGACGAACGAGGCTCCCAGCACCGAGATCTCGGCGCGCGGCACCTCAGCGAGCGCCTCTCCCAGCGTCCGCGCGGGCAGGCCCTCCAGCGAGCCCTGACCGAACAGGGCCGCCGAGGCCGCGACCACCGCGGCGCACTCGTCGGCACCGTGCAGCAACGTGGTGAACTCCGTCGCGAGCGCGCGCTGGGCCTCGCGTGCGGCGGGCCGTTCGACCGCCGCCTTCTCCAGCCGCTCGATCTCCTCCCGGGACCTGAAGCTGTAGATCTTCAGGAACTTCACCACATCTCGGTCGTCGGCGTTCAGCCAGAACTGGTAGAACGCGTACGGCGAGGTCATCTCCGGGTTGAGCCACACCGCGCCGCCGGCGGTCTTTCCGAACTTGGTCCCGTCGGCCTTGGTGATCAGCGGTACGGTCAGCGCGTGCACGTGGCCGCCGGTAACCCTGCGGACCAGGTCGGTGCCCGCGGTGATGTTGCCCCACTGGTCGCTGCCGCCGATCTGCAGCGCGCACCCGTACCGCCTGTTCAGCTCCAGATAGTCGTTGGCCTGCAGGATCTGGTAGCTGAACTCGGTGTAGCTGAGCCCCTCGCCGCCGAGCCGGGCGGAGACCGACTCACGGGCGAGCATGCGGTTGACCGGGAAGTGCTTGCCGACATCACGCAGGAAGTCGATCGCGGACATGTTCTCGGTCCAGTCGAGGTTGCTGACCAGGATCCCCCCGCTCTCCTCGGAGAAGTCGAGGAACCTCTCCAGCTGGACGCGGATGCGCGCGACCCATTCGGCGACGGTGTCGGAGGAGTTGAGCGAGCGCTCGGTGCTCCGGCCGCTGGGGTCGCCGATCAGGCCCGTCGCACCACCGACCAGGCCGATGATCCGGTGACCCGCCCGCTGCATGCGGGTAAGGGTCAGCAGCGGGACCAGGTTGCCGACGTGCAGTGAGGGCGCGGTCGGGTCGAAGCCGCAATAGACCGTGATCGGACCCTCGGCCATCGCCGCGCGCAGGGCGTCGACGTCGGTGGACTGCGCGATCAAGCCGCGCCAGGCGAGGTCATCCAGAATGTCGGTCACGATCTTTGCTTTCCAATGCTCGAAGGATCACATACGGCTTCGTCTACAGCCTGCCCGATCACGACACCACTCCGCCACCCGGAAACCTCACCGCACCCAGACGACCAGCGTGAACTCCCCGGACGGCGCGTCCAGGCCGGAACCGGGCGCGTCCAGGCGAACGGGGTGAGAGACCTACCGGCGGCGCGGAACGTGAAGCCGGTAGGGGGAGACCGTGCGGTCTCCGTCTATCCAGAACCGCCAGGGCGTCTCCCGCGCCCTGGAGATCCCGACGCGCGGTCCCGACCTGATCGACACGGGCCCGGCGGGTTCGCCCTCCAGCACGGCGATCGGGCCGGGCGGGCAGGCGTCGAGACCGTTGTGCTCCCTCGCGAAGCCGAGCGCCACGGCCAGCCGGGCGGGACCGCGCGCGAGGTCGCGACCGGTGACGGTACGGCTCGCACCGGCCGTGCGGCGGGCCATGGCGACCTCGCGCCCGGAGATCACCTCACCGGCCCGCAGCAGCACCCCCGAGCCGACCCCCTCGGGCAGGCAGACGAGGTTGGCGCAGAAGTGCATGCCGTAGGTGAAGTAGACGTACAGGTGCCCCGGCGGCCCGAACATCACCGCGTTGCGCGGGGTCCGGCCTCGGAAGGTGTGGGACGCGGGATCCTGTCCGGGCACGCCGTACGCCTCGACCTCGGTGAGGCGGATCGAGACCGGCCCGTGGGTGATCACCCGTCCCAGCAGGTCGGGGGCGACCTCGTGCCCCGGCCGGTCGAAGAAGTCTCGGGTCAGTGGCATGGACCCGGCGGGCGGGTGCCCGCCGGGCCCGTCACCGGCTGTCAGCCCCCGTTCGCCCATCCGGCCTGACCGTCGACGGTCTCCCTCAGCTCGACGAGCTGGTCGCGGACCCGGTCCGGGGCCGTGCCGCCGTGTGCCTTGCGGGCCGCCAGAGCCCCCGGAACCGAGAGCACCTCACGGGAGTCGGGGGTGAAGTGCGGCGAGACCTTGGCCAGCTCGTCGTCGGTGAGCTGGTCGAAGTCCTTGTCGTTGACCTGGCACCAGACCACCAGGTGGCCGACCGCCTCGTGCGCCTCGCGGAACGGCACACCCTTGCGGACCAGCAGTTCGGCCAGATCGGTGGCGAGCGCGAACCCGTCGGGGGCCGAGGCCGCCAGCTTGGCGGTGTTGACGCGCATGGTGGCGACCAGGCCGGCCACGGCGGGCAGAACCAGCAGCAGGGTGTCGACGGAGTCGAACACCGGCTCCTTGTCCTCCTGGAGGTCGCGGTTGTAGGTCAGCGGCAGGCCCTTGAGGGTGGTCAGCAACGCCGTGAGGTTGCCGATGAGGCGGCCGCTCTTGCCCCGGGCGAGCTCGGCCACGTCCGGGTTCTTCTTCTGCGGCATGATCGATGAGCCGGTGGAGTAGGCGTCGTCCATCTCGATCCAGCGGAACTCCTGCGAGGCCCACAGGACGATCTCCTCGCCCAGCCGCGACAGGTGCATGCCGATCATCGCCGCGTCGAACAGGAACTCGGCGGCGAAATCACGGTCGGCGACCGCGTCCATCGAGTTGGGCGCGGCGGAGTCGAAGCCCAGTTCCCTGGCCACGGCCTGCGGATCCAGCGGCAGGGACGATCCGGCCAGCGCTCCGGAGCCGAGCGGGGAGACCGCCGCGCGCCGGTCCCAGTCGCGCAGCCGATCGATGTCGCGGGCGAAGGCGTGGACGTGGGCCAGGAGCTGGTGGCCGAAGGAGACCGGCTGGGCGTGCTGCAGGTGGGTCATGCCGGGGGCCGCCGTCTCGGCGTGCTGTTCGGCCTGGCTCATCAGCGCGGTCTCCAGCTCGACCAGCCGGGACACGATGTGCCTGACATGGTCGCGGAGGTAGAGCCGCAGATCGGTGGCGACCTGGTCGTTGCGGCTGCGCCCCGCGCGGAGCTTGCCGCCGAGCGTGCCGAGGCGTTCCAGCAGACCGCGCTCCAGCGCTGTGTGGACGTCCTCGTCGGCCACGGTCGGCCGGAACTCGCCCGCCTTGCAGGCCCGCTCAAGGTCGTCCAGGGCGCCGATCATACGTCCCAGCTCGTCCTCGGTGAGCAGGCCGGCGCGGCGCAGCACCCGGGCGTGCGCGCGCGACGCCAGCAGGTCGTACGGCACGAGCCTCCAGTCGAAGTGGACGCTCACCGAGAGCCTGGTCAGCGCGTCGGCCGGACCTCCTTCGAACCGGCCGCCCCACAGCCGCATCGGCTTACCACCATCAGTCACCGTTGTTCTCCTCCCCATTCAATCCGCGACCTTAGCCCAATCAGGCCGGACGGGCGTCCCGGGCCGCGGCGATCTTGGAGGGCAGGCTCCACAGCTCGACGAAGCCCTTGGCCAGAGACTGGTCGAAGGTGTCGCCGGTGTCGTAGGTGGCGAGGTTGAAGTCGTAGAGCGACGCCTCGGAGCGTCGGCCGGTGACCGTGGCCCGGCCCCCGTGCAGGGTCATCCGGATCTCGCCGGTGACGTGCTGCTGTGCCTCGGCGATGAAGACGTCCAGGGCCTTCTTGAGCGGGGAGAACCACAGGCCGTCGTAGACGAGCTCGCCCCAGCGCTGGTCCACCGACCGCTTGAACCGGGCGAGGTCCCGCTCCACGGTGACGTTCTCCAGCTCCATGTGCGCGGTGATCAGCGTGATGGCGCCCGGCGCCTCGTAGATCTCGCGGGACTTGATGCCGACGAGCCGGTCCTCGACCATGTCGAGTCTGCCGACGCCCTGGGCGCCGGCGCGGCGGTTGAGCTCGGAGACGATCTGGAACGGGGTGAGGTGCCGGCCGTCAAGCGCGACGGGGACGCCCTTGACGAAGCTGATGATGACCTCGTCGGCCTCGCGCGGCTCGGCCGGGTCGGCGGTGTAGGAGTAGACGTCCTCGACGGGACCGTTCCAGATGTCCTCTAGGAAGCCGGTCTCGACCGCCCTGCCCCAGATGTTCTGGTCGATGGAGTACGGGTTCTTCTTGCTGGTCTCGATGGGGAGGTTCTTCTCCTCGGCGTAGGCGATCGCCTTGTCCCGGGTCCAGGCGTAGTCCCGGGCCGGGGCGATGACCTTGAGCTCGGGGAAGAGCGCGGCCAGGCCGGCCTCGAACCGGACCTGGTCGTTGCCCTTGCCGGTGCAGCCGTGCGAGACGTGGGTACCGCCGAACTGCTTGGCCGCCGCGGCCAGGTGCTTGACGATCAGCGGGCGGGACAGCGCGGAGACCAGCGGGTAGCGGTCCATGTAGAGGGCGTTGGCCTGCAGGGCGGGCACGCAGAAGTCCGCGGCGAACTCCTCGCGGGCGTCCACGACGACGGACTCGACGGCGCCGCAGTCGATGGCCCGCTTGCGGATGACCTCCATGTCCTCGCCGCCCTGGCCGACGTCGACGGCCACGGCGACGACCTCGGCGCCGGTCTTCTCGGCGAGGAACGGGATGGCAACGGAGGTGTCGAGTCCGCCCGAGAAGGCGAGTACGACCCGGTCAGTCATGATCAATATCTCCAGAGTCTCTGTGTCACAGGTGTTCGGGTGGAGCTGAGCGGCCCGCGCGAGCGGGCTAGATACGTCGGTCGGCGTGCCGGAGCAGGGCCTTGGCGACCGCCTCCCCGCCCATCGGGTCACGGCTGATGACGAGGATCGTGTCGTCCCCGGCCACCGTGCCGAGAATGGACTTCCACTCGGCGTGGTCGATGGCGGAGGCGAGGAACTGCGCGGCGCCGGGTGGCGTGCGAACGATCACCAGGTTGGCGGACGCGTCGGCGGAGACGAGCAGTTCCTCGGCGATCCGGCTCAGCCGGGCGGCCGGTGACTCTCCGCCGCCGAGCCGGGCCAGCGGGATCCGGCTGCCTCCCTCACCCGGCAGGGCGTAGACCAGGGAGCCGTCCTCGGCGCGCAGTTTCAGCGCGCCGAGCTCGTCCAGGTCGCGGGAGAGGGTGGCCTGGGTGACCTCGACCCCGCTCTCCAGCAGGAGTTTGGCGAGATCGGGCTGGGAGCGGACCGGCTGCCGGGCGAGGAGCTCGGCGATCCGGGCCTGGCGGGCGACTTTGGTCATCGGGATCGTCATGGGGCCTCCTCCGCGGACTCTCCGTACTCCCCCGACTCTTCCATCTTCCCGGCTCCCCCGGACACCGTGACGGGCGATCCCCGTCGTCCCCCGGCGCCTTCGTCCGCCCCTGCCGCCGAGACCAGCCAGTACAGCAGTGCCTTCTGGGCGTGCAGCCGGTTCTCCGCCTGGTCCCACACCAGGCTCCGCGGACCGTCGAGGACGTCGGCGGAGATCTCCAGGTCCCGGTAGGCGGGCAGACAGTGCAGGACGATCGCCTCCGATGCCGCCCGGCTCATCACCTCGGCGTTGACCTGGAAGGGCGTCAGGTCGGCGATCCGCCGCTCCCTGCCGTCCTGGCCCATCGAGACCCAGGTGTCGGTGGCGATCACCTCGGCTCCGGTGGCCGCCACCTCGGCGTCGGGCAGCACGGCGACCGACCCGCCGGTTCTCGCGGTGATCTCACCGGCTCGGCGCAGGATCTCGGGGTCCGGCTGGTAGCCGGCCGGGGCGGCGATCCGCACGTGCATACCGGCGACGGCTCCGCCGAGCAGGTAGGAGTGCGCCATGTTGTTGGCGCCGTCCCCGAAGTAGGCCAGGGTGAGTCCGGCGGTGCGGCCGAAGCGCTCCCGCACGGTCTGCAGGTCGGCGAGGATCTGGCAGGGGTGGAAGTCGTCGGTGAGCGCGTTGACCACCGGTACCGACGACACCGAGGCCATGGCCTCGATCCTCTCCTGCCCCGCCGTCCGCCACACGATCGCGCCGACCTGGCGCTCCAGGACCCGGGTGGTGTCCTCGATGGACTCGCCCCGGCCCAGTTGCGAGGATCCGGCGTCGACGATCAGCGGCAGGCCGCCGAGTTCACCGATGCCCACCGCGAAGGAGACCCTGGTGCGGGTGGAGGGTTTGTCGAAGAGCACGGCGACGGTCCGCGGCCCCTCGAAGGAACGGTAGCCGTGCCGGTCCTTCTTCATGGCCTCGGCCAGGTCGAGCACCTCGGCCTGCTCCGCGGGCGACAGGTCGTCGTCCCGCAGGAAGTGCCTGATCCGCGGCGAGTCCGCGCGGCGCCTAGTCATGGGAGGCCGCCTCAAGGATGGAGGGGAGGGCTGCCACGAAGGCGTCGGCCTGCTCAGCGGTGATCACGAGCGGGGGCGCGAGCCGTACCGCGTCGGGCTGTACGGCGTTGACCAGGAAACCGGCCTGCCGCGCGGCGGTCTGGACCCGCTCGGAGCGGCCGGAGGTGAGGAGGACGGCCAGCCAGAGACCCCGGCCGCGGACGCCCGCGAGCAGGGGGTGGCCGATCGCGGCGATGCCGCCGGCCAGCCGGGCGCCAACCGTCCTGACGTGTTCCAGCAGGCCCTGGCGCTCGATCGTGTCGAGTACGGCGAGCGCGGCGGCGGCCGAGACGGGGTTGCCGCCGAAGGTGGAGCCGTGGTCGCCCTTGGCCAGGACCGTGCCCGCCGGGCCGAAGCCGACGCAGGCGCCGATCGGCATGCCGCCACCGAGGCCCTTGGCCAGGGTGAGCACGTCGGGCAGGACACCGTCGTGCCGATGGGCGAACCAGTGCCCGGTACGGCCGATCGCGGACTGGATCTCGTCGGCGACCAGCAGTGCGCCGGCCGCGTCACAGATCTCCCTGGCGGCCCTGAAGTGGCCGTCGGGCGGCGAGACGACCCCGGCCTCACCCTGGGTGGGTTCGAGGAAGACCGCGGCGCACTCCTGGGTGACGGCGTTCTTCAGCGCGTCGGCGTCGCCGTAGGGGACAAAGCGGACGTCCACCGGGAACGGGCCGAACTGATCGCGGATCGACGGCTTGCCGGTCAGCGAGAGCGCGCCCAGGGTCCGGCCGTGGAAGGCGTTCTCCGCGGCCACGAAGTAGGTGCGACCGTTCGTCCTGCCGTACTTGATGGCGAGTTTGAGCGCCGCCTCGTTGGCCTCGGTGCCGGAGTTGGTGAGGAACACCCTGGCCGGGGCGCCGAGCAGGCCGATCAGTCGTTCGGCGAGCAGCACCTCCGGCTCGTGCAGGAACAGGTTGCTGGTGTGCGCGAGCGTGGCGACCTGCCGGGAGACGGCCTCCACCAGCGCGGGGTGGGCGTGGCCGAGCGAGCTGACCGCGATGCCGCCGATCAGGTCGAGGTACTCGCCGCCGTCGGCGTCCCAGACCGTCGAGCCCTCACCGCGCACCAGCGCCACCGGGGGCAGGCCGTAGGTCGGCATGAAGACGGCCTCGAAGCGCTCGCCGAGCGCGGCGGAGACGCTGGACTCGTGCTTGGTCACTTGTCGCTCCCGTTCAGCTGGGCGGCGGCCGGCCGCCTTACCGGGGCCGGCCCGGCCGGTGTCCCGGTGGCGTCGGGCACCACCATGGTGCCGACGCCCTCGTCGGTAAAGATCTCCAGCAGTATCGAGTGGGGCACCCTGCCGTCCAGGACGTGCGCCTGGGGTACCCCTCCCCGCACCGCGGTCAGGCACGCCTCCATCTTGGGCACCATCCCGCTGGACAGGCCGGGCAGGAGGTCGTGGAGCTCGGTGGCCGACAGCTGCCCGATGACCTCGTCGCCCTCCTCCCCCGCGTCGGGGCGCCAGTCGCGGTAGAGGCCCTCGACGTCGGTGAGGACGATCAGCTTGGCCGCCTGGAGCGCCACGGCGAGCGCGGCGGCGGCGGTGTCGGCGTTGACGTTGTAGACGCCGCCGTCTTCGCCGCGCGCGATCGAGGAGACCACCGGGATGCGCCCGTCGTCCAGCAGGGCCCGCACGGCCCCGGCCTGGACGTCGACGATGTCGCCGACCTGGCCGATGTCCACGGTGACGCCGTCCACGACGGCGTGCTTGCGGACCGCGGTGAACAGGTGCGCGTCCTCGCCGGACATGCCGACGGCGAACGGCCCGTGCCGGTTGATCAGGCCGACCACGTCCCGGTTGACCTGGCCGACCAGCACCATCCTGACGACCTGCATGGTCTCGGGGGTGGTGACCCTGAGACCGGCGGTGAAGGTGGACTCGATGCCGAGCCTGCCGAGCTGGGCGTTGATCTGCGGGCCACCGCCGTGAACGATCACCGGTCTGAGCCCGGCGTACCGCAGGAAGACGACGTCCGCGGCGAACTTCTCCCGGAGGTGCTCCTCGGTCATCGCGTTGCCGCCGTATTTGACGACGACGGTCGCGCCGTGGAAGCGGGCGAGCCAGGGCAGCGCCTCGATCAGCGTGTGTGTCTTGGCCAGGGCCTCGTGGGTCCTCATGAGGAGTACGCCGAGTTCTCGTGAACGTAGGCCGCGGTGAGGTCGGTGGTGTGGATCGTGGCCGAGTGCGGGCCCGCGGACAGGTCAACGGTGATCGTCACGTCGCGGGGGCGCAGGTCCACCTTGGAGCGGTCGTCGCCGGCGGCTCCGCCCCGGCAGATCCAGACGCCGTTGATGGCCACGTTGAGCCGCTCGGCCTCGAAGACGGCGTCGGTGGTGCCGACCGCCGAAAGCACCCGGCCCCAGTTGGGATCCTCGCCGTGGATGGCGCACTTGAGCAGGTTCGAACGGGAGACCGCGCGGGCGACGGTCAGGGCGTCCGCCTCCGCGGCCGCGCCGACGACCTCGACCGCGATCGCCTTGGTGGCGCCCTCGGCGTCCACCAGCATCTGGCGGGCGAGGTCGGTGCAGACCGCGCGGATCACCTGCCCGAACTCTCCGAGGTCGGGGACGACCCCGGAGGCGCCGCCGGCCAGCAGCAGCACGGTGTCGTTGGTGGACATGCAGCCGTCGGCGTCGAGCCGATCGAAGGTCAGCCTGGTCGCCTCGCGGAGCACCGTGTCGAGTTGCCCGGCGGGCACGTCGGCGTCGGTGGTGATCACGCAGAGCATGGTGGCCAGGCCGGGGGCGAGCATGCCCGCGCCCTTGGCCATGCCGCCGACCATGTAGCCGCTCTCGCCCCGCCTGAAGGAGATCTTGGAGACGGTGTCGGTGGTACGGATGGCGTCCGCCGCCGCCAGGCCGCCGTCCCTGCTGAGCTGGGAGGCCGCGAGGTCCACCCCGCCGAGCAGGGCGTCCATCGGCAGCCGCTCGCCGATCAGGCCGGTGGAGCAGACCGCGATCTCGCCCGCCGACTCCTGGAGCGCGCCGGCGACCCTCTCCGCGGTGGCGTGGGTGTCCTGGAAGCCGAGCGGGCCGGTGCAGGCGTTGGCCCCGCCGGAGTTGAGCACGACGGCCCGGACCCGTCCGCCGGCCAGCACCTGCTGGGACCAGAGGACCGGCGCGGCCTTGACCCGGTTGCCCGTGAAGACACCTGCCGCGGCGCGTGACGGGCCGTCGTTGACGACCAGCGCCAGATCGCGGGCGTCACCGGACTTGATGCCGGCGGCGATGCCCGCTGCCCGGAAGCCGAGGGGGGCGGTCACACTCATGGGGCGACTCCGTTGAGAGGAAGGCCGAGCTCTTCTGGCAGGCCGAGGGCGAGGTTGGCGCTCTGGATCGCGCCTCCGGCGGTGCCCTTGGTGAGGTTGTCGACGGCGACGACGGCGACGACGCGACCGGCGCGCTCGTCCAGGGCGACCTGAAGGGCCGCGGTGTTGGCGCCGAGGGTCATCGAGGTGGCGGGCCACCGGCCCTCGGGCAGCAGCCGCAGGAACGGCTCGTCCTTGGTCGCGGCCTCGTACGCCTCACGCAGGGTCCGGGCGGTGACGCCGGGTCTGACCGGCGCGCTGCAGGTGGCGAGGATGCCGCGGCTCATCGGGGCCAGCATGGGGGTGAAGGAGACCTTCACCGGCCGGCCCGCCAGTGGGGAGAGGTTCTGTTCCATCTCGGGGATGTGCCGGTGGACGCCGCCGACGCCGTAGGCGCCGACCGAGCCCATCACCTCGCTGCCGAGCAGGTTCGGGCTGAGCGCCCTGCCCGCGCCGCTGGTGCCGCTGGCCGCCACCACGACCAGGTCGGGCTCGGCGAGATCGGCGGCGAAGGCCGGGAACATGGCCAGGGTGACGGCCGTCGGGTAGCAGCCGGGGACGGCGATTCTCCGGGTGGCGCGGAGCCGGTCGCGCTGGCCGGGCAGTTCGGGCAGGCCGTACGGCCACGCCCCCGCGTGGGCGCCGCCGTAGAAGTGGTCCCAGGCCGCGGGGTCGGTGAGCCGGAAGTCGGCGCCGCAGTCGACGACCAGCGTGCCCTCGCCGAGCCGCCCGGCCACGGCGGCGGACTGGCCGTGCGGGAGGGCGAGGAAGACGAGGTCGTGCCCGCCGAGGACGTCGGCGGTGGTGTCCAGCAGGATCCGGTCGGCGAGCGGGGCCAGGTGGGGCTGGTGGGCGCCGAGGCGGCTGCCGGCGTTCGACCCCGCGGTCAGCGCGCCGATCTCGATCCGGGGGTGGGACAGCAGCAGGCGCAGGAGCTCGCCTCCGGCGTAGCCGCTGGCACCGGCGATAGCCGCTCTCATCCATCCCCCCAAGGTTTGCATATTCATGCGTCTCTGCTCATGAACTTACTGTAGAGAGTATGCATCCTCAGGGATTGCCATGCAAGCGATCATCTCGGCGATTCCCGAGGTCCGCCACCACCAAATCGTATAAAACGGCATAAAACATGACATTCTTCCACGCATGGCCATGCGTCCGACATCTACGGCGATTCCCACCCAACGCATCCCCACCCGGAGATCCCGGACCGCCGGCACCCGACGTGCGGTGACCCGCTGGAAAAATCAGTTGATCAGCCCGGAGCCGCCGTCAAGACTGTCTGTCCGTGCCTGAAACCGCCGATCGATCACTCGGAGCGCTGTTCCTCCGGCTGAGAATGGACCTTGGCCCCCTCCGCGACTCCCGTGACTTCCGGCTGCTCTTCGGCTCCGGCGCGATCACGATGTTCGGCACCTTCCTCACGCTGGTCGCGCTCCCGCTGCAAATGAAGGGGCTCACCGGCTCCTATATGGCGGTCGGCCTGGTCAGCGTGGCCGAGTTCGTGCCGATGGTGGTGTGCGGGCTCTGGGGAGGGGCGATCGCGGACGCGCTGGACCGGCGCAGGATCATCCTCTACACCGAGGCCGGGCTCTGCGTCACGGTGCTGATCCTGATGGTCAACGCGATGCTGCCCAGCCCCCAGGTCTGGGTGCTGTACGTGGTGGGCGCGCTCAGCGCGGGGTTCGGCAGCCTGCAACGGCCCAGCCTGGAGTCGCTGATGCCCCGCGTGGTCAGGCACGACCAGCTCGGCGCGGTCGCGGCGCTGAACAGCTTCCGCTGGAACCTCGGCGCCATCGTCGCCCCCGGCCTCAGCGGCCTGATCGCCGTCGCGTTCGGCTTCGCCACCGCGTACGCGCTCAACGTGGCCACCTTCCTGATCTCCCTGGTCCTGCTCTGGCCGGTCAAGGCCCCGCGGCGTGCCGAGGACCCCTCCCCGGCCTCGATCGGCGCGCTGATCGAGGGCGTCCGCTACGCCGTGGGCCGCCCGGACCTGATGGGCACCTACCTGGTGGACATCGCCGCGATGGTGTTCGCCTTCTCCACCGCGCTCTATCCGTTCCTCGCCGGCGAGCTCGGCACCCCCCAGGCGGTCGGCCTGTTCTTCTCCGCCTCCGCCGTCGGCTCACTGATCGCCTCAGTCACCTCCGGCTGGACCGGCCACGTCCACCGGCAGGGCCTCGGCGTCATCGTCGCGGCGATCGTCTGGGGCGCCGCGGTGGCGGTGGCGGCCCTGATGCCGACCACCTGGGGCGTCTTCGCCTGCCTGGCGGTGGCCGGAGCGGCCGACATGGTCAGCGGGGTCTTCCGATCCACCATCTGGAACCAGACCATCCCCGACGAGCTGAGGGGGCGCCTGGCGGGAATCGAGCTGCTCTCCTACAGCAGCGGGCCGATGCTCGGCAACGCCAGGGCCGGTCTGATGGCCCAGTTCGGCGGGGCCCGCTTCTCCCTGGGCGTGGGCGGCCTCCTCTGCGTCGGCGCGGTCGCGGCGATGGCGGCGTCGCTGCCCACGTTCCGCGGTTACGACGCCCGCACCGACGAGCACGCGCTCAGGGAACGCGCCCGCCGCGCGAACGCCACCGAGGTCTGAAACCGGCCTGGCACGGAAGGGCTCGGGCAACTACGCTCACGGAACGGAACCTCGTTGCTACTGTGGGGGCATGACGGTCGATGTACGGAGCCCGGAGATGACGGAATCCTCGCTGCCCGCCTGGGCCTTCCCTCCGCCCGAGGGGTTCACCGCCGAAGACCTCGATCGCATTCCGCAGTTGCCCGCGCACACAGAGTTGATTGATGGAACCCTGGTCTTCGTGAGTCCTCAGGCTTCTTTTCACATGCGAGCGGTAGATCTTTTGGTGATCGCCCTGCGCCGCACCGTTCCGGCGGAGTTCCGGGTGCGCCGGGAGATGAGCGTCGTGCTGGGCAGGCGGCAGCGGCCCGAGCCGGACATCAGCGTCATCCGCGCCTCGGCCGAGCACAGCCCGGAGCAGACCTCCTACCGGGCCGAGGACGTCCTGCTCGCGGTGGAGGTCGTCTCCCCCGACTCCGAGGACCGCGACCGTAACCGCAAACCGGCGCTGTACGCCCAGGCGGGCATCCCCCACTTCTGGCTGGTCGAGAACCAGGCGGGCAGGCCCGCGATCTACGTCTACGAGCTCGACCCGGTCGCCCACGTCTACGTTCTCACCGGCATACACCACGACCTGATCAAGGTGCCGGCGCCGTTCGACATCGACATCGACCTGACGGAGATCGACAAGCTCTGAGCCGACCGGCTCCGGGCTCAGCCCGGCCCGTACCGGTCGTGGGCGAGGCCCCGGCGTCCCCACGGACGCCGGGGCCTCGCCGCGATGCCGATCAGACCCCGCGCAGCCGGGCCCCGGTCCGCATCGCGGCGAGCGCCACCGCGGCGTCGCGGGCCGCGGTGGTCTCCTCGACGGTCAGCGTCCGGTCCGGCGCCCGGAACCGCAGCGAGTACGCCAGGGACTTCCTGCCCTCACCGACCTGGGCCCCCGCGTAGACGTCGAAGAGCCGGATCGACTCCAGCAGGCCGCCGGCCCCCTCGCGCAGCGCCGACTCCACCGCGGCCACCGGGGTCGCGGCGTCGACGACCAGCGCGACATCCTGGGTGGCTATCGGATAGGACGAGACGGAGGGCGCCTGCGCCGGGCCGGGCAGCAACCGCTCCAGCCTGGTCAGCTCCACCTCCATCGCGCTGGTCCGCGGTGGCAGGCCGTACGCCTCGGCGACGCGCGGGTGCAGCTCACCGGCGTGACCGACGAGCACGTCCCCGGCGTACAGAGCGGCGCAGCGGCCCGGATGCCAGGGTCCGTGCCGGTCGGCGCGGACGTCGAGGACGACCCCCGCGGCGCCGGCCACCACGCGGGCCGCCTCGACCGCGTCCGCCCAGCCGCCCGCGCGTCCGCCCCCCCACCAGCCGGACCGCTCGAACTCACCCGTCAGCACAGCACCGACCCGCAACGGCTGGGCGGGCAGCGCCGACTCGATCGAGGCGAGCTCCCGCCCGTCCGGCCGGCGGTCCACACCGAGCACCGGCGCGGCCGTGGGCGCGCCCGGGGACGGCCGGTAGACCAGCCCCGTCTCGAACAGCGCCACGTCGCCGAAGCCCCGGCCCACGTTGCGGACCAGCGTCTTGAGCAGGCCGGGCAGCAGCGTGGTCCGCATCAGCGGCTCATCCTCGCTGAGCGGGTTGGCCAGCCGTACGGCCCGGCGGCGGTCGTCGTCGGCGGGCAGCTGCAGGTGGTCGAAGTCCTGCTCCCCGACGAACGGGTAGGAAAGGACCTCGACGTAGCCGGAGGCGGCCAGCGCCCGGCCGACCCGGCGGCGCAGCCGCTGGCCCTCGGTGAGTCCCGCGCCCGCCGGGGCGGCCGGCAGGATCGAGGGCAGGTTCTGGTAGCCCTCAAGCCGGATGACCTCCTCGGCGAGGTCGTTCGGGTCGGTCAGGTCGGGGCGCCACGAGGGCGGGGCGACCGTCAGCATGTCATCGCCGGCGACCGCGAGCTTGGCGGCGATCCCGTCCGCGGGGGCGGCCTCACCGGCCTCGACCGCGCAGCCGACCTGCTCCAGGCGCCGGATCACGGTCTCGCGGTCGTAGGAGGTCCCGGCGACCCTGCCGGGGTAGCCGCTCGGGATGGAGACGCGGACCGGCTCGACCTCGACCTCGGCGTGGGTCACGCCCGGCTGGATCGTGCCGCCGCCGAGCTCGGCCAGGAGCCGGGCGGCGCGCCAGGAGGCGTACAGCGGGAGTTCCCGGTCCACGCCCCGCTCGAAGCGCTTGGACGCCTCGCTGACCAGGTTGTGGCGCCGGGACATCCGGGCGACGCCGCCGGCCGAGAAGTGCGCGGCCTCGATCACGATGTCGGCGGAGGTGTCGGAGATCTCGGTGTGCAGGCCCCCCATGGTCCCCGCCATCGAGATCACTCCCGACCGGTCGGTGATGAGGATGTCCTCGGGGTCGAGCTCGCGCACGACGTGGTCGAGGGTCTCCAGCGTCTCCCCCGGCTCGGCCCGGCGCACGACGATCCCGCCGTCCAGCCTGGCCGCGTCGAAGGCGTGCAGGGGTTGGCCCAGCTCCAGCATCACGTAGTTGGTGACGTCCACGGCCAGCGAGACCGGGCGCACGCCGGCGCGCGACAGCCGCATCCGCATCCAGAGCGGGCTCGGCGCCGCCGGGTCGAAGCCGTGGATCTCGCGCAGCACGAAGCGGTCGCACGCGGTCGGGTCGGCGATCGAGGCCGGGTAGGACGGGACGGACTCGGCGGGCGGGGAGACGTCCGCCGGGTCGAGGAACGCCGAGCCGAAGGCGGTGGCGGCCTCCCTGGCCACGCCGCGGACGGACAGCGCGTAGCCGATGTCCGGCGTGATCTCCATCTCGATCACGTCGTCGCGCAGGCCGAGCAGTTCGACCACGTCGGAGCCGACGGGGGTGCTCTTCGCCAGCACCATGATGCCGTCGTGCTCGTCGCTCAGACCCAGCTCGCGCTCCGAGCAGATCATGCCCTCCGACATCCGCCCGTAGGTCTTGCGCGCGCCGACCTCGAAGCCGCCGGGCAGCACGCCACCGGGCAGCACGACCGGCACCCGGTCGCCGACGGCGAAGTTGGTCGCGCCGCACACGATCTCACGCGGCGCCGCCTCCCCCACCTCGACCCGGCAGTGCCGGATGGGCTTCTTGAAGCCCTGAAGCTCCTCGATGGCGAGCACCTCGCCGACGACCACGTTCTTGACGTCGTGACCGTAGGAGGTGACGGCCTCCAGCTTGAGGCCCGCGGCGGTGAGCCTGTCGGCGATCTCGTGGGCGGTGACGGCGGGGAGATCGACGTACTCCCGCAGCCATGAAAGCGGGACCCTCATCAGACCTCCATCCCGAACGGGAGCGTGAAACGCACGTCTCCCTCGACCATGTCACGCATGTCCTCGACGTTGTGGCGGAACATCAGCGTGCGCTCGATGCCCATGCCGAAGGCGAAGCCGCTGTGGCGGCCGGGGTCGACGCCGCAGGCGATCAGCACGCGCGGGTTGACCATGCCGCAGCCGCCCCACTCGATCCACCCCTCCGACCTGCAGGTCCGGCAGGGCGGGTTGCCCGGGACCGCGGAGGCTCCGCGGCACACGAAGCACCTCAGGTCCATCTCGGCCGACGGCTCGGTGAACGGGAAGTAGTTGGGCCGGAACCTGGTGTCGATGCCCTCGCCGAACATCACCTCGGCGAACCGGTCCAGGGTGCCCTTCAGGTGGGCCATGGTCAGCCCCTCGTCGATCGCCAGCCCCTCGACCTGGTGGAAGACCGGGGTGTGGGTCGCGTCGAGCTCGTCGGTGCGGAACACCTTGCCCGGCGAGATCACGTAGACCGGGAGCTCCCGGCTCAGCAGGGCCCGGATCTGCACCGGGGAGGTCTGGGTGCGCAGCACCTTGCCCGAGTCGACGGACTCCACGAAGAAGGTGTCGTGCTCGGAGCGGGCCGGGTGGTCGGGCGAGATGTTCAGCGCGTCGAAGTTGAACCACTCCCCCTCCAGCTCGGGCCCCTCGGCCACCTCGTAGCCCATCCCGACGAACACGTCGGCGATACGCTCCTGCAGCGTGGTCAGCGGATGCCTGGCGCCGCGCGGGGCGCGGTCCCAGGGCAGCGTGACGTCAACGGTCTCCTCGACGAGGACCCGCTCGTCGCGTTCCGCCTCCAGCTGTGCCTGGCGCTCGGCGAGGGCGTCGGCGACCGCCTTGCGGGCACCGCCGACGCGCTTGCCGGCCTCGGCGCGCGCCGCCGGGGGAAGCACGCCGATCTCACGGTTGGCCAGGGCGATCGGCGAGCGGTCACCGGCGTGCGCGAGCCTTACCTGCTTGAGTTCGTCGAGGTCGCGCGCCGCCTTGATGGCGTCGAGCGCGTCGGCCCGCATGCGCGCCATCTCGTCGGCGTGCAGCGGGGTCACCTCAACCGGGTCGTAGTTAGACAAGAGAGAGCTCCGAATCCAGGGCTTGAGCGGCCATGAGTCTAGTCGGGGAGGCCCACCGGGCATGCATCCGCGCTCAGGCGAAGTCAGGGGTGCCGGTGGGCACCATAAATCGGAACTCGGCCCCGCCATCGGGCCCCCGCTGCACGGAGATGGTGCCGCCGTGGGCCTCGATGAGGCCCTTGACGATGAACAGGCCGAGGCCGGTGCCCCCGCGGCGACGGGCGTTGCCCCGCCAGAACTGCCGGAACACGCGCGTGGCCAGCTCGGGCGGGATGCCCTCTCCCTGGTCACGGACGGACACGGTCACTCCCCACTGGTTCGGCTCAACGGCTATTGTCACCGTACCGCGCCCGTGACGCACCGCGTTCTCCAGCAGGTTGGCCAGCACCTGGTCGATCTTGTCCTGGTCGAGCCAGGTCTCGGGCAGTTCGTCTCTCACCTGGAGCCGGAAGCGGCCCTCCGGCTCCCCCGCGGCGACCCGCCCAGCGATGATCCTGCGGGTTCTGGCCGGGATGTCGACCACCTGACGGTGGATCTCCAGCCTCCCGGACTCGATGCGGGACACGTCGAGCAGCTCGGTGATCAGCCGGGTCACCCGGTCGGCGTCGGCGTTGACCGTCTCCAGCATGACGAGCTTCTGGTCGTCGGTGAACCGGGCCCACTTGGCCAGCAGGGTCGCGGTGAACCCCTTGACGCTGGTCAGCGGGGAGCGGAGCTCGTGGGCGACGGTGGAGACCAGGTCGGCGCGGCTGCGCTCCAGCCGGGCGCGGGCGCCCGCGTCGCGCAGCGTGATCACCACGCGGTGGACCTCACCGCCCCGTTCGGGCCGGCGCACCAGCCGGGCGGCCACGAGCATCTCCTGGCCGTCGGGGGTGCGCAGCGGCAGCTCGGGCTGGCGGGTGCGGGTGGAGAGCCCGCCGTAGGTGTCAAGCCACTTCCACCAGTCGCGCCCGTCGTGGTCGCGGAAGGAGAACGCGTCTCGCAGGTGCCGCCCGGCGGCTTGGTCGCGGGTGACCCCGGTGAGGCGGGTCGCGGCCCGGTTCACCGTCAGCACGTGGCCGTCCCTGTCGGTCACCACGAGGCCGTCGGGGAGATCGTCCACATCGATCACATCGTCGGAGCCGGTGCTTCGCCCGTCGGTGTGTTCGCCGTGCACGACCCCGCCTCCTCGCCGCTACAACGCCGACAATAGCGGGTTTCTCACCTTCTCCGGCAGCCCTGGGCCCTGGGGCCTCAACCGGCCGCGGGGCCGGCCCGCTGAGAGCGGGCAGATGCGTACAGACACACCGCGGCGGCGGTCGCCAGGTTGAGGCTCTCGGCCCGCCCGTGGATCGGCACCCGGACCACCTCGTCGGCCAGCCCGAGGATCTCCTCCGGCAGGCCCCACGCCTCGTTGCCGAAGATCCAGGCCGTCGGCCCGGACAGGTCCACGTCGTCCAGCGTCCGCTCACCCGCGCCGTCGGCGGCGAGCACCCGCAGCCCGGCGTCCTTCAGCCTCCGTACGGCCTGCGCCACGGGAGCCCCCGTGACGACCGGGAGGTGAAACAGGCTGCCCGCGCTGGCCCGCACGCACTTGCCGTTGTAGGGGTCCACCGAGGCGTCGGTGAAGAGCACCGCGTCGGCGCCGGCGGCGTCGGCGGTGCGCAGCACGGTGCCGGCGTTGCCCGGGTCGCGGACGTGGGCGAGCACGGCCACCAGCCGGGCGCCGGGGGCGACCGCGGTCTCCAGGGGCACATGCACGAACCGGCACACCGCGAGCAGCCCCTGCGGGGTGACGGTCTGGGCGAGCTCGGCCATCACCTCGCCGCTGGCCCGGTGCAGGGGCACCCCGGCCGCGACGGCCGCGGCGACGATCTCGGCGTGCCGCAGCTCGGCCTCGGCGGTGGCGAACAGCTCCACCACGACACCCGTCAGCGCCAGCGCCTCGCGGACCGCCTGCGGCCCCTCGGCGAGGAAGGAGCGGTCACGGTCCCTGAAGGCCCGTTTGGTCAGCCGCCGCGCGGCCTTGACCTTCGGTGACTTGATGTTGGTCAGCTCGGATCCCGCCATGCCTGTCCCCCCAGAATGCGAATGCGGCCCACAGCGTGATCGCTGTGGGCCGCATGGTGGTCGGTGCCGGACTCAGCCGGCGACCGGCGCGTTCACGTCGGCCGGGAGCGCCTTCTTGGCGGCCTCGACCAGAGTCGCGAACGTGGCGGCGTCGTTGACCGCGAGGTCGGCCAGGATCTTGCGGTCGACCTCGATGGAGGCGAGCCGCAGCCCCTGGATGAGGCGGTTGTAGGTGATGCCGTTCTGGCGGGCGGCGGCGTTGATCCGCTGGATCCAGAGGCGGCGGAAGGTGCCCTTGCGGTCCTTGCGGTCGCGGTAGGCGTAGGTCATCGAGTGGAGCATCTGCTCCTTGGCCTTGCGGTACAGCCTGGAGCGCTGCCCCCGGTAACCCTTCGCCCGCTCAAGAACGACCTTGCGCTTCTTCTTGGCGTTGATCGCCCGCTTCACGCGTGCCATGTGTATCTATCTCCCCGGGGGCCGTTACTTAGCGAGCAGCTTCTTGATCTTCTTGGCGTCGGCGTCGGAGAGCACGACCTCGGACTTGAGACGACGCGTCAGCTTGGACGACTTCCACTCGTTGTAGTGCGCGCGGTTGGCGCGGCGGCGCTTGATCTTGCCGGAGCCGGTGAGCCGGAACCGCTTCTTCGCACCGCTGTGCGTCTTCATCTTCGGCATCTCAGCCGTCTCTCCCTCGATCGTGCCGATGCCCCGGGCCGGTAACCCAAGTCAAGGGCATGCCTGACTGCGAGACCGGACCCGGCCTCGGCTTCGTCCCGCGACTACCTGTGTGGTTCAGGTCGTGCGAGTCACTCCTGCGGGGCGGACACCTGGCTGTCGACCGGCGTCCGGTCCTCCGCGGGCTCCTCGTCACGCCGCGCCTTGGCCGCCGCCTTCTCGGCCTTGGCCTCGGCCTTCTTCTTGTGTGGCCCGATAACCATGATCATGTTACGACCGTCCTGCTTCGGCTGGGACTCGACGAAGCCAAGCTCCGTGACGTCCTCCGCCAGGCGCTGCAGGAGTCTGAAGCCCAGCTCGGGCCGGGACTGCTCCCGCCCGCGGAACATGATCGTGACCTTGACCTTGTCCCCCGCCTTGAGGAACCGCACCACGTGACCCTTCTTGGTCTCGTAGTCGTGCGGGTCGATCTTCGGCCGGAGCTTGATCTCTTTGATGATCGTGTACGCCTGGTTGCGCCGCGCCTCACGTGCCTTCATCGCGGACTCGTACTTGAACTTGCCGTAGTCCATGAGCTTGCACACGGGCGGGCGAGCCGTGGCCGCGACCTCAACGAGGTCGAGGTCGGACTCCTGAGCCAGCTTCAGAGCATCGCCGATGGAGACGATGCCAACCTGTTCGCCGTTCGGACCGACGAGGCGGACCTCGGGGACGCGAATACGGTCGTTGATGCGGGGCTCGGCGCTGATGGGGCCTCCTAGGTTGCGATCCGCCGCCGTCTTCACAGGCGGCTTCCACATACTCGATCGTGCCGGGAGGTCGCGGAACACAGGCCGTTTCCAGGTCGGGAAGCGCGAAATGCCCCGCACGTCGCGCACGCGGGGCCACATGAGCTCATCAGCTTCGACGCCGTAAGCTCGCCGGATTTACCCGGTGTGATCCTTGACCTGTCCACCTCACGGTCGACCAGGTGGGAGGTGAGCCTCCGCTTGCGCGTCCAGCAGGCATGCCGGACCGATCGAGTGATTACTCTACCACAACCACACAGGCCCGCCGAACCATCCCGGCTCCGGCCCCGAGGGGCCGTGTTCCGCGCGTCAGCTCGCCGGAGCGGCCCGCCTGACGATCTCCGCCTTGCCGGCCGCGCGCATCGCCTCCACCGGGACGCCACTGCGGCCGGTCATCATCTCGACCTGCCGGACCGCCTGATGCAGCAGCATGGGAAAACCGCCGACCACGATGCCGCCGTGGGCGGCCACGGCCGCCGCCAGGCGCGTGGGCCACGGCGTGTAGACCACGTCGAAGAGCGCGGGCACCCGGGCCAGCGGGCCGGCGAAGCCGTCGGCGGCCCCGGCGGGCAGGGTCGAGACGACCAGGTCCGCCTCCGGGACCGTACCGAGCCGATCGAAGGTCCGCACCCTCAGGGTCATGCCCAGCCGCTCGGCCGCCTCGGCGGTCTCCCTCGCCCTGGCCGGGTCGCGGACCACCAGGTCGGCCTCGTGCAGCCCCAGCTCGCGCAGGGCCGCCAGCGCCGAGGCCGCCGTCGCCCCCCCGCCGAGGATCGTCGCCTGCCCGGGCCGGGGCACACCGGCCTCGGCGAGCGCCTGGACGATGCCGTGAACGTCGGTGTTCTCACCGTGGCCGGCGCCGTTCGAGAAGATCACGGTGTTGGCCCCGCCGACCTCGACCGCGAGGTCGGAGACCGTGTCGAGCAGCGGCAGCACGGCGCGCTTGAGCGGCATGGTCAGCGACAGGCCCGCCCATTCGGGGCCGAGCCCGCCGATCAGGGCGGGCAGCCCGGCCTCGTCGCACTCGATCGCCTCGTAGCGCCAGCCGTACAGGCCGAGGCCCTCGTAGGCGGCGCGGTGCAGGTGCGGCGAGAGCGAGTGGGCGACGGGCGAGCCGAGTACGGCCGCCCTCACCCTCCATTCCTCCGGTTCCTCTCGAACTCCGCCTTGAGCTGGAGGAACTCGGCCTCGGTCGAGGCGAACTTGGTGATGCCCCGCTTCAGGTCGGTGGTCACGAACCAGCCCCAGGTCCCCTCGGCCGGGTTGAGCGCGGCCTGGATGGCGTGGTCCCCGGGGTTGACGATCGGGCCGGGCGGCAGGCCGGGCCACATGTAGGTGTTGTAGGGCGACTTACTGGCCAGGTCCGCGTTGGTGGCGGAGACGCCGTACTTGTTCAGCCCGTACATCACCGTGCTGTCCATCTCAAGCTTGCGCCGCCCCTCAAGGCGGTTGTAGATGACCCGGGCCACCTTGGCCATGTCCTCCACGTTGCCCGACTCGGCCTGGACGATGCTGGCGATCGTCATGATCTCGTGGGGCGTGTGGCCGAGATTCTTCGCCTCCCGCACCAGGCCGTCCCTCTCCGCGGTCTGATTGAAGCGATCCACCATGAGGGTCAGGATGTCGGCGGGGGTCATCTTGGGGGTGATGTCGTAGGTGGCGGGGAAGGCGTAGCCCTCCAGCCGGCCCTTGGCGTAGCCGGGCAGGCCCAGCGCCTTGACGTTCCTGGCCGCCTGCTGGAACTCCTTGAGCGGCTTGCCGGTGTCCTTGGACAGCTTCACCAGGGTGTCGGAGAGCCGGAGCCCCTCCTTGAGGGTGACCCTGTCCAGCAGCCGCCTGTCCGGGTCGAGCAGCTTGACGGCGGCGGCGGCGGACATCTGCTTGCGCATGGGGTACTCGCCCGGCTGCAGGGAGGCGCTCTTGCCCGCGTCGGCGATGGCGCCGGCGAAGGTTCTGGCGCTCTTCACCACGCCCTGGGCCTCCAGGGTCTGGGCGACGTCGGAGGCGCTCTGCCCGTCCTTGATCTCCACGATGACCTCGCCGGTGCCGTCACCGGTGTAGTCGTCGGGGGTCATCACGCTGCGCAGCCAGGTGTACCCGTAGAAGCCGGCCGCGCCGACACCGCCCAGCAGGATGATGATCGCGAGCATCGGGGCCAGGAAACGCCCCCGGCTACGGCGGCGCCGCCGGCGACGGCCTCGCCGTCCGGAGGACGCGCGGGACGAACGCCGCGACCCATCGTCGTCCTCGGCGCCGACCAGGAAGTCAATATCGAGATCGTTCATAGATGCGCTGGCCAATCTCCCGGTAGGGACGGCCTGGCGTCAAGCGGGTCTGCCAAACCGAAGGGGGACACCGGGCCAAACATCCCGGTTCGCCGGGCACCCCCACGTGGCCTGCCGAGGCAGGTCGCCACATGCGGCGGAACGGAGGGGGTTCCGCCGGACATCAGTGCGTCCCAAGGTATCTGTTCAGCTCTTCCCGGTATCTCACAAACTCACTCTCTTTATCAGTGAATTTCGTGATTCTATGCTCCGGATCGGTGGTGACAAACCAGAACCAATCACCTCGGCCTGGCCGGAGAGCAGCTCGCAGCGCCTTCTCCCCGGGGTTCCCGATGGGGCCGGGCGGCAGGCCGGGCCCCAGATAGGTGTTGTACGGAGACCTCACCTTGACGTCCTGCTCCGACACCTTCAGGCTCCTGCGCCGCTGAGCGTAGAGCACCGTGGTGTCGAGCTGGAGCGGACTCCCGGCCTTGATCCGGTTGTAGATCACTCTAGCGATCTTCGGATAGTCCGCGTCCCTCCCGCCCTCCGCCTGGACGATGCTGGCCACCGTGACGGCCTCCAGCGGGGTGAGGCCCCCCTCGACCGCCCGGCTCTCCAGGCCGAGTTCGGCCGCCGCGCTTTTGAAACGTTCCACCATGGCCCCGAGCACCTCCCCGGGGGTGGTGTCGGGCTCCACCTCGTAGGTGGCGGGGAACAGGAACCCCTCGGCCCCCTTGGCGTAGGCGGGCAGATCGAGCCTCTGAAGGTCCTGCGCCGCCCTGGCCAGGTCCGCCCTCCTCATCCCGGTTCCCGTGGCGAGCCGGTCGAGCAGCTCCGACAGGCGCAGCCCCTCCGGGATGGTGACCCGCCGCACCAGCCGGGAGGTGGGGGCGGTCAGCAGGTCGAGCGCCGCGGCGGCCGACATGCCCTTGCGGAGGCGGTAGTGACCGGGCCGCAGGCTGCCCGCCCTGGCACGCTCCTCGGTCACCACGACGAAGGCCCTGGCGCTCGCCACCACCCCGGCGTCGGCCAGCGTCGAGGCGATCTCCCCGGCGCTGGCGCCCTCGTCGATCCTCACGGTGACCGCGCCGGAGCCGGACCCCTCGAAGTCGTCGGGCGAAACGTACGGCTTGACCAGAACATACCCTCCGAGGCCCAGCGTGACGGCCACCACGGCCGCTCCACCCGCCAGCAGCCACAACGACCGCGGGGAGATCACCGAGCGGCCCCACCACTCGGCCCCTCACCGGGTTTCCCACCCGGTGGCCCGACGGCCGTGCCCGGTGGCCGGCCGGTGGCGCGCTCGCTGTCCAGCGCCGCCTGGAGCAGCACGATGGCCGCCGCCTGATCCACCACACCGCGCTGATTCCTGGCCTTCACCCCGCTGGCCCGCAGGCCCTGCTGGGCGGTGACCGTGGTCAGCCGCTCGTCGAACAGCCGGACCGGGACGGGGGCCAGCCTCGCCGAGATCCGGGCCGCGAAGTCACGGGCCGCCTCGGCCGCCTGGCCCTCGCGCCCGGAGAGCGAGGTCGGCAGACCGACCACGACCTCCACGGCCTCGTACTCGTCCGCGATCTCCGCCAGCCGCTCCAGGTCGCCCCGGCCTCGCCGTACGGTCTCCACCGGCGTGGCCAGCAACCCGGAAGGATCACTGCGGGCCACGCCGATACGGACCGAGCCGACATCGACCCCCAGCCGAATGCCGCTTCTCATCATCTCTGCCTCTGCCTCCGAGCCGCGTTCGACTCGCAGACGTCGCCGATCGTCAGGCGAGCGCCTGCGCGATCGCCTGCTCGACGGCGCCCAGCGCGTCGCCAATCGCCTCAGGACGGACTCCGCCGCCCTGGGCGACGTCATCCTTACCGCCACCGCCACCCCCGAGCGCCTTGGCCGCGACGCCGACGAGTCGGCCGGCCTTCAGGCCTCGCGCGCGTCCCACCTCGTTGACCGCGGCGACGACGACGGGCCGGTCGTTGGGGACACCGGCGACGACGACGACCGCGGCGCGGTCGCCCGGGAACCGGCCGCGCACATCGAGGGCGAGCTTACGCAGGTCGTCGGGGGAGGTTCCATCAGGCGCGCGGTGCGTCACGACGGAGACCCCGTGCAGGTCACCGGCGTTTGCCGCCATTTCCCCCGCCATCGCGAGGACCTGGGCGGAACGGAGCCTGTCCAGCTCCTTCTCCGCCGCGCGCAGCCGGGTGACAATGCCCTCGACCCGCTCGGGCAACTCCTCCCTGCGAGCCTTGAGCTGCTCCGACAGCTGGGCGACGAGAACGCTCTCGCGGGCCAGGAAGCGGAACGCGTCCAGACCGACCAGGGCCTCCACCCGGCGCACACCCGCGCCGATCGAGGACTCGCCCAGCACCTTGACCAGGCCGAGCTGGCCGGAACTGGCCACGTGGGTGCCGCCGCAGAGCTCGCGGGAGTAGTCGCCGACCTCGACGATGCGGACGGTCTCACCGTACTTCTCGCCGAACAGGGCCAGCGCGCCCATCGCCCGGGCCTCGGCCTGGGAGGTGTGGAAGGCGTTGACCTTGAGATCGTTGATCAGGATCGCGTTGACCTCGTCCTCGACGTCGCGCAGCACGCTGGGCGGCACGGCGCCCGCGGCGGTGAAGTCGAAGCGGAAGCGGCCCGGCGAGTTCTCCGAACCGGCCTGCGCCGCCGTCTCGCCCAGCGCGTTGCGGAAACCGCGGTGCACCAGGTGGGTGGCGGTGTGACTGCGGGAGATGGCGCGGCGACGTTCGACGTCGATCTCGGCCTGAGCCTGGGCGCCCACCCGGATCTCACCGGCACGGACCTTGCCGCGGTGCACGACGACACCGGCGAGGGGGGACTGCACGTCCACGATCTCGACCTCGGCGCCGTCGGCGCGGACGAGCCCCTGATCGGCGAGCTGGCCACCGCCCTCGGCGTAGAACGGGGTGCGGCTCAGCACGACCTCGACCGTGGTGCCCGCGCCCGCCGCCTGGACCGGGGCGCCGTCGATGAGGAGGCCGATGACCTCGGTCTCCGCGGTCACCTGGTCGTAGCCGAGGAACTCGACCCTGCCGGTCTTCTCCAGGATCCGGCCGAACACCGAGATGTCGGCGTTACCGGTCTTCTTGGCGGCGGCATCGGCCTTGGCCCGGTCGCGCTGCTCCTTCATCAACCGGCGGAAGCCCTCTTCGTCGACCTTGAGCCCCTGCTCGGAGGCCATCTCCAGGGTCAGGTCGATCGGGAAGCCGTAGGTGTCGTGGAGCTGGAACGCCTGGTCTCCGGCGAGCGTGCCCCTCCCCTTGCGCTTGATCTCCTCCACCGCCACATCGAAGATCGCGGTGCCGGTGCGGAGGGTGCCCAGGAAGGAGGACTCCTCGGCGTCGATCACACCGTGGATCTGCGGGGCGTCGGCCTTGAGCTCGGGGTACTGGTCGCTCATCACCTCGATGGTCACCGCGGTCAGCTCGTGCATGTAGCGCTCCTCGCCCGCGCCCAGCAGGCGCAGGTTGCGGACGGCGCGGCGCAGGATGCGGCGCAGCACGTAGCCCCGGCCCTCGTTGGAGGGCAGCACGCCGTCGGCGACGAGCATCACGCCGGTCCGCACGTGGTCGGCGATGACCCGCAGTGAGACGTCGGCGCGCTCGCCGCGGCCGTAGCGCGTCTTGGTGAGTTCGGCGGCCCGATCGAGGATCTTGTAGGTGGTGTCGATCTCGTAGATGTTGTCGACGCCCTGCAGGATCGCCGCCATCCGCTCCAGGCCCATGCCGGTGTCGACGTTCTTGGCGGGCAGCTCGCCCAGGATCGGGTAGTCCTCCTTGGCACCGCCCGGCCCGCGCTCGAACTGCATGAAGACGTTGTTCCACACCTCCAGGTAGCGGTTCTCGTCGGCGATCGGGCCACCCTCGCGTCCGTACTCGGGACCACGGTCGTAGTAGATCTCGGTGCACGGGCCGCAGGGGCCGGGCACGCCCATCGACCAGTAGTTGTCGGCCATGCCCCGGCGCTGGATGCGCTCGGCCGGAACGCCGACCCTGTGATGCCAGATGTCGTAGGACTCGTCGTCGTCGTGGTAGACGGTGACCCAGAGCCGGTCGGCGGGGAAACCGAAGCCGCCCTCGGACTCGGACCTGGTCAGCAGCTCCCAGGCGAGCGGGATCGCCTGCTCCTTGAAGTAGTCGCCGAAGGAGAAGTTGCCGAGCATCTGGAAGAACGTGGCGTGCCTGGTGGTCTTGCCGACCTCGTCGATGTCGGGAGTGCGGACGCACTTCTGAGCGCTGGCGGCCCGGCTGAAGGGCGGCTTCTGCTGCCCCAGGAAGTAGGGCTTGAAGGGCACCATGCCTGCGGGGACCAGAAGCAGCGTCGGATCCTCGGCGATCAGGCTGGCCGAGGGCACGACGGTGTGCCCACGCTCCTCGAAGAAGCGCAGGAAGCGGCGGGCGATCTCTGCCGACTCCATGTCAGCGGCCATCCTTTACCTGGTAGTTGTAGGGGTTCTCAACACTGTCGAGCCCGAACCTGGACCGCAACTCGATTTCCCGTTTGGCCGCGCCCTCCAGGGCGTCACCCGCGAAGTCCCGCGCCTGGTCCAGGATCCCGGCGGCACCGCGTGCCGCGCGCCGGGCCAGATGGTTCGGATGCAGTGACTGAAGCTTACGCATCGCCCACAGCGCGCAGAACGCGCCCAGGGACATGTAGAAGAGCCGCCGGATCACCGCCGCCGTCCCTCCAGGACCCTGGCGCCCCGCCGGGCGCGCCCTCGGGCGGACAGGGCCTGCCGGACGCCGTGGCCGAGCGCGGCAAGCTTGATCAGCGGCCCGGTGACGAGGGTCTGGGTGACATCGCTGATCTTGGCGGCATGCCCGCTGATCTGCTTGACGTCCCGGGTGATGGCCTCGACGGCCACCAGCCGGCTGTTGGTCTCGCCGACGGTGACCGTGACGTCCTCCAGCAGCGGCACCACGCGCTCGCCCAGCTCGGCGACCATCTTGGTGGTCTCGGTGAGCAGCCGGGCCAGCTTGACCAGGACCACGGCCAGGAAGCAGACCAGGATCGCCCAGCCCATGGCGACGATCAGTCCGGCGACCTCTCCTGCGGTAAGCATGCGCCGATCTCCTCGATTGACCCGGCTGGAATAGGAGAGACCTTACCGCGTCTCGCCCCGCTCCCCCGGCATGCCGTCTCGCGGCGGGCCCGCCGCCCCGCCCGCCGCCTCCTCCCACCCCGGTACGGCCGGCACCGCCCGCGGACCGCCTCCGAAGGAGTCCACACAGAGCTGGGCGAACCAGGTCACCCCGGGAATCATGAGGGCCCAGCCGGCCAGCGCCCAGCCGAGATGGATGTGGGTCAGAACATGGGCGAGCGCGGCGACCCCCTCCTCACGCCGCCCGTCCGGGTGTTCGTAGGTGATCCGGCGCGGGCCACCCGGACGGCTTTCGGCCGCGACCACGCGCAGCCCCACGGGATCGTGCCGGAGAATCCACCGCCCCACCTGCGAGCACTGGCCGCAGGTGCTCGCCACGTACACCGACGCCTGCGGCATGACAGGCCGCAGGCGAGGCACCCAGGGACGCACCGCGTGCCGGTAGGCGGCCCACTCCGCGCCGAAACGCCTGGTGAGCCGCTCGTCCTCGTGCCAGGCCGCCAACCCGGCCCCGTAGGCGAAGGAGATCACCGCGGCGGCCAGGAAGGTCGCCTCCAGCGGGGCGAGGGCGAGATAACCCGCTGTCGTCGCGACCTGCATCGGGTTGCGGACATAGGCGTAGGGCCCCGTGGTCACCAGTCGCCCAGGCGGATCGTACGGCAGAGGCGTTCCCCGCCCGGCGACCGCGAACTCCCGTACCGCGGCAACCCCGAGCAGCAGCGGGACGGCGAGGGCCTGCGCCAGGAGACCGAGCACCCAGTGCGGCTGCCGCCACACCCCGGTCAGCGCGACGGGCAGCACCAGCCCGGCCCCGCCCGCGACGGCGACCTGCATCGCGGCCCTGGTGAACAGCCGGCGGCCGGTAGCCGTCCACCTGGCCAGGAGCAGCCCGGGAACCAGGCCCAGTCCGATCGCGACCGACTCGCCGATGAGCCAGTGCTCGCCGAGCACCACGACGGGTTCCCCGAGTGGCATCACCGCCAGGTCCAGCCACGCCAGGAGCGCCACGAGGAGCGGCAGCGGCGCCCGCCGGGCCACGAGGCCGGGCAGCGCACCCCACAGCAGCGCCCAGCCCAGCAGCAGGTCAGCCGGAACACCATGGTGGACGGCGCCCTCCGCGTGGAACCGCCACCATCCCGGGCCCGGCGCGAGGATGTTCACGGCGGCCAGCACCGGCAGGTTCCAGAGCGTGGCCAGCAGCGCCGCGGCGACGTCCCGCTCCGCCGGTCTCCTGTGGGCCACGACGGACAGCACGGCGGCCACGGGCACCGTCAGCGCCAGGGCGCGGATCAGCGTGGGGTCGCCGGTCATCGGGCGAACGTCCCGGCCAGGTAACCGGCCGCCTCGCCGAGGGCATGCCGCTGGAGGGGACCGAAGTACCAGCCGGGGTCGAAGGTCCGGCGATAGCGCAGGGTGACGCCGAGCGTCCCTTCCCGCCAGGCGAACTCCGCCTCGCGCAGGTCGAGCCAGCGGGCCAGGGTGGTGTCGCGGACCACCGAGAACGTCACGCGACCGGGAGCGCGCTCCTTCACCCTGAGGGTCATCGAGCGGGCCTCGGGGACGGCGCCGAGGCCGAGGGAGCGGCGTGGCGTGAAGGTGATCTCCCGCCGGGCGCCGACCTCCAGCCCCGTCCCCTCGGCACGGACCGGCCGGGGGAAGCCCAGCCGCAGGAACGGCGACTCCGGCGGCCCGAACCGGGGAACGGCGGCGAGGGCGTGCTCCACGTCCGTCCCCGCGAGCGCGCGGGTCACGGTCACCTCACCGTCACGGGGCGGGGCGGTCAGCTCCGCGCCTCCTCCGAGCAGCGCCAGCAGCACCAGCGGGGCGGCGAGCCCGTTGGCGCCCCGCCGGCGGGCGTAGTCGGCGGTGAGCCCGACCAGCAGGCCGACGAGGTAGAAGAGCGGGGCCGCGAAGACGAGGCAGACGATCCCCTCGCCGAGCAGCGGCCCCGCGAGGGCCAGCCCGACGGTGATGACCGCCATGACCAGCCCGGTGACGGTCCTCGGCCTGGCCGTCAGCACGACCGTGATGGCGATGACGGCGGGAAGGCCGACGTAGAACAGGGTCGTCTGTTCCAGGTGACCGGTGTGCAGCACCCGGTAGAGCAGGAACCCGGTGAACAGGGCGAGCAGCAGCCCGGCGAGGGTCCGGCGCGCTCCGCGCTCGTGCCGGGCGTCCGGCACCGGCTCTGGAAGATCAGTCATGGGGGGAGGCCTTTTCATCGATCGGTTTAATCACTTGGTTAAACCGTATGCTTAGAGAGATCAACCGGCAAGGGAGCGACGAGTGAGCAAGCAGGCAGGCGCGGAGACCCGTGAGCGGCTGATCGAGGCCGCGGCGCAGACGCTGCGCACCGAGGGATACGCCCGGACCAGCGCCCGGACCATCGCCAGGGAGGCCGGTGTCAACTCGGCGCTGGTCTTCTACCACTTCGGGGGCGTGGACCCGCTGCTGCTGGCCGCGCTCGACCACTCGTCCGAGCAGCGGATGGCCGCCTACCGGCAGGCGGTGGCGCGGGCCCGCACGCTGGAGGAGCTGGTCGAGGTCGCGACCGCGATCTACCGGGCCGACCTGGAGGGCGGCCACATCACGCTCTTCTCCGAACTGGTCGGCGCGAGCATCGCCAGGCCCGAGCTCCGGAAGGAGATCGTCAAACGTTCCGAGCCGTGGATCGACTTCGTCGAGCAGACCCTGGAACGGACCATCGGCGGCTCACCGCTGGCCGGGATCATGCCACCCCGGGACCTCGCCTACGCCGCGATCACCTTCTACCTCGGCGTCAACATGTTCACCCACCTGGACGCCGACCGCTCCCGCACCGAGGCCCTGTTCAGGCTGGCCGGCCGGGTCGCCCCCCGGGCCAGGCTGCTGACCGTGCGGTTCCCGCGCCGCCGTGCGCCGCGCTCCCCCGGATGACCGCCGACCGGCCGCCGGGCCCTCCGCCCGCGGGTCCCCGGCCTCCGGTCGACGGCTACCGGCCGCGCAGGAAGGCGCGGATCCGGGACCAGCGGTCGGCGAAGCCCGCCTCGGCGCCGTGCCGGGTGGGCTGGTAGTAGCGGCGGTCGCGCAACTCCTCCGGGATGTAGTCCTGACGGACCAGGCCGTGCTCGAAGTCGTGGGGATACCTGTAGTCCTTGCCGTGGCCGAGCGTCCTGGCCCCGGGGTGGTGGGCGTCGCGCAGATGGTTGGGGACGCGGCCGATGTTGCCGCGCCGTACGTCCTCCGAGGCGGCGCCGATAGCGTTGATCACCGCGTTGGACTTGGGGGCCAGCGCGCAGTGCACCACGGCCTGGGCCAGGTTCAGCCGCCCCTCGGGCAGGCCGATGAACTCCACCGCCTGAGCCGCGGCCACCGCGACCTGCAGGCAGGTCGGGTCGGCCATGCCGACGTCCTCGGAGGCGAAGACGACGATTCTGCGGGCGATGAACCGGGGATCCTCACCGGCCTCGATCATCCGGGCGAGGTAGTGCAGCGCGGCGTCGGCGTCGGAGCCCCGCATGCTCTTGATGAAACCGCTGATCACGTCGTAGTGCTGGTCGCCCTGACGGTCGTAGCGGACGGCCGCCCGGTCCACCGCGCGCTCCACCACCTCGACGGTGATCTCCTCCTCGGCGATCAGCGCGGCGGCCTCCAGGTAGGTGAGGGACCTGCGGGCGTCTCCCCCGGCCAGCCGTACCAGGTGCTCGACGGCCTCGGGCGCCAGCCGTACCCTCCCGTCCAGGCCACGCGGGTCGGCGGCCGCGCGTTCCAGCACGCCGCGGATGTCGTCGTCCGACAGCGACTCCAGAGTCAGCAGCAGCGAGCGGGACAGCAACGGCGAGATGACGGAGAAGAACGGGTTCTCGGTCGTGGCGCCGATGAAGGTGACCCAGCGGTTCTCCACCGCCGGCAGCAGGGCGTCCTGCTGGGCCTTGTTGAAGCGGTGCACCTCGTCCACGAACAGCACGGTCTGGCGGCCGGACATGCCCAGCTCGCGCCGGGCCTGCTCGATGGCGGCGCGGACCTCCTTGACACCCGCCGACACCGCGGAGACCTCGACGAAGCGGCGCTCGGTGACGCCCGCGACCACATAGGCGAGGGTGGTCTTGCCGGTCCCCGGCGGGCCCCACAGGAACAGCGACATCGGCGCCTCGGCCTCGACGAGCCTGCGCAGCGGTGTGCCCGGCCCCAGCAGGTGGCGCTGGCCGATCACCTCGTCCAGGCCGCGCGGGCGCATCCGCACCGCCAGGGGTTCATGGCCGCGGTGGGCCTCCTCGGCCGCCGAGTCGAACAGGCTGTCCACGGTCCGACAGTACCGTCAGGACATCGGGGCCGGATCCGCCCCGGGTGTCACCGGGACCTCTCAGGGGCTCCAGACCGCGACGGCCCCGGTGTGCCCGGCACGCAGCACGTAGTAGCCCACCACCGCGGCCGAGGCCACCGTGAGCACCGAAAGGACCGTCCCCACCGGGCGGGGAAGGCGGTCGGCCCGCGACGAGACGTAGACGAGCGCCAGCGCGACCAGGCCCAGGGCGACGGCGCCGAGCAGCAGCGGGGTGGCCTGCGCCTCGTGCTCGGTGAGACGCCGGGCGAACACGTCGTCGACCGAGGCGAAGCGCCCCTCCTTGAGTTCCTCGCCGCTCTCCTTGGCCGCGAGGACCGCCACCGGGACGACCACCGCGAGCGGGATCACCGCCCAGGTGAGGACGGCGCGGGTACGCGGAAGCAGCGCGTACACGGTGGCCAGCACCGCCAGGAGCGGGGTCAGGACCACGGTGGCATGGATGATCAGGGGATGGGCGGGCAGGCCCAGGATCTCATCGAACACGCGACTGCTCCTGTTCGTGGGCGGCTGGTTGTCACCGAGCAGGAAATCTCACCACGGACAGGCCTTGGAGCGCACCAGGTCACCCGTGTTTTCCCCTCCAGCCACACTGAGCGGATTGCGTCACTTACATCTAGCACACGCCAAGGCCGGTACGCTTTCGCCCAGTTGATAGTCATGTAACGGTAATTCTGGAGGACATAGCGGTGAGCGGCGAGGACCGCCAGAGTGAGCTGGCGCGGGAGCACAGAGAGCGGCAGCTCCAGCGCGGCCGGCAGACTGGCAAGCCGAGGCGGAACAGCCTCATCGGGGCCGGCGTCGCGGTGGTCGTCGTGGCCGGAGGTCTGACCGCCGCCGTGGCCCTCCTCGGGGGAGAGAACAAAGGCGAGGCCGGCGACAAGCCACTGGCCGCGGGCAGCTCGGCTCCGCCCTCCGAGATCCCCTCCCTGCACCCCACGCCCACCGCGTCGGCCAACCTTGGCAAGGTGACCTGCTCCTACCGCAAGGACACCAGCGGCAGCCCCGCCAAGTACGTGGGCATGCCGCCGGCCAAGCCCAACCTGAAGCTGAAGACCATGACGATCACCACCAACCACGGTGACGTAGTGATCGACCTCGCCACCGCGCAGGCGCCCTGCGCCGTGAACTCCTTCGCCTTCCTGGCCGGGAAGAACTTCTTCGACAACACCAAGTGCCACCGGCTGGCCACCCCGGAGAACTCCGGGCTCGGCCTGCTGCAGTGCGGCGACCCCCAGGCCAAGGCGGACGGCAAGAACCCCACCGACGGCCAGGGCAGCTCGGGCTACGTCTTCAACGACGAGAACCTCGGCGGCCTGCCGTACACCAAGGGCACGGTCGCGCTGGCCCAGGCCCCGGAGGCGGCCAACCAGAACGGCAGCCAGTTCTGGATCTCCCTCTCGGACGAGACCGCCCAGCTCCAGCCGGACTACACGCCCTTCGGCACCGTCTCCAAGGGCATGGACATCCTCGACAAGGTCTTCACCGGCGGGTGGATCACCAACCCTGAGGACATCACCGGCGACGGCGGCTCCAACGCCCCCAAGATCCCGGTGATCATCAAGGACGTGCTGCTCTCCTAGACCTCTCGGAAAGGTCTCCGGAAACGGCGGACGGCCCCCGGATGTCCGGGGGCCGTCCGCCCTTTACGGTGACCGGGAAGCCCCGGGAGATGAGGAGTCACTGATTGGCGTTGGAC
>NZ_JBEXUG010000050.1:0-35339 GCF_040614315.1 Streptosporangium sp. NPDC006007 | reverse complement strand
ATCCGCAGCGAAAAGGGCATCCGCTTCGGCGGACGCCCCCTCCCACTTGCCGCGTGATCACCCAACCCGGTGAACGTTCCCGGTCACCGCACTAGCGTTCCCGGCCGGTGCGAAAAAGAACGTCCACCGGGAACAGCCCACGGCGAACGCCCGGAACAGCCCGGGGCGGATCCCCCTCGGCCCCTGCCCTCCCTCGGGCGGGAAGGCGTGGCCGGCAGCAGGAGCGCCGTCCGGGAAATCTCCGCCTCACATCCGGTGAACCTGGAACGTTTACCAGGTGTGAGACAGGAACCCTTCGAAGTGATCGTGGCCCGGCACGGGCCGATGGTGCTGCGCGTGTGCCGTGCCGTACTGGGCCACACGGCCACCGCCGAGGACGCCTGGTCGGAGACGTTCCTGTCGGCCATGCGGGCCTACCCCGGCCTGCGGGCGGGCAGCAACGTCGAGGCGTGGCTGGTCACGATCGCCCACCGCAAGGCCGTCGACCAGGTGCGGGCCGCCTCCCGGCGGGCGATCCCCGTCGGGGAGGTGCCGGAGTCGCCCGGCGTCGACGGGCTGCCCGGCACCGGGGAGCGCGACCTGCTGGACGAGATCAAGACCCTGCCGCTCAAGCAGCGCCAGTGCGTCGCCTACCACTACCTGGCGGGCCTGCCGTACGCGGAGGTGGCCGAGATGGTGGGCGGCAGCGCCGAGGCCGCCCGCAGAGCGGCCGCCGACGGCGTCGCCGCCCTACGCGAGATCTACCGAAAGGACACCTCCGATGACAACCGCGGACCGGACCCACGCTGACCACGACCTGTTCGCCGCGCCGCCGCCGATCGACGAGCGGACCCGGACCCGGCTGCACGCCCGCCTGGCCGCCGAGGCCGACCGGGCCGGCATCCTGGACGTCGCCTACCGCACCCTGGACACCCCGGTCGGCTCGCTGCTGCTGGCCGCGACCGGTGAGGGCCTGGTCCGCGTGGCCTACGCCCGCGAGGACCACCAGAAGGTCCTGGAGCAGCTCGCCGCCGGGGTCAGCCCGAGGGTGCTGCGCGCCCCGGCCCGCCTGGACGCCGCCGCCCGGGAGATCGAGGAGTACTTCACCGGGCGGCGCCACCTGTTCGACCTGCCGCTGGACCTCCGGCTCGCGCGGGGCTTCCGCCGTACCGTCCTGTCGCGTCTGACCGGGATCGGCTACGGCACCACCGCCAGCTACGCGGCCGTCGCCGAGGCCGCGGGCAGCCCCAGGGCGGTGCGCGCCGTTGGCACGGCCTGCGCGACCAATCCGCTGCCCATTGTGGTGCCCTGTCACCGGGTGGTGCGCAGCGACGGCACCATCGGTCAGTACGTCGGCGGCGTCGAGGTGAAGCGGACCCTGCTGAGCCTGGAGACCACGCCGTGAGCCTCTTCTCCGGAAAGGCGCCAGATGTTCGGTCGCCGGCGACGGTCCGGTGAGAAACGGCGCCCCCGCACATGAGTCAGGGGGAGGCGATATCGCCTCCCCCTGACTTTGTGCTTTGCTATCTGTCTTTTATGTGGTACCGCTGGCCACTCCATAAAGGTGCGATACATATGTCATAAACATGGTTCCCATGCAAACCATGAAAGGGGCATAGAAAAATCTGTTCACCTGTAGTCCAAAGTTCCAATCAATACCCCCTGGGCGATTTCTCCCCGGGTGCTCCTAGCGATACTTACGAATGTGATTATAGGGTCAGATCGGACTCACGTGGCATATTTGATATTTTTTCCGAACCTGTTCGGTTATGTTATGTTTAGGGGGGTTGGAGGCAAGGCAAATAGGATACTTGATCCTCTTGTGGGCGTTTTGGGGTTGATGCAGTCCTCGTGAGCCGACTACGACTGAACGACGTCTCCTCGCCCATCGAGTCGCGTTCGGACCGCCTCGGCCTCAAGGACCCCCAGGTCCTCATACATGCCGAGCGCGCACCGCCAGTGCTCCTCCGCCCGCGCCGTCTCACCCGTGCGGGCAAGCGTGGCACCCATATCGTCGAGTGTGCGGGCCTCCTGGTAGACATCTCCGATGACACGCGTCAGGTTGAGCGCCTTTTCGTAGTAGACGAGGGCGGCCTCGTAGCGGTTCGCGCGATGATGAACAGCACCGATATGACGGAGGGCCTCGCTCTCCTCGTAACGTTCGGATATCTCAATCGAGATGCTCAGGGCCTTCTGGTGGTGGATGAGCGCCTCTCCGTCCCTGCCCATACGCGCGTAGCAACTGCCGATGTTGTTCAGAGCGTCCGCCTCACACCGCCGGTCGCCGATATCGCGATATGCCCGCAACGCTTTTCGGTAATGTTCGAGCGCGTCGGTGTACCGGCCCAGATGCTGATACGTGTTGGCGACGTTGTTGAGCCACATGCCCTCATGCTGAGGGCCCATGTGGGGATGGAAGGCCGCGGCCTCCTCATAACACCTCAACGCCTCGGCGTAGTGGCCAAGCTGGACCTCGACGTTACCGATGTTGTTCAGTGCGATCTGCTGACCGCGCCGGTCACCGTACTGCTGATACACGGTGAACGCCTCTCGCAGGCAGCGCGCGGCCTCGGTGTAGTCTCCCCGGTGCCAGTGAATGATCGCGATGTGGTTGAGGCTGTCGGCCTCGCCGTAGCGATCCGCGATCGTCCTCCGCGACTGCAGCGCCTGTTCGAAATAGCCCAGGGCGACGTCGTACTCGGAGCGGTGCCAGTGCACCAGGCCGCTGTGGTCGAGCAGGTCGGCGACGGCCCATTCGTCGTTGACGGCACGCTGGATCGGGAGCGCCTCGGCCACCAGCTCAAGCGCCTCGTCGTGCCGGCCGGTCCGCCAGCGCACCACACTGAGGTCGGCCAGCGCGCGCGCCATCCCCGGCTGGTCGCCCATCTCCCGCCACGCCGTCACGGCGCGCGCGTGGAGATCGGCTCCCTCCGCCCAGTGCCCCCATACGTCGAGGTAACCACCGAGCACATGCGCGAAGAGCGCCGCGTGCTCCGTCCACCCGTGGTTGGCGGCATGACGCACGACCAGGAGCAGATTGTCCAGTTCGGCGTTGAGCCAGGCGAGGGCCTGATCCGCGGTGTCGATCCCGGGATGGAGGCGCGGCGGGCGGAATCCCTCGACGGGGCCACGCGTCCGGTGCGGATAGAGCAGCCGGTCCGCGGTGTCCGCCGCGGAAAGGTAGTGGTCGAGGACCCGCCTGAGCGTCTCGGTCCGCTGAGCCTCCGGCTCCTGGTCGGAGAGCAGCCGGGCGTACTCACCGATGAGATCGTGGAACCGGTACCGGCCTCGCCGGGGTTCGGCGATCAGATGGTGATCGAGAAGGTCGTCGAGGAGTTTCTCCACGTCGGCCCGGCCGGACCCCAGCAGCACCGACGCGCACTCCGGGGTGAGATCGGCGCCGGGATGCAGGCCAAGCCGCCGGAACGCCCGCCGCTGGCCCTCGTCAAGGCCGTGGAAGGAGAGCTCGAACGCCATGGTGATCTCACGGTTCTCCGCACGGATCTCGGCCAGTCGCCGGCCGGCTCCGCCGAGCAGCCTCGCCAGGTCGGCCACGCTCCACGCGGGCCGGTGCCGGAGCCGGTTGCCGACCAGCTGGATCGCGAGGGGAAGGTATCCGCAGAGCCGTACGACCGAGGCGACGTCATCCGCCTGGAGCGCGCGCTGCGGGCCTATGACACGGCCGAGGAGTGTGGCCCCGTCCTCCGGGGACAGTACGTCCAGGGAGAGCGACTGGACGTCGTCCAGACCGGCCAGCCGCCGCCTGCTGGTGACCACGACGAGGCAGCCGGGCACCCCGGGAAGAAGGTGCCTGATCTGGTCGTGCCCCTTGGCGTCGTCGAGAACGATGAGCACCCTGCGCCGGGCCAGTTCGGTCCGCCAGACCGTCGCGCGCTCGTCCAGGCTGCTCGGAGTGGGAGGGGCCGAGACACCGAGAACACGGAGAAGCCGGTCCAGGGCGGTCGCCGGATCCATCGGCCCGTGCTGGGCGTCGTGGCCGTGAAGGTTGAGGTAGAGCAGCCCGTCCGGATAGTCGTCGGCGAGCCGGTGAGCCAGATGCACGGCCAGCGCCGTTTTCCCGACCCCCGCCATGCCGTCGATCGCGAGCACGGTGACCCCATCCTCTCGCGCCCGCTCGCCGGTCAGCCGGCTGAGTTCGGGGATCCTGCCGGTGAAGGTGTGGATGTCGCGGGGGAGGTTGTTGGGAGGGGCGTCTCGCTGAACGCCGGGCCGGGGCTGCGGCAACAGTGTCGGATCGCCCTGGAGGACGCGCTGGTGCAACGCCCGCAGCCCGGGCCCCGGTCCGGTGCCGAGGTCGGCGACGAGCCGCCGGCTCACCTGACGGTAGGTGTCGAGGGCCTCCGTCCGCCGGCCACTGCGATAGAGCGCCAGCATGAGCAGCTCGACCAGCTTCTCGTCGAATTGAAATCGGTTGATCAGCTCGTACAGTTCCGATACGAGGTCGGCGGGGCGACCGAGAAGAAGTTCGAGTTCGATGCGGTCGACGGTGCTGCCCAGCAGTTCGCCTTCGAGTTTCTGACGGGTTCGGACGGCCCATGAGCCGTAGAGACCGGCCAGCGGTTCTCCCCGCCACAGCTGATTCGCCTCACGATACAGCCGAAAAGCATGATTGGTATCGCCGCTTTCCGTTACCGCGCGCGCCTGTGAACGGAGCATGCGGAACCGGTGGTAGTCGATGTTTTCGGGATCTGTTTCGAGAAAGTACGCCCCGGAACCGTGCCGCAGCCGCACGCCTTCGTCGATACCGTGGAGGCGCCCCCTCAACCGGGCGATGTGACTGTACAGGCGGTCTCGGGCCCTGGCCGGCGGGGTGTTGTCCCACACCTTGTGGATGAGCGAATCCACGGATACCGGCTTGCCCGGCGTCATCAGCAGGATGGCCAAAACGTGGCGTTCTCTGGCCCAGCCCAGGTCGTGGCGTTGCTCTCGGGACCAAAACTCGACTGGACCGAGAATGCGGAATTCCATTCGAGCCCCTTTATCGAGGGAGCTACCTTCCCGCCTGGCATTTTTTCACTGAAAGAGAGCCAGATCCAGTAGTAAGCGATCAGTTTATCTCGATGCCCCATTTGTCGGGAACCTTGCTTAGTCGGCGACAAGACCGCCGCAAGGGTTTCCGCAAGGTCCGGCAAGAACGCTCAAGGCAGGGCGACGGATCTCGCCTGCACAGCCGAGGGCTGGACCAAGGGGGAATGACAAACAAATGTCTGGTCACGAATGGAGCAGGGTCCCGATCGGGCTCGACGCCGGCCGATGGGTGACGCGCAGAGACTGCAAGATGGTCCTGGTCGTCGTCCACACCGTCACATCGGGGCAGCGCCTGCTGGACACGGTCCGTCTCGTGGAGTCCGACCTGAGGGTCCAGGTCGTGTTCACCATGGCTCCGGATGTGTTCAGCAACGGGGTCGCGCAGTTCATCGACGGCCTGGGGGCGGTGTCCGTGCCCTGGATACAGGCCACCCAGCAGCGGTTCGACCTCGCCATCACGGCGAGCCTGGGGGCGGTTCACGAGATCCACGCGCCACTGATCGTCATGCCGCACGGCTCCGGCTTCAACAAGCTCGTGGCCGTACGGGACGGCGCCCGGGCCGTGGGCGGCCGCGTGGCGTACGGGCTCGACGCTCAACGGCTGCTGCACGACGGCACCGTACTCCCGGCGGCGATCGTCCTGTCCCACACGTCCGAGCTGGGCCGGCTCGGACGGACGTGCCCGGAGGCGCTACCGAGGGCCACCGTCATCGGCGACTCGTCATACGACAGGTTGGTCGCCGGCCTGCCGCACCGCGACTCGTACCGCCGGGCGCTGGGGGTCGGCCCGGACCGGAAACTGGTCGTGGTCAGCTCGACGTGGGGTCCGCAGTCGCTCTTCGGCCGGCGGTCCGAGCTGCTGCCCCGGCTGCTCACCGAACTGCCCCGGCGGGAGTTCCGCGTCGTGGCACTCCTGCATCCCAACGTCTGGTTCGGGCACGGCATCTGGCAGGTGCGGACGTGGCTCGCCGACTGCCTGCGGCGCGGGCTGAGTCTGGTGCCGCCCGAGGCCGACTGGCGTGCGGTCCTCGCCGCGGCCGACCAGGTCATCGGGGATCACGGATCGGCGACCCTGTACGGAACGGCCACGGGGGTCCCGATCATGCTGGCCAGCTTCCCGCGCTCCGACGTCGATCCGGCCTCCACACTCGCCGCGCTCGCCGCCATCACGCCCCGGGTCTCCAGGCGCGGTTCACTCCGTGACCAGCTGGCCAGGGCCGCCGTCGAGATACGGCCCGGCCACTACCGGACCGTCACGGAACGCATCACGTCGGCGCCGGGTCGTTTCGACCGCAACATGCGCCACCTCATCTACCGGCTGCTGAACCTGCGGCAGCCCGCGACCATCCCGGCGACCGCACCGGCCGCGGTGCCCTTCCTCACCGAATAGATCGGAGGCCCGACATGCTCGGCAGACGTGCCGCGATTCACGTGTTCCGGCTCAACCACGCGCTCAGGTTGATCCGGAACCCGCCCGGGCCCGGAGCCGCCGTACCGAGGCGGAGCTCGCCGGCGATCCTGGTGATCCCTCGCGAGGGGCCGCTCCGGGAACCCCACCTCATGCTCTTCCCCCGGACACGGCACCATCACGGCATGCCGCCCGGCGTCCAGGTCTTCGCCGGCACGCACATCGTCGCCGGTCTGGACGACCTGGTGGACCGGGAGTGGCGCGAGGTCGCCGACGTGCTCGTGAGGTCGAGAAGATCCCGGATCGCTCCGGTCGGCGGCGTGTCACGCGTCCTGGACCGGTATCCCGGCTGCGAGGTCGCGGTCGGCAGCCGATGGCACGGCTGCCTGGCCGGGCTGCGCGACGGACGGCTCGCCGCGATCACCGAGGTGGGAGGGTTCCCGGGCCGCGCCGATCCGTGTCCGTCGGTCTACGGATCGTTCCTGTACGGCTGGCGGGCCGCCCGGCTGCCGTTCGAGGGCCTGACCACCGCCTCGGTGATCGTGGGGCGGTACACCGGTTCGTCCGCCGACCGCCTCGGGTCACTCGACGTGGCCTGCAGGGCGCGGATCAGGCTGGCCCGTCGTCCGTCGTGGTGTGCCGGAGGGATGTCCGCATGACTCAGAAGATCGTCGTCGCCGGTGCCGTCAGCCTCTACATGTCGGTCGGGATACAGGAGTTCCCGGTGCGATACACCTCCACGTCGTCGCCACGCTGGCTCGCCTGCGGCGTCTCCGGGGCCGCGGGGCACATCGCGCGGATCCTGAAGGCGCTCGGCGACGACGTACGCCTGTGCACCGTGGTCGGGCGTGACCTCGTCGGTGCCGGAATAGCGGCCGAGTTCGACCGTGAGGGCCTGCTCGGACCCGGGTTCGTCGAGGGTTCCGAATCGTCGTCGGGCGTGACGCTCGTCACACCCGACGGCCGCCGGATGGGATTTCCGCACCTGACGCCGGTGAACCAGGTCACCTATCCGTGGGACCTGTTCGACGCGGAGGCCGCCGAGGCCGATCTTCTGATCTTGACGAACGCGAAGTTCGTCCGGGACCTGGTGACGCCCGCCTCTCGGCTCGGTGTCCCCATCGCCGTGGACGTCCACCTCATAGCCGACCTCGCCGACCCCTACAACCGTCCGTGGCTGGAGGCCGGCGAGATCATCTTCTGTAGTCACGAGCGCCTCCCCGACCCGCCTGAGCTGTGGGTGGCGAAGGTGTTCGACCGCTACCCGCGCTGCCGGCTGGTGGGGATCGGACGCGGCGGGCAGGGGGCGCTCCTCGGCACCAGGGACGGGCTGCTCATCAGGGTGGACGCGGTGACCCCTCGGGAGGTCGTCAACACCTCCGGGGCGGGCGACGCGCTGTTCGCCACCTTCCTCCATGTCTGGCGTAGGACAGACGATCCGATACGGGCCCTGCAGACGGCGGTGGTGCACGCGGGCTGGAAAATCGGACACCACACCCCGGTGACGGCGTCGCTGACCTCCGGGGAGCTGACCGTTCTGAAGACCTCCTACCCGCCTCCCACCGTGATCGGGCGCTGGGACGCCCGATCGTCAGACGCCGTTCAGACGTGACAGGCGATCCTCCAGCCGCCCGCTCCGCGCCCCCCGTCGCGCGAGGATCCGCTGCGCCTCCTGGTAAAGATCACGCGCCTCGCCGTACCGGCGATTCCGCAGGGCGAGGTCTCCCAGCGCCTGGAGAGCCTGGGCCTCGCCGGTCTCCGAACCGATCTGCCGCATCTCCCCCAGTCCCTCCGTCAGAAGATCGGCCGCCGCGGATCCCCCGCCCCGTGCCCGGCCGAGCAGGATGAGCGCACGTGCCTGGTTGTACCGATCGGGCTCGGATGCGAGGAGCCGTCGCGCCTCCCCCAGATACGCGACGGCCTCCCCCTCCCGCTCCTTCTCGATCAGCGCGTTGCCGAGATCGCACAGGGTGAGGGCGACTTTGCGCGGCTCCCCTGCCGCGCGATAGTCGTCGAGCGCCTCCTCGAAGAGGACGACGGCCTCGTCGAGGAGGCCCCGGTCCATCTCCACCAGCCCCAGCCGGCGCCGGCTTCCCGCCATCCGTTGCCGATTACCCTCACGGCGCCAGATGTCCAGGGCCCGGCGGAAGTCGTCGGCGGCCTCGTCCAGCCGGCCGAGAACACGTAACGCCAGGCCCGTCCGGTTCAGCATCTTGGCCTCGGCCAGGGGGTCCGAGCATGCCCGCGCCGCCGCCAGCCCCAACCTGTCGACCTCCAGCCGTTCGGCGTGATGGCCGCGGTAGAGAAAGAGCGGCCAGAGCGCGTCGACCAGCTGCCACACGGTAGGGAACAGACCCCGTTCGTAGGCGGTACGCCCGGCCGCCCTGAGGTTGTCGAACTCGCCCTCAAGCCAGTCGAGCGCCTGCGCCGAGCCGGTGAAGGCGATCGGCTCGGCGGGCGGGTGAACCACCGCCTGACAGGGAACACGGCGGTACGGCATCGCCGTCCGGCTCGCGGCCGAGGCGGTGTACAGGAACCAGTCCAGTGCTCTGTGCACGGTCTGGTCTCGGGTCGTCTCGGTTTCCTCCTGCTCCGCCAGCTCGCGGGCGTGCAGCCGCGTCAGATCGTGGAAGCGGTAGCTTCCCCCCGGTACGTCGTCGAGCAGGTTGGCGTCCGTCAGGACTCCCAGCAGCCGCCGGACCTGAGCGCGCGGAAGCGTCACCGTGGCGGCGGCCGCCCAGCTGTCGAAGGTGGCGCCGGGAAAGAGCCCGAGCAGCCGGTAGATCCGTGCCGCCTCCGACGGTGAGAGCCCGCGGTAGGAGAGCATGAGGGCGGCCCGGATCGTCATGTCGTCCTCCACCGACAGCGCGGTGAGGCGCTGTCGCTCATGGGTGAGGTCCTCCACCATCTCCGACAGCGGCCAGTGCGGTCTGGTGGCCAGCCGGGCGGCGGCCACGCACAGGGCGAGCGGTAACCGAGCGCACAACTTCACCAGTTCACCGGCGGCGCCCGGCTCCTCTCGCACCCGCTCGTCGCCCACCGTCCGTTTCAGCAACTCCAGTGAGGCGTCCGTGCTGAGCTGGTCAAGCTGGACTCTCCTGGCACCGCGCACCAGCAGGCCCGCCAGACGCCACCGGCTCGTGACGACCGCCACACTGCTCGCCGAGGCCGGCAGTAGCGGGCTCACCTGAGCCGCGGAGAGGGCGTCGTCCAGCACGACGACCAGGCGCCGTTCGCTGACCAGCGACTGGTAGAGCGCCGAGCGTTCCGCCAGACCGCCGGGTATGCGCTCGGGCGCGACCCCGAACGCGCGGATGAACCGTCCCAGGATCTCCGCCGGCTGCACGGGGGCGTCCGCGGCGTGTCCGCGCAGATCGGCGAAGAGCTGACCGTCCGGGAACCCGTCACGCTCCCGATGCGACCAGTGCAACGCCACCGCTGTCTTGCCGATCCCCGCCGGACCGCTGATCACCGCCACCTTGGGCACGCCGATCCCGCCGTGGTCGGAACGTATGTCGTCCAGCAGGGCGAGTGCCTCGGCGCGATCGACCAGGACGCCGCCGGCCGGCAGCTGGGTCGGCTTCGGCAGTGGGGTGGGCGTCTGATGCAGATGAATCCCACCGTGGACGTCGCGAGCCTGAAGAGCCGGCCCCAGCACCGTTCCGCTCAGCTCGTTGACATGACCTTCGGGTCTCTGATTTCCATCGCTGAGGTCAGCATTCATCGCCCTGCTCTCTTTGTGAGCGAGAAGTCACACTCACAAGATCATTGTCAACCGAATCGACGACCCCCGAGCCTGGTCAACCGGACAGCCGCCATCATGCTTTCCCGCCTTCAAAACCCCGTCGAGGCGAAAATTTCCCCCTCAGTCATTCCCTCGGTCAGGGCACGATGAAACAGGCGTACACCGACAGAATTAAATATTTTCTCGCACCACTTAAGCGACATGTCCATTGAGTAATACTGGTGAGGTAAAAGCGAATAGGCGTGCTCAGCGGCACCTGTGTGACGGCGGTCGAGGAGACGGGCCGACCACGGGCCGGGGCAGGGCCGGCACCACCCCGGCCGGCTTGATCACCGCCCGGGATGGTCTCCCGGGCGGCTTCACCTCTCAGTGCCGCGTCCGCCGTCCGGCGTCACCCCGGAATGAGCGGCAGGCGGCGCACTCCTGTCAGGGACGGCGCGGGGATGAACCGCACGGGGTCGTCCGGATCGGTACGCAGGACGTCGAACCGGTCGAGCAGGATGTTCAGCGCGACCCGCCCCTCCAGCCGGGCCAGGGGAGCGCCCAGGCAGAAGTGGATGCCGCGGCCGAAGCCGAGGTGCGGGTTGGAGTCGCGGCCGGGGTCGAAGACGTCGGGGTCGGGGAACTGGCGCGGATCCCGGTTGGCCGCCGCGAGCCAGACCATGACCATCTGGTCGGCCGGGATCGTCACCCCGCCGAGCCGGGCCTCGCGGGTGGTGGCGCGGCCCAGGAGGGCGAACGGGGTCAGGAACCGGATGGACTCCTCGATGACGGCCGGGATCGAGGAGCGGTCGGCACGAACCCTGTCCTGCTGTTCGGGGAAGGCGTCCAGGCACAGCACCGTGTTGCCGAGCAGCATCGTCGTGGTGATGTGCCCCGCGAGCAGGAGGACGATGGCGAAGTTGACCACCTGCTCGTCGGGCAGGCGTTCGCCGTCCACCTCGGCCTCCACCAGCCTGGTGAGCAGGTCGGCGCGCGGCTGTCGCCGGCGTTCGGCGGCGTGGGCCGCGAGATAGGCGGACATCTCCTTCCACGGTCCCATCGTGGCCTCGATGTCCGCGCTGCGCTCCTCGGCGGACCGGTTGAGCGAGATCTCGGTGTCACGCTGGAACAACCCGTCGGCCCACCGCTTGAACAGGGCGCGATCGCCGCTGGGCACCCCGAGCAGCTCGGCGATGACGATGACCGGCAGCGGATAGGCCAGATCGTTCACGAGCTCGAACCGTTCGCGCTCACGCGCCGCGTCGAGCAACTCGTGGGTGAGCGCGGCGATCCTCGGTTCGAGATCCGCCACGACCTTGCGGGTGAAGGCGCTGCTTACCAGCTTGCGCAGCTTGCCGTGCTCCGGCGGGTCGATCTGGGTGATGAAACCCTCCAGCGAGAAGTCATCCCCACTGGGCATCAACTCCCTGGGAACCACGCGCATGGTGTCGGAGGAGTACGTCACGGGGTCGCCGAGAACCTCGTGCAGCTCCGGGTAACCGTAGATGTTCCACAGCCCGGTGCGGGCGTCGAACTCGACCGCCGGGCCCGATCGGGGCCCGTGCAGCCAGAAGTGCTGTTGGGGGATGTCGTACCGTTCGACGATGCCGGACATCGCCTCTCCTTGGTTGAGGATCCCTCTGCCGATGTACGTCAGGACGACTTCTCGCGGTACTCCCTCCAGCGCTCGAACATCTCGTCCGAGTCCCGCAGGATGAAGGCGAAGAACTCCCGGGTGTCCTCCAGCCGGCCGCGCCGGCCGGGCCGGTCGTCGCCGAGGATCGACAGCCCGAAGTCGAGCGTGTCGAGGCTCTGCTTGACGACGGCCGGCTGGACCCGCATGACCTGGGCCCATCCGCCGCCGACCATCCGGTAGTGGTGCTCGCGGGTGGAGGCGGGGGCGCGTTCCACCATTCCGCTCAGCTCCAGCTGCCTGGCGACCGTGCTGACCGAGGTCTTGCTCACGCCGAGCTCCGCCGCCAGGTCGGTGAGGGACCGGTCGGGCGGGTCGCAGATCATGAGCCACGCGTACAGGCGGCCCATCGTGCGCGTCCCGCCCAGACGCTCCATGGTCAGCCCCATGCGATCGACGAACTCGATCTCCGAAAGGTTCACTCGCGCCAACTCCGCAATGAACGTCAAGCACGTACTTCATGAAATGTACGCCCCACCTTGGCACGCGTGAAGAGCCGTGTGGCGGCGGCGTGCACGGCTCTTCACAGCCCTCATCGGATATCGGCCCACAAGGTGGCGAATATCCGGGCGGCAGAGGTTCACCTCAGCTGTCTCAAGCCGCCCGGCGGCCCATGATGAGGCCCGCAGTGATGCGAGTCGGCAGGCACAACGTCTGGCCATGCGTCCGGAACAGAGCGTCGCGGGAGACGGGCGACCGAATAAGCAGGTCCTCCGGGGACGAGCCCCGACGGGGCGGGGCGCGGTAGCTTAAAGACTCGAAAAGGCTACCCTTAGTATTCAAGTCCCTGAATTGCGGGTAATTGTGATCCAACCGGGTGAGCAGCGGAAACTCCCGCCCTCCCCCGTCTCGTGCCCGCCAATTCCAGGAAGGATCCATGTCCGACGACGTTCCCCACCCGCGCGCCACCAACGCCCAAGCGTCTCCCGCGTCCACCACGCCGCAGACCAGTGCGCCCATCGGGGACCCTGACGAGACTCCGCCCGCCGACGGAAAACCGAAACGGCCGCTGACCCGCTGGCTCAAGGACCACTCCCGCGTTGCTACGGCAGTGGCAGTCGCCGCACTGCTGGTCGCTGTCGCGGCACTCGGCCGCGACTACTTTGGCTGGTCAGCTGGGCCGAACCCGCCTACGGCCACCACCCCTACGAGCGATCCCGCAGCGCTACCGGTAATCATCACCGGTGTTGTCCCAACGGACGGCAAGCCCGGCCTTGGGGGCAGCGTAGAGCTCCAACTCTCTGTCAACCGCGAACCCGAGAAGGGACATGAGTACTGGTTCTTCTCGGAACTCCGGCTGCCGAACCCAACGCACACTGTGTACTACGCGGTCAAGCACGTCAGCGATGAAATCGGGGCCCGCAGATACGTCCGAGACCTTTCGAAGGCCACGAAGGACTGGCCCCGAACCTGGTATATCGTCGACGTGTCCCCGCAGGACCTCAAATACGTCAGGCAGAACCACGAGAATCTGGACGATACCAGCTGGGATATTAACCGGCACTTCCCGCCGGACTCCATCATTGCGTCCAACAAGTGGACGGTCATCCGCACCCGCAACTGATTCAGGTCTCGACGAGTCATCAATCAGCGGACCTGTCAATTAAATGGTTTAGCCGATCGCTTTGATCGGCTACTTCTGGTCGGCCGGCAGGCGCCCACCGAAGTTGAGGAGGGGCACGAACCCCGCCCAGGCGTCCTCCGACAGCTTGACGATCGCCGGATAACGCCCGCCCCGGGCCTCGGAGAACTCATAGACCCGCTCCGAAGCCGCGACCTCGGTCGGCGCGGTGTAGATCGGCCGCAGCGCCTTGGTCACGGCGCCTTGGTCACGGCGCCCCGGTGCCGGCGGGCGGCATAGCGGAGGAAGGCACGCGACAGACGCACCGCGCAGGTCCGCACGACCGCCCGGGACCAGACCTGCTCGATCGCCTGCGGCAGCCCCTTGAGCCCGTCGCGGACCACCGTCAGCGCATCGATGAAGCCGCGGTTCTTGGTCTCCGCCAGCACGTGCAGCCAGAACTTCGCGCCCTCGCCGCCGTCGCCGCCCACAACCCGAGGATGCCGCGCTCGCCGTCAACGGTAACCGCCAACGCCACGCGGATCGGCCGGTTGGCGACCTGCCCATCACGGATCTTCACATGAATCGCATCAATGAAGATCACCGCGTAGACCGGATCGAGCGGCCGGTTCCACCACTCGGCTATCCCCTCCAGCACCTTGTCGATGATGGTGGAGATGGTCTGCGTGGAGACCTCGGCCATACACCTCGGCCAGATGCGCGGAGATCTCCCCGGTGGTCAGACCCTTGGCCGACAGGGAGATGACCATCTCATCGACGCCAGCCGGCCGCCGCCGCTTGCGCAGGATCTTCGGCTCAAAGCCGGCGTCCCGATCACGTGGGACGGTGATCTGCAGCAGTGATGTCCTCGTGACGCCGACCGGGGTTGCTTAGCAAACGGGTCGACCCGTATCGTAAATCAGTATGAGCTCCTTTCCGTCCCCCAGGGGACGTCCCAGGGATCCCCGCTCGCACGAGGCGATCGTCAGCGCGGCCACAGAGCTGGTGATCGAGGTCGGCTACGCCGCGACATCGATCGGGGCTGTGGCCGCCCGTGCCGGTGTCGGCAAGGACACGGTGTACCGGAGGTGGCGGGGCAAGCCGGAGCTGGTCTTCGAGGCCGTGTTCACGACCACCGACAATGTTCCGACCCCGGACACCGGAACGCTGGCCGGGGACCTGACCGCACTGCTGCGGGGCCTGGTCGACGAGTTCCACGCACCTGCCGCTACGGCGGCGCTCCCGGGGCTGCTCGCTGACTTCGCCGCCGATCCGGTGCTGAAGGCGCGCATCCGCAGCGACTTCCTGGCCCCCTCGAAGGAGCGGCTGCTGATCGTCTTCGAGCGTGCCGTGGCGCGCGGGGAGATCGCGGCCGACACACCCGTGGATCTAGTCCTGGACACGCTGGCAGGAGCCGTGTTCTTCCACGTCGGTCTGGTCGGGGAGCACCCCGACCGTCAGCTGGCCGGCCGGCTGGCTGCTGTCATAGTCAAAGGAATCGAGAGCCGATGAACGGCTGGTTTCTCGCGGCGGGCGTCACCGCGTTCGGTGTGGCCGCGGCGCACATCGTCGGCGGGCACCGGGATGTGGTGCGCCCGCTGCTGTCCTGCGGACTCGCAGACGAACCCAAGCGCGTCCTTCACGCCGTGTGGCACATGGTGAGCGTCGACCTGGTGCTCTCCGCAGCCGCCCTGGTCTACCTCGCGCTGGCGGACGACACGTCGGCGACCGGCCTGGTGGCGTGGTTCGTGGCTGTGCACTTCGTAGCGTACGCAGTCGCTTTCCTGGTCGTCACGCTGTCGGTCGGCTGGCCGAGGCCACTGCTCCGGCTGCCGCAGTGGATTCTTCTCCTGCCGGTCGCGGTCCTGACAGTGGCGGGTGCCGCGTAGCGACAGCCCCGGAGAGATACAGCCGCGGTGCCCGCGGGGCGGAGCCGAGCCGCCAGCAACCTCCCCGCGCACGTGGCCCGTGTCTTCAAAGGGCGCCGCGAGGAGCCCGCCGCCATCGGCGTCGAACTCTTCTACCTCCCGCCCCGCAGTCCCGAACTGAACGACATCGAGCGGGTGTGGCGCTCGGCGAAGTATGAGGACTACCCAGGGCGCGTCCACACCACCAACGAAGCGATCGGCACCGCAGTCGACCAAGCCCTGAACCGTCAACGCGCACACATCAATGGATCAGCAGCAAACTTCACCAAAGCCGCTAGGCATCACCGCATCGGGCATTACGGCAGTTGCGGGAGTGGCGGAGGTCCCAGACGCTGCGATGTTCTTGATGGGATGCGGGATCACGGCGGTCGCTGCACCGGCAACAAGAGCCCTGACAGTTCGTACCTTGAAGCAGAAGGTCAATTCTCTTTGGTGGGCGCTCGGAGCGGCGTTGCTGATCCCCATCGGCGCTTTCGCCCACCAGCAGTGGTTCGACCTCGGTAAGGCCCAGGACGAGGAACAACTGATGATCGTTTCGGGGTCTGATAACGAAGAACGCCCCGGCCGTAATGGCGAATTCCAGGGGTCGTCGCAACACCATGATCAATTGGTGGCTGCGAGCAGCATAGCGAGACGCTCGGCCGGGGTATCCCAGTCGAGCGTCTTTCTCGGTCTGGAGTTCAATTCGGCAGCGACGGCGTTGAGCCGGTCGCGGCCGTGGACCGACAGGTCGGTGCCCTTGGGGAAGTACTGGCGCAGCAGGCCGTTCGTGTTCTCGTTGGAGCCGCGTTGCCAGGGACTGGCCGGGTTGCAGAAGTAAACGGGCATGTCGGCGGCGAGGGAGAACTCGTGATGGCGGCCCATCTCGCTGCCCTGGTCCCAGGTCAGGGAGCGCTTGAGATGGGCCGGCAACGTGGCCATGGTCTCCACCAGGGCGTCGCGCATGCGCTCGGCGCTGCGGTCGATGGGCAGGTGGACGAGCAACACGTAGCGGGTGGTGCGCTCGACCCGGGTGCCGATGGCCGACGCCTGGTTCTTGCCGATGATGCAATCGCCTTCCCAGTGGCCGGGCACGGCGCGGTCGTCGGCCTCGGCGGGCCGTTCGCTGATCATGAGCATCGGGGCGGAGTAGCGGGGCCGGCGCTGCTGGGCCAGGCGGCGGGGCTTGCGCATGGTGCGGCCGGTGCGCAGGGCTCGGGCCAGCTCGCGGCGCAGCTCGCCGCGGCCTTGAACGTAGAGCGCCTGGTAGATGGTCTCGTGGCACACGTGCATCTCCGCCTGCTCGGGAAAGCTCCTGCGCAGGCTCCGGACGACCTGCTCGGGACTCCAGCGCTTGTACAGGTGCTCTTGAATGTAGGCCCGCAGCTCCGGGGTCTGCCCGATCTTGCTCGGCTTGGGGCGCGGCCGGCGCGCGTCGGCGCGGGCCTGGGCCGCGTGCGGCCGGTACCGGCCGTTGGTGGGATGCCGGTTGCGGCGGACCTCCCGGCTGACGGTGGAGGGCGCACGGCCGAGCTCGCGTGCGATCTGGCGGATCGGCGCCTTCTCCCGCACCCGGTCGGCGATGTGGATCCGTTCGTCTTCCCGCAGGTGGCGAGACGCGCTGGAAGGGGGCACCGCCGGTCGTCTGACCGGCGGTGCCCCCTTCCTTCTCGCCTTGTTCGGTGCCGAGCCGTTACGCCACCGATTCCCCGCGCCGCAAGCGGTCCCACGGTGAGGGGACGATCGTTCAGCGCAAGGACGGGCGCTACGAGGCGAAGGTCTTCGTCCCTACCACGGCGGGCACGATCAAGCGTGTCAGCGTGTACGGCAAGACACGCGAGGAGTGCCACACCAAGTTCGTCGAACTCAAGGCGCAGGCTGATCAGGGCGTTCCGGTGGCCGCCGAGAGCTGGACGGTCGGTGGCTACCTGGCCTACTGGCTGGAGCGCATCGTCCGCGCCGAACGGCGCCCCAAGACCGTGCAGGGCTATGAGGGCGTGATCCGGCGCTACCTCGTCCCCTCCCTCGGCCGAAAGCGACTCGACAAGCTCAACGCCGCTGAGGTCCGTCAGTTCGTCACGTCCCTGCGCAACGGCTGTCAGTGCTGTCAGCGGGGCTGCGACAAGGCGCGCAAGCCCGCAGAGTGCTGCGTCAAAAAAGGCGGCACCTGCTGTGCGTACAAGATCCAGCCCCGTATGGTCCAGTCGATCCACGCCGTCCTCCGCAACGCCCTGGAGAACGCGGTCCGTGAGGAGGTGATCCACCGCAACGTCGCCAAGCTCGTGAAAGTCTCACCGCCCAAATACAAGGTCAACCGGGGCCTGACCGTCGTCCAGGCCAAGGCGATCCTCAAGGTCACCCCGGGTCATCGCCTCGGCGCGCTGTACGTCCTGGCCGTCTGCCTCGGCCTGCGACGTGGAGAGCTCCTCGGGCTCCGCCGGCAGGATGTCGACCTGGAGGCCGGGACGCTCGAAGTGATCCAAACCCTCCAGCGGGTCGGCGGGCGACTCCAGTTCGTCAAGCCCAAGACCGAGGACTCCGAACGCACCATCCCGCTCCCTCCGATCTGCCTCGACGCTCTCAAAGAGCACCGCAAGCGGCAGTTCGCGGAGCGCTCCGACCACGGGCCGGACTGGGAGGATCACGGCCTTGTGTTCCCCTCTCGGCGCGGTACCCCCATGGAGCCGGACAATCTCCGGCGAAGCTGGGGAGAGATCCGCACCGCGGCCGGACTCGGGGCCGTACGGCTTCACGACCTCCGGCACACCTGCGTGAGCCTCCTGCTCGACCTGGGAGTGCCTCCGCACACCGTCCGAGAGATCGTTGGCCACTCCGACATTGAGGTCACCATGACGATCTATGCTCATTCCTCCCTCGATGACAAACGGGCAGCACTGAGCAAACTCGGCCAATCGCTTACTTAGCCGTTGGTACCAACAGGGCCCGGCAACAAGCCGGGCCTTCGTCATTTCACGGCCACGTTGGTGTCGATGAAGAGCATCAGCCCTGTTCGGCGGATGTAGGAGGCGACGTTGGTACTCACGCCTCGTACCGCGCCAGTCCCGGCGCGTTGTCGTCAGACACAACGAAAAACGCCCCGGCTTATGATCGGCTCGGGGCGCCTGTGCTGTTCAGATGGTGTGGTCAGGGGCGGGGTCGAACCGCCGACCTTCCGCTTTTCAGGCGGACGCTCGTACCGACTGAGCTACCTGACCTCGGCGGTGAGTCGAACACCTACCGGAGCGGTCCTGACGGGACTTGAACCCGCGACCTCCACCTTGACAGGGTGGCGAGCACTCCAAACTGCTCTACAGGACCTTGCTTGGCAAGGAGCTGCGCTCCCTGCTTTCTTGCCTCGCTTAGCTTACCAGTTCTTCGGCGGTCTTCGACCTGCCGTTTCCCTGACGAGCCAGGCTCGGCCGGTGCCCCCAACGGGATTCGAACCCGTGTCGCCGCCTTGAAAGGGCGGTGTCCTAGGCCACTAGACGATGGGGGCTCAGGACTCTCATCCTGTTCCATTGCCGTCTTCCGCTGGAGACCTCTGAAGCATAGGGGACTTTTGATCCCGATGCCAAAGCGGTGTTCCGGCTCAAGGCGTCGTGGTGCCGGTGGTCGATCCCGCTGGAGACGGGGCGACCGTGGGCCCTGGGGAAATTGTACGGCCAGGGTCGGTCTCAACGTGACGTTCGATCTGAACGGACTGCTCCCCGAGACCTCCCAGCGTGATGTCGTCCCAGGCCCGCAGGCGATGTGTCTCCCGATCGAAGTACAGAACCGAGGCCGCGACGGGGGTCGGTTCGTCGTGTTCCAGGGCGCGTAGACCGGCTCCGCCGGTGGAGCCCTGCACGAGGAGGCGGGTCCCCGAGGCGAGCAGTTCGGTGGATCGTTCGTGGGAGTGTCCGGCGAGGATCATGGGAGCCGCGCCGGAGAAGCCCTTCGCGATCGTCGGGTCGTGCACCGCCACCAGGTCGACCGGTGGAGACGCCTCGCCGAGCCGGGCGGCGTGGGAGCGCCCCAGTGCGGCCAGGGACTCCAGGTCGGAGTCGACGGCCACGGACTTGTCGGGGGTGAACCGGGGGTCGCCCAGGCCGTAGAGGCGCAGCCCCGCCACGGTCTTGACCGATCCGTCGAGGACGACCGCGCCCTTCTGCCTGGCCACGGCCCGCTGGGTGGCCATGGAGTCGTGGTTGCCCCTGACGAAGACGTACGGCAGGCCGAAGTCGCCGATCTCCTTGACGAACTTCTCCTCGGGCCCGGTTCCGTGGTCGGTCAGGTCACCGGTGTCCACGATCACATCGATCTTGAACTGGGTGGTGACCGAGTGGATGAGGTTCCAGGCGATGGGGTTGAGGTGGATGTCGGAGACGTGGAGCACCCGGATCGAGGTGGGGTCGGAGTCGTAGAGCGGCAGGGCCGAGACCGTGTCGTAGAGCTGGGAGACGTTGTTGACCAGCTTGGCGAGCTGGAGCCGGTAGGACTCGAACTTCGTCACGATCGACTCGGCGTCGCCGACCAGGGACGGCGCTCCGGCGAGCAGGCCGGTGTACTTCGGCTCCACCACGGAGTCCGGCCGGAAGGTCAGGGCGATGGCCGCCCCCGTGCCGGCGATCGCGACGGCCCCGCTCAGCAGGCCGGCCAGGGCCGCTCCGGGCCGGCGAAAGACGATCAGCGTGCCGACCAGGGCGCCCGCCAGGCCGCAGAGGACGGCTCGCAGTACCAGCGTCTTGACGCCTTCGCGCAGTTCCCTCTCCAGGAGGGCGGGAAGCTGGGCGGAGAGCCGGGAGTCCTCCAGGAGCGCCCCGGCGCGGGCGGGGTTGATGTTCTCCAGGGTGACGCGCAGGGCGATCGGGGCGTTGTGGGTGTCAAAAAGGAGCTCGCCAAACGGGTGGGCGTCCAGGACGGTCTCCCCCGCCCAGGACGGCTGGAGGGACATGCCGATCTCGACCGGTCCGACGTTGGCGTGCACGGCCCCGCCGAGCGTGACGCCCAGCCAGGCGCCCGCGACGGCGACGGCGACGACGGCCGCACCGCGCACGGTCCGCCCCTTCGCGAAGCGGCGGAGCCCGGGGGTCCAGTTCTTGGGATGCATGCGCATGTCTCTTACCCGGAAACAATGGGCACAATGGCAGATGTGATCGAGGTCTCGCGAGAGAGGTTCGAGGAGCTCGTGGCCGAGGCGCTGGACACGATCCCTCCCGAGCTGACGAAAGTCATGGACAACGTGGTCGTGGTGGTCGTGGACGATCCTCCCGAGCCGGATCTGCTGGGCCTGTACACGGGGATCCCTCTCACCGAGCGGGGCGACTGGTACGCGGGGGTGTTACCCGACCGGATCGAGATCTACCGTAACCCGATCCGGTCGATATGCGAGACCGAGGACGATGTGGTGGCGGAGGTACGGATCACGGTGGTCCATGAGATCGCCCACCATTTCGGCATCGATGACGACAGACTGCACGAGCTCGGCTGGTAGCCAAAGCCACATTTACACATCACCCTGCGCCATGCCTGAAATTTCCCAATTTGCGGCTACAGCCTGCATGGGGTTGGTCGCTTTCAGTTGCGCGTCGGCGATTCAACGGGCACCGTAGGTTACATAGTGACCACCCACAGTCAATGTGCCTGTAGCCCAGCGGAGTCCTATGGCGGCCACCAGGCCCGGTCGGCTACCCGGGCGGCACCGCCGCCCTGCCGAGCGGCAAGCGACGTACGGCGAGATCTTCGCCATTGGCGAGTTTCGCGCGCTCTGGTTGGCGCAGGGGCTTTCGCTCCTCGGCGACCAGCTTTCCCGAGTGGCCCTGTCCGTGCTGGTATTCCAGCGTACGGACTCGCCCCTGGCCACGGCATCGGTCTACGCCCTGACCTACCTGCCACCGATCATCGGCGGGCCGTTGCTCGCGGCCCTTGCCGACCGCCACGCCCGCCGGCGCATCATGATTATCTGCGACCTGCTCCGGGCGGTCATGGTCGCGCTCATGGCGATCCCGGGCATCCCGTTCCCCGCCCTGTGCACGCTGGTCTTCTGCGTGGTGCTGCTCAGCGCCCCGTTCTCGGCCGCCAGGGCCGCGCTCCTGCCCGAGCTGCTCGAAGGCGACCGATATGTCGCGGGCTCTGCGCTGCAGAACATGACCAACCAGGGCGCCCAGATGCTGGGCTTCGCCCTCGGCGGCGCCCTGATCATGGGAATGGGGCCGTACCGGGCACTGGCCCTGGACGCGGCCACGTTCATGGCCTCCGCGCTCATCCTCGTCGCCGGGGTACGGCGACGCTCCGCCCCCAGCCGCGGCGACGCGGGCCGTCCGTCCATGTGGACCATGACCCTGGCCGGCGCCAGGCTCGTCTTCGGCGACCCCCGCCTGCGAACACTGGTGCTCTTCGCCTGGCTGTGCGGCTTCTACGTGCTCCCCGAGGGGATCGCGACCCCCTACGCGGCCGCGCTGACGGACGACCCGCGGCGGGTCTCGTTCGTCGCCGGCCTGCTGATGGGCGCGATGCCGACCGGGACGGTCATCGGCGCGTTCCTGTTCAGCCGGTACGTCAGCCCGTCGAGACGGCTGCTCACCATGGGCTGGATGGCGATGCTGACCTGCGCGCCGTTGATCCTGTGCGCGCTGCGGCCACCGCTCGCCGTGGTGCTGGCCCTGTGGTTCGTCTCGGGCGTCGGTGGCGCCTACCAGCTCGCGGCCAACGCGGCTTTCGTGCAGTGCGTGCCCGCCGAACGGCGGGCCCTGGCCTTCGGGCTCGTGCACTCGGGCCTGCTGGCCTCCCAGGGCGTCGGCATCCTCGTCGGCGGTGCCGCCGCCGACAGGCTGGGCCCCGAGACCGTGGTGGCCCTGGCCGGCGCGGCGGGACTGCTCGTCGCGGCCGCGCTGGCCGTACGCTGGACCCGTTCCCGCCAGGAGATCATCGAGAGGGTTCGCGCCGAGGCAGGCCCCTGAGTCACGCCTGGTGGCCGGGGTCGTCGTAGTTCCGCGGAGCGGCGGGGGCGGGGGCGGGGTGCCGCGGAGCCGGCTCCTGGTGGGTCGGGTACTGCGGAGCCGACTGCTGCGGCCCCCGCTGGCTGGTGGCCCTGGTCCAGCTCTGCTCGGCCTTGGCCCAGCCCTGCTCCGCCTTGGCCTTGGTGTCCAGCCAGACCGGATTGTCCTTGTTTCTATCGACCAGGTCCTGGAGGATCGACCTGTTCTTGCCCTCATCGGGCAGGAGCAACCAGCCGATCACGTAGATTCCCACCCCCAGTCCGCCGAAAAGGCCGGCGACGGCGAGAACCGCACGGATGATGTTGGGGTCGATTCCGATGTAGCGTCCGAGACCGGAGGCCACACCGGCGATGATGCGGCCGTCCCTGGTCCTGCGGAGCTGTCTGACGGGCGAGAAGTCGTTTTCGCTCATGCCTTCAGACTGCCCGGTAAAGGGGTCCGATCACATCGGGATTCCCCCTGGCCCGACCCTGACATGCCATCGGTGAGCGTCGGCAATACCCTGACAGGGGCCGACGAGAGAGGAACACCCCATGGACGACCTCCTGCACATCGACGACGCGCTCTCCGAAGAACAGCGCCTTATCCGCGACACCGTGAAGGAGTTCGTGGCGGACAAGGTCCTTCCCCACGTGGGCGACTGGTTCGAGGACGCGGTCTTCCCCGCCCGCGAACTGAGCCCGCTGCTCGGCTCGCTCGGCGTGCTGGGCATGCACCTGGAGGGGTACGGCTGCGCGGGCCTGGACGCCGTCTCGTACGGCGTGGCATGCCGGGAGCTGGAGGCCGGTGACTCGGGGCTGCGGTCGTTCGTCTCGGTGCAGGGCTCGCTCGCCATGTTCCCGATCTGGAAGTACGGCTCCGCGGAGCAGAAGGAGGAGTGGCTCCCCCGGATGGCCGCGGGGGAGGCGATCGGCTGCTTCGGCCTGACCGAGCCCGACCACGGCTCCGACCCCGCCAACATGCGCACCCACGCCAAGCAGGACACCTCAGGAGACTGGATTCTCAACGGCTCCAAGATGTGGATCACCAACGGATCCATCTCCGACGTCGCCGTGGTGTGGGCCCAGACCGAGGACGGCATCCGCGGCTTCGTCGTCCCCGCCGACACCCCGGGCTTCTCCGCCCCGGAGATCCACAAGAAGATGTCCCTGCGGGCCTCGGCCACCTCGTCCCTGTACTTCGACGACGTCCGCCTTCCGGCGTCGGCCGTACTTCCCGGGATCCGTGGTCTGAAGGGCCCGCTGTCGTGCCTGTCGGAGGCCCGCTTCGGCATCCTGTGGGGCGTTGTGGGCGCGGCCCGCGCCTGCCTGGAGTCCGCCGTCGACTACTCCAGAACCCGCGTCCAGTTCGGCAAGCCCATCGGCGGCTTCCAGCTCACCCAGGAGAAGCTCGCCTGGATGTACGTCGGCCTGGCCCAGTCTCAGCTCACCGCCCTCCACCTGGGCCGCCTGAAGGACGCCGGCACCCTCACCCCGCGCCAGGTCAGCTTCGGCAAGCTCGCCAACGTCCGCGCCGCCCTGGACATCGCCCGCCAGGCGCGCTCCATTCTCGGCGGCAACGGCATCACGCTGGAGTATCCGGTGATCCGGCACATGAACAACCTGGAGAGCGTGCTGACCTACGAGGGCACCCAGGAGATCCACACCCTCGTCCTCGGCGAGGCCCTGACCGGCATCCCCGCCTACCGCTGAGCACCGCCCACCGCCGGACCAGCGGGACGCCTCGCCTACCGGGGCGTCCCGCTCACGGAGCCGCCCCGACCCCACCGAAACACCGGCTGAGCCGTCCCGGCCATCTGGGAAACGTCGCCCGATCGGCGCGGGACGTCTCCGCCCGCCGGCCGTCTACCGCTGAAGCGGCGGCCGCTGAGGCCGGCCGCTGGGACACCAGCCGGGGGCCCGGGCCGCTCTGCTCAGCTCCTCCCGCCAGGAGACGCCCCCGCGCATGTAGAAGCGGAGCAGCTCGGCGGTGGCCCGGGCGTCGACCAGCGCGGCATGGGCGCCGGAGAGCGGTATGCCCGCCCGTTCACAGCAGGCGGCGAGCGTCACCTTTCCCCCGGCTCCTGTGGGGATGAAACCGGAGGCGAGCCGCTGGGTGCACAGGGTCTCGGTCACCCAGTGGCTCTCCGGAAGGGCCTTGAGGAAGCGCAGGTCGAAAGAGGCGTTGTGGGCGACCAGGACGCGCCCGGCGATCCGCCGCCAGATCTCGTCGATGACCTCTTCGATCACGGGCGCACCGGCGACCATCGCGTCGGTGATGCCGTGGACGTGCACCGCCCCCGTGCGACGGCGCGGATTGACCAGCGAGTGCCACTCGTCGACGGTCGCGCCCCCGCGATCCAGGGAGACCAGGGCGATCTCACAGATCTGGTCCCCCCTGGCCGGGGAGAAACCTGTGGTCTCCACGTCGACCACTACATAACCCTCCTGGGAGGACACAGAGACACCACCGGTCGACTCAAGCCCCGCGCTCGTCATGGGTGCCACTGTACGAGCCGCCTCCCCCTTTCACGTACGATTCGGCCAACACCGAGCCGCGTACGGGCCTGGCGACGGACGTTAGTGGACACTATCCTCGGTACGCTGTCTCCAGCGGGGCGTTAGCTCAATGGTTAGAGCTGCGGACTTTTAATCCGTAGGTTCTGGGTTCGAGTCCCAGGCGCCCTACCACTCCTGACCAGGAATTCAGGCTCTGACCTGGGCCTTTGTTCCTGACGACCTCCCTCGGCGCATGCAGCTGGACGCAGCGGAACGCAGCCGTCCGCCACCGGTCCCGGAACATACGCGGAATGGGACCGGCGGTGTTTTCCCAGGTGAGGGCGGGGATTCGGAGGACGCGCGGAACGATTCCGCAGGGCCGCGAACGCCCGCACGACGAAGGACCCCGAGGGGTGCCCGGGGTCCTTGCCGTTCCGTCATCGGGGATCTCAGATCGAAAGCGCTTCCACGATCCGCTTGTTCGCCGCCTCATGCTGCCCGTCGATGCACCGGGCATAGACCTTGAGCAGAACATCCACCCCGTGGCCCGCCCGCTCGGCGACCTCCGGCGCGTGCACCCCGGCGTTCAGCCAGAGCGAGACCGCCGCGTGCCGCAGGTCGTACGGCCTGCGAGCGAGAGGGGAGGCGACCTGCTCAGGGGTGAAGGCGTACGCACGAGCCTGCCTCCACACCATCGAGACCGTCGAGCCGGGAAAGGTCTGACCGGTCCGGGTCCGAAACAGCCGGCCGTCCTCGGCGACGCCGTACCTGTCGATGTGGTCACGCAGGGCGGCCACCAGTTCAGGAGGAATCGGCACGTGCCGCGTCGCCTTGCCGTCGCGGTGCTTGAGGCCCCGTTCGTCGTTGGACTCCCCCGAGTCGGTGTAGCGCCTGTTGCTCTCCGGCCGGGTCCTCTCCAGCGTGAGCGCGCCCCACCCGGTCGCCGGAAGCTCGCAGTCCGCCTCACGCAGTCCGGCCGCCTCGGCGGGACGCAGCCCGGCGAAGTACATACAGGCGAACATCGCCGCCATCATCTGCCCCCGGGTACGGCCCGCGTAGGTCACGGCGGTGAGCAGCTCACGCGCCTGAACCGGGTTGACCACCGCCCGCCGGTCGATCTCGCCACCGGTCTTGACCTTGCGAAACTTCACTCTGTGAATCGGATTGCTGGACAACTCCCCCAGTTCCACCGTGTACTCCAGCACGTGGTGGAAGACCGCCCGCTTGCGCCGGTAGGTCGAGGCGGCAGCCGCCTTGCCGTCCAGGCGCAAGGAGATGGCCTCCAGAGCCGCCCGCGTGTGCTTGGGGTCCTCCATCGCACCCAGCGGCAGCGAAGCCGCCTCCAGCCACCGCACGGCTTTGAGGACCTTTGGTGAGGGAGCCGGGCGGCGGCCCTCCGGAACGAAGGAGTACTCCAGCAGCGCCCGCCTGATGTCCTCGTCATCGGGACGACCAGGGGCGTCATTGACGAGAACGGGGGTGATGTAGGCAAGAGAGTCGGTCGTGCCCTCGCGAGTCTTGGCCGCCGCGTGGGGCCACCAGGCGTGGACGTAGGTGACGGCCAGGGAGTACCAGGTTCGAGCACCCTTGGCCTTGACCATCGACACCGGGAGACCGGTCTCCAGGTCGAACGCCTCACCGTTCTTGGCCGCCTGCCGCAGATCCGACAGGAAGCTCTCAGCCAGCCCCTTGGTCTTGAAGGTCGAGGACCTCTCCCGGTTGGCCACGGTCCAGCGAACGGTGTGGGAGACGATCCGGGGCCTCTTCCCTCCAGCCTCGGATCGGGTGTTGGTGCGGATCCCCCAGAACTTGACCTTGTAGGAGGTGCTCACGCGGCCTCCCTCCGGCTCTCAAGCCAGGAATCGAACTCACTGCGATAGAGCCGCAGCTTGCCGTTGGGCAGCCGGAACCCGGCCGGGAACTTGCCGATCTCGCGCCAGCGGTACAGCGTGCGCTCGGAGACCCCGCGCAACTCGTCCAGGATCTCGGGAACGGTCATCAGCTCGTCTTTCTTCTTCACGCCGCCTCCCCGAGTGCTGTTGTCGCCGAAAGGTTGTGGGTGGGTCTGCCGTCTGCTCTGGCCCGTAGCTCGTCGAGGCGGGCTCTGGTGTGGTGGCGGTTGGCCACGCCGCGCAGCAGCCGCACCGGCAGCGGGGTCCGGGTCGGGTCCTTGGCCGAGACCGGCCGCCAGACGTAGCGGTGCGGGTCGGTGGCGGTGTCGTCGCCGGGCAGGCCGAGCATGTCGAGGACCCAGGCGCGCCGGTCCTGCTTGTGGTCGCGGAGGGTCTTGTTGGACCACTTGCGGGAGACCAGGACGCGGCGTCCGGCGTAGCCGAGATGTTCGGCCTTGTGCGCCTTGCCCCGGCAGCGGCCCGGCGTCATGCCCGCTTTGGCGGCCTTGGGCTGGATGCCGTAGCGCAGCCAGTTTGCGCACGCCGGGGAGCACGGTTCGTAGCGCAGCGCCTCGATAAGGCGGGCGGCGTGGTCCCGGCGGGCCCGGTTGATCACCGCGCGAGCCGGACCGGCCTCCTCTTCTTCCTGGGTGTCTTCGGCAGGGTCGAGGTCGAGGGTCTCGCCCAGGCTCTTGGTGAGGTACTTGGTCAGGTACCCGATCCGCTTGTGTGCGTCCGGGGAGCCCGCCAGGACGCCCTGGACGTCGACCTGAGTGCCGAAGCGCACCACGTGCAGGGGTTCGGCGGTCTCGTCGGCGTCGAGCCGGTTGAGCGCCTCATCCCAGGTGGGCAGGAGTTCACCGGTGGCCGGGTCAACGTAGTCGCCGCTCTGCCCGTCCGCGTATGGCTCCGCCTGTTCGGCCCGTTCGGCCCAGACCGGCAGGTGGTCGCCCTCGAACTTCACCTCATCCACCTGGGGCCACCACACCTGGTGATAGGTGGCCGCCGCTATGGCCTTGATCTCGGCGCGGGGCAGGGTTCCGCGGATCGCCATGTGCAGATGCGGCGCGAACCGCTTCTGCGGCTCCACGGTGGCGAAGTACTGCACGTCGTACCCGGCGACCCGGCGGAGGTTCTGTACGAACCGGTCGACGAGCTTGGAGAAGTGCAGGGCGTCGCGGGCCGCCGCTGCGTAGTCGTAGCCGGACGGGTCGACCGGCGCCCCCTGTCCGGGGCGGATCTTGCCGTATGAGGGCAGGGTGAGGGTGATGAACAGCGAGGGCCGGAACACCTGCCCGTCCGGGGTGATGAAGGTCCGCCCGAGGGTGGTGTTCTGCCGGGAGCGCTTGGGCAGGTCCGGGGCGTCCTGGCGTCGCCGGGTGGAGCGGGACCGCCGGGGAGCGGTCCGGCCGCCGGTGACGTTGCCGCGCATTCCGGCGGCGTTGATCTCGGCGTCGATGCCCGCGATCGCCTCGTCCCAGCCGGTCACGTCGTCGCCGTCACGCTCGGCCGTATCCCGCCTGGCCTGCACGTCGGCGCGGAACTCGATCAGCCACTTCTGATCGTCGGTGGCCGGGTGCGGCTCGGACACGGGTTCGGCCTCCAGGTGCCAGCCCTCCCGGCACTGGGCCTTACGCAGCTGCTTGTTGCGCCGGGCGCAGGGCGGGCACTTGGCCTCGTTGGTGGTGCCGCACGGGATGTCGAAGGGTTCGCTGCGGCCGGTGTGGGTGTCGAAGCGGCGCAGTTCGATCGGGCGGATGCAGACGCCGTTGAGCTTGGCCACCTCCACCGCCACATCGAGGGCCAGCGGCAGCGTGTCGCGGACGGTGCGGGGAAGGGTGCGATCGGCGCCGTTGGGGCCGTGGCCGCCGGCCGTTGAGAGCAGCGGTTGGGGGGTGGACGGGTGGGCGATGTCGGTCACCTGACCTCCTTCCAATGTGGGTCGAGGACGTCGGCGTGCAGCCGGTAGGCGTCGCTGTAGGGGTCCTTGAAGAGCTGAAGATTGATCAGCACGAGGCGCGGCGGGATCTCGGCCTCATCCAGGTCGAGTAGCCCGGAGGCGCTCAGCTCGGCCCAGGTGGCGCAGATGACGACGCGCATCAGGCCACCTCCCCGGGCAGGGGCAGCGTGTCGGCGGTGAACACGGCGACCATGTTCCGGATGTCGGTGTCGGAGACGTAGGCGGCGCGGGCCCGGATCGGGTCGGGCGAGGTCTCCAGGCGGACGTAGGCGATGCCCGCGCCGCGTTCCGGCCGGGGGGAGATGAGGTCGGCCAGGGCTCCCCGGTCCCGGGCGCCGTCACCGAGCACCATGTCCACCTGTTCCGACTCGTCCAACCTGAGCGCGATCTTGTCGGGGAACAGGTTGCGGATGGTCAGCACGTCTTTTCGTGGGTCCTGGAGGGCGGCCAGCACTCCGACGCCGACCGCGCGGCCCTGAGTGGTGAGGGTGGCCAGGGCGGCGATGGTGCGCACCCGAAGGACCTTGTCGGGCTGGTAGGCGGTCAAGAACGCCACCTCGTCCACCACCACCAGGACGAACGGATCCTGCGAGGTGGGGGTGTGGTTACGCCGGACCCCGGCGAAGCGACCCGCGCGTTCCTGCATGACCTTCACCGCGGCTTCCAGCAGCTCGACGCAGGCGGCGGGGTCGGCGGCGTAGTGGTCGCCGAACAGCTCCCGGCCGAAGGACAGCTCCATGAGTTTGGGGTCCAGCGCCCAGATCTCGGCCAGCCCGGCGCTGACGGCGGGCAGCAGGCCCCGGATCGTGGACCAGATGACCGACCCCTTGCCCGCCCCGGTGGCACCCGCGACCAGGACATGGGTGCCGTGGACCTTCAATCGCCAGGGGGCGCCGTCCTCGCAGCGGCCGATCTCCACCGGCCCCACCGACGCCGTCACGGGGATCGGGACGGCGGGCAGCGGAACGGCTAACGGATCACGGCGTGGGAAGGTCAGCAGCAGACGGCCGGACCGGATGACGGTCACCTGGCAGGAGGCGGCGCCGAACCCGTGCGCGAGCTGCTCGGTGCGCTCGGCCCAGTCGGTGACGGCCTGCCCGGTGAGGATCTTCACCGTGACCAGGTCGGCCCACGAGGTGCACGAGACGGACAGGAGGCGGGGCAGGTAGTCGCGTCCGCCGAGGTGGCGGCCCAGGCCGGAGATGAGCATCACCGGCTGCCAGTGCCGCCGGTAGACCCACACCAGCCGCCAGAAGGCCAGCAGTCGCCGGCCGATCATGCGCAGGAATGAGTCTCGGCCGACCAGGCTCCAGGCGGCCGGGACGACGAGCAGCAGGGCGATGACGCCGAGGCCGTACGGCCAGCCGTACCGGGTCCAGATCACCCCGGGGACGGCGACGACGGCCGAGGCGACCGGGTGGCGCCACAGCAGCCGCAGGAGTCCGGCGACCGTACGCCAGGCGAAGATGACCAGCGTCACCAGGGCGGGGGTACGGACCACGGCCGGGCGGAACACCACGGCGGTGTCGGGGGTGGTGGAGACGAGACGCTGTGCCTCGTCGCCGGGCAGTTTCTTGAACATTAGGCTGGAGCCCTCTTCCTTGATTGTGTGTCCGGGGAGAACCGAGGGGCCGCCGGAAGTAGCCGCTTCCAGCGGCCCCGCTTACGTGGTCAGGCCGGGTCGTCGTCCCGGTCCGGCGAGGACGCGGGAACGGTGGCCTGCGCGGTGTGCAGGCGCTCGCATTCGTCCCGGTAGCGGGCGGCGGCGTCGGCGATCTCCCGGGCCAGGTCCACGTCCTGTGCGGTGACCGGGCCGCCTCCGGTGGTGGAGATCGACAGCTGGCCCTCGGCGCTGCCGATGCACAGGCAGGGCCGGACGCCGCGGATGTTCATCGCGATGACCGACAGGTCGGCGGTGTGGAAGGAGACGCCGAGCCGGGTGTTTCCGTCGAGGATCGTCGCGGTGACGTAGGTGTAGGGCTGGTGGTCGTCGAGGGTGTTCATGCTGCGATCTCCTTGCTGGTCGTGGCGTCCTTGGCCGACGCCGACGCCGAGGTGGTGGTGTGCTTGGTCGAGGTGGCAGCCGTGCGGGGAGCGCGCATCGCCCGCGCCCGCAGCGAGTAGGCCAGCCGCCCGGAGTCCTGGCCGACATACGGGGTGACGGTCATGCCGTCGAACTCCACCGGGGTGAACGGCAGGCCCGGCAGCGGCGGCGGCGGAACCGGCTGGAGCTCGGTGAGGATCTTGACGGTGACCGACTTCTGGGAGGCCTTGGCCTCGGGGTCGGCGTCGACCACGGAGACCTGCCACACCGGCAGGCCGGTGGTCTTGTCCTTGGCGTAGACGGTGCGGCCGTTGGTGGACGCGTCGAAGTCCTTGACCTGCTGCACCTCCCCCACCAGGTAGCAGCCGTGCGGGAAGACCTGGTCGAAGCCGATCGAGATCGGGCCCTGGATGGCCATGGTGATTGTTCCTTCCTTCAAGAGAGACCGATGTTCGGTCGTCCACTTGTCCGATTGAGTTGAGAGTAGCTCCTTCAACTCGTCCGCACAAGTGGTTAAGGCATGTGGCGGATCGGACTCACCACCACGACGGCAGGCCTTAGTGGATCAACGGCAGCGAAAGTCCAAGCCCGGGCCGGTGCCGTCATAGAGCTCCACGATCGCCACCCCGTCGGTGGGCTCCCCCTCCGTGGAGTACGCAGAACGCTTCGACGGCTCCGGCATCCACACGGTGATGTTCGGCGGGGAGCCGTCGACGCCCGTGATGTTGGCGCGATCGTAGTACTCGGTCAGTTCACGACCGGTGAGCGCCGTCCTCAGCGTGAACCGGGCAAGGTAGTCACAGTGATCGCCATTGCCGCGGAGTGCGATGGACGCATCAGGGCTGTCGTCCATCAGTTCGCTGTTCGGCGGCAGAGGGTGGCTCTCGAAGCTGTCGACCATGGCAGCCAGCTTCGCGTCATTGACCCACATAGGGATCTTGACGAGAAGAACCAGGAGAGCCAGCCCGATCAGCGGCAGGAGGGCGACCACGAGGCAGCCACCCTTTGAGCTGCGCCAGAACGACGCCTTCGTCGGCGGGTCTTCACCGGTGGCAGGGGGAACGTCTCGCACGGCACCATCCGAAGTCGGCTTATGTCACGGGGTAGACATCCTGCAACTCATGGAGATCACCCGGCAAGGCCGCCTCCATCACCATCAGCACAACTCCCGCCGCGTCGTGCACGGTGGCTAGCACGCCGAGGACGGGCTTGGAGTTGCCGAGCAGCTCGGCCTCCTCTTTCCTGGGGCTGCGAGCCGTGAGGCGTTCGGTGATGTGGTCGAACCGCAGGTGTTTGACCGTCTGGAGATGCCGGCGCACTCCCTGGCGAAGTGGTTCGGGCTTGTCCAGGTCGGTGCCGAGGGCGATCTCCAGCGGAAACCACAGGGTCTCCACCGCCGAGAGACATCCACCCCGCTGTGCCGTCCGCCGACGTGCGATCACCGGCGTCTTCTCGTCGACGCCCAGGAGGCGGGCGATGTGACGGGGAGCCGGAACGCGCCGGACATCGGTGACGCTCTCGGGGCTCTCCGGCTGCTCGGTCACGGCCAGGCCCGGCCGTACGCGATCCGGTGAGCTCTCCGGGCGCCCCTTCACGAACGAGCCCCGCCCGTGCTCCCGCTCGATCCAGCCCTGCATCGCCAGCATCTGCAACGCCCGCACCACGGTCGTACGGCCCACGCCGAACTCCCGGACAAGCTGTGTCTCGGATGGCAGCATGGCACCCGGGGCGTATTCACCGGCCTCGATCCGCTGCTGAATCGCCGCCATCACCTGGGCATACTTCGGCGGGGCGAAGTCCATGCTCATGTTAACCGCCCGATTAGTCTTCCACTTGTCTGCATAAGCACAGTACTGGTTAAGGCGGAGCCTGTCAGGACTCTGCCGACCAGGAAAGCGCCTAACGCGCCCTACCCGCCAGCAGAGCCGCCCAGACGACCTGCGCCTCCCCGTGCGGCCACGCGTCGCTTTCGGAGACAACCCGTCTGCCCCTGCTCACGACGGTCCGGCGGATGAAGGCCAGGCCGCCCACCTCGCACAGTTCGTAGGAGGTGAGCCGATGCTCGTAACACGTCCATGCCCTCACCCGCGCACGCTCGAAGCGATACAGCGGACGCCAGATGAGGATGCGGTGCTCGTCCTGCAAGGGAAGAGGGTGCGGTGTCAAGCACAACGACCCGTCGACGATCGTCCGTACCCTCATGACGCGACCCTCTCGAAGCGCACCGACCCCGCCGGGTCCACGGCCGCCCGGAAGATCACCCGCCGCGACCAGTCGTCCGGCACGGTGCCGAAGTCGTAGATCCGGTGCGTGATCCGCCCCCACACCGCCGCGTTCGAGCTCATCCGCGCCAGCGTCGTACGCAGCGTGTCCATGGCCGTGGCCTGACCCGAGCTGATCCCGCACGGCCCGAGCTGGTCGGTCCCCTCCGAGGTGACGAACACCTCCCACTCGAACATCTCGACGAGCTGCCTCTGCCCCTCGCAGAAGAGGCAGTCCTCCTGCGCCGACTGTTCCATGTACATGCTCGCCGCGGCGATGCATCCACGGCGGGTGACGATCTTCCAACCCCGCCCGTCGCATTCCGCGCACTTAACCGGCTCTGTCATGCCGGAAAGAATGTCCGGGCGAGCCTTCCACTCCTATTTCACGTGGATATACCGTCGTGAGATATAGGCTCCGAACTGTAGTGATACAGCAGCTCAGGGATCATTGACCTGGGGGTGAAATGCACGGAAATGCTTTCGATCCGATCGAAATCCCCGCATGGATCTGGGATCGAAATGAAAGCCAGGAAATCCTCAAAAATCGTGATGTGGCGGAATTGTTTAATCTGGCTGTCAAATACACTGGTGCGAGCCAGATCCGCATCAGCACGGCCACCGGCATCACCCAGGGCCGCGTCAGCCAGATCATCCACCGCAAGCGCCAGGTCACCGACCTGGAGGTCTACGAGCGCATCGCCACCGGTCTCGGCCTGCCCGACCACGCCCGCATGCTCTTCGGCCTGGCCCCGCTCGACCTCGCCTCACCCACCGGCGACCACGGCGACCACCATCAGGAGCAGACCGAGGAACTGACCGCCCGCCTCGAAGCCGCCGCCGCCGTCGACCCCGCCATGGTCATGATCCTCACCACCGACACCAACAACCTGCGCCTGCTGGACCGCCGCCTCGGGGGAGTCGCCATCGCCGACAAGATGCGCGCCCAGATCGCCCAGGTGGAACGCGCCCACCGCCACGCCGTACGGCCCGGCATCCGCGCCCGGCTCGCCCACGTCCTCGCCGAAACCTCATCCCTGGCCGGATGGCAGGCCATCCACACCGGCGCCCTCAACGACGCCTGGAACCACTACGAACACGCCAAGGCCGCAGCCCGCGAAGCCGACAACCCCGCCGTGCTCGCCTACGTCTCCGGCGAACAGGCCTACGTCCTGCTGGAACTGGGGCAGCCGGCTCAAGCCACCGAGCTTCTCCAGCACATCCACACCACCCACCGCGACCACGTCCCCGCCCGCCTCCGAACGTGGCTGTTCGCGGCCGAGGCCGAAGCCGCCGCGGTCCTCGGCGACGAGGCCACATGCCGCACGGCCCTCGACCAGGCCGCCGTACTCCTCCCCGGCGGAGCGGCCGACCCCGACATGCCCTACCTGTCCCTGGACTCCCACCACCTGGCCCGCTGGCGAGGCAACTGCCTGGTGCGCTTCGGCGACCCCGGAACCATCGAAGACCTGCGCTCAGCCCTGGCCGGGATGGACGGCACCTACAACCGCGCCGAATCAGGAGTCCGCTGCGACCTGGCCCACGCCCTCCTCGCCCAAGGCGAGGCCGAAGCCGCCCGGCCGCACATCCAACGCGCCCAGCAGCTGGCGACCATGACCGGCTCACGCCGCCAGCGCCTGCGCATCGAAGAACTCGCCAAAGCCGTCAAGCGCGCTCTGAACTGAGCCGATCCCGAGCCGCGTACAGGCCGATCAGCGTCCCTGACGTCCAGATGTCCCCGCAGGCGATGATGTCCGGGATCCGCGCCATCGGAATCCACTCGATGAGATCCGCCTCGACCTCCCCCGTAGGACCGCCGACCAACTCGGCCCCACGGGCCAGGAACAGGTTGTGCTCCGAATCGACCATGCCCGCCATCGGCTGGTAGGTGATCAGGTGCTCGATCTCCCTGACCCGATACCCGGTCTCCTCCTCCACCTCGCGGGCCGCCGTGGTGATCGCGTCCTCACCCGCGTCGATCAGCCCGCCGGGCAACTCCCAGCCCCACCGATCGAACAGAAACCGGTGCCGCCACATCATCAGCACCCGATCCCGCTCGTCGACCACCACCGCGATCGCCGCCCGATCCAGGTGCACCGCGTGATGTTCGAACCGCTCCCCATCCGGGATCTCGACATCAACGAGCCCGAGCCGGATCCACCGGTTGTCATAGACCAGGCGCTCACCGTGCACGACCCACCGCGACCGCTCTTCGTTGGTAGCCACACCGCGAAACTACCGCCCACATCCCCGGCGTACACGGCCATCACGACAGAGCGCACACCCCAACACGGAACACTGCCGAATTGTTCTCATGGGTATCAAGCGCGGCGGCGCGGCGCGCCGCCGCACGGCCCGCCGCCCGAACGCCGCCCGAGCGTGCGGCGTGGGCGCCGGTCTCGGC
>NZ_JBEXUG010000049.1:0-35804 GCF_040614315.1 Streptosporangium sp. NPDC006007 | reverse complement strand
CCAGCGCCGCGAACGCGCCCGTGTCCGAAGTGAGAAGGGCATCCGCTGGGGCGGCAGGCCCCTCGCACCGGCAGCTTGAGACGCTCACCCAACCCGGTGATCGTTTCCGGTCACAGCACTAGCGACTCGACGAGGACGACGACGGTGACGGCGTAGGAGTCCCTGAGGGGGCCGGAGTCGGCGTCTCCGACGGGGCCGGGGTCGGGGTGACCGAAGGGACCGCGGCGCCCTTCAGCTTCTCCAGGGCCTTCTGTAGCTCCTTCTGGGCCTCGCCGTACTCGGTCCAGTTCGGCGGGGTCGCGTTCAGGGCCTTCTGCGCCCTGTCGTAGGCCTTCTCGGCCTCGTCGATCGCCTGGCTCAGCGCGGTGCTCGGCTGGGCCGGCTGCTGCGGCTTGGTGGTGTCCGGCTTGGTCTGCTGGGCGCTTTCCCCGAAAACCTGTTCCAGCGCGACCTTGAGGGTGTCGGCGAAGCCGACCTTGTCCCCGTAGGAGACCAGGACGCGGCGGAGGATGGGATAGGGCTCCTGGCCGGGGGAGGCCGCGGTCTCCACGTAGACCGGCTCGATGTAGACCAGGCCGTCGGCGAACGGCAGCGTCAGCAGGTTGCCGTAGCGGACCTTCGCCCCTCCGATGCCGAGCAGGTTGAGCTCACCGGAGAACTTGTTCTGGAAGTTGTTCTGCACCTGGCCGGGGCCGGGGATCGTGGTGTTGGAGGGCATGCGCAGAATGCGCAGCTTGCCGTAGTCCGGTCCCGGCGTGGCGTCCACCGCCATGAAGGCGGCCAGGTTCGGGCCCTGGCGCGGTACGAAGGTGGTGGTCAGCGAGAACGTCGGCTCCGTGGTGCCGGGCATCTTGACCGACAGGTAGTACGGCGGCTGCTTGATGTCACGCTCGCCCGAGGACGGGTCGGTCGGGACGTTCCAGAAGTCCTGGCCGCTGTAGAAGGCGTTCGGGTCCTCGATGTGATAGCGGGACAGCACGTCGCGCTGGACCTTGAACAGTGCCTCCGGGTAGCGCAGGTGCTGCCGCAGTCCGTCCGCCATCTCGGCCTGCGGCTTGATGATGCCGGGGAACGCCTTGCGCCAGGTCTGCAGGATCGGGTCCTTGTCGTCCCAGGCGTACAGCGTGACCGTGCCGTCGTAGGCGTCCACCGTGGCCTTGACCGCGTTGCGCATGTAGTTGATCTGGTCGCGCGGCTGCTGCACCAGCGGACGCGGGTCGGTGACCGTGTCGCGCTTCATCGCCTCCAGGCTCCTGCTGTCGGAGTAGGGGTAGGCGTTGGAGGTGGTGTAGGCGTCGGCGATCCAGACCACCCTGCCGTCGACGATGGCCGGGTAGGGGTTGTCGTCCAGGCTCAGGAACGGCGCGACCTTGGCGATGCGCTCCTGCGGGTTCCGGACGTAGAGGATCTTGGACTTGTCGTTGACGTCGCTCGACAGCAGCAGGTTCTTCTCGCTGTACTTGGCGGCGTAGAGCAGGCGGTTCAGGAACGAGCCGACCGGGACACCGCCCTTGCCGGTGTAGGTGGTGTTCTGCTGGCCGGTGCCCTTGCTCTCGGGGTAGTCGAGCTCCTGCTTCTTGTCGCCGCCCACGATGACGTACTCGGGCGCGCTCGGGGACTCTCCGAAGTAGATCCGCGACTCCGTCAGCCCTGTCCGCTGGGCGAGCGGGCCGGTGACCGGCATGTCCTTGGCGTCGAAGTTGGGCAGGCCCTGCGAGTCGACCTCGTTGCCCGGCGCGGCCACGAACCCGTATCCGTGGGTGTAGACCAGGTGCTGGTTGATCCAGTTGTTCTGCTCGGCCGGCGGCCCGGTGAGCTCACGCACCGCCACCACGGTGTCGCGCATCTTGCCCGAGTCGTCGGGGTAGCGGTCGACGTCGAGCGGGTCGTGGAAGCTGTAGTAGCCGCGGATACGCTGCTTCTGCTGGTAGGTCTTGGCGACCAGGTTGGGGTCGAGCAGCCGCACGCCGGAGATCGAACTGTCGGCGGTGATGTTGACCTTGGAGGGGTCGCCCTGCGCCGCGTAGTCGATGACCTCGGACTTCTCGATGCCGTACGCCTTCCTGGTGGCGGCGATGTTGCGTTTGATGTACGCCTGCTCCTTGACCTGCTGGTTCGGCTTGACCTGGAACTGCTCGACCATGGCCGGGTAGACCCCGCCGATCAGGATGGCCGAGAGCACCAGCAGGCCGAAGGCGACGCCGGGCAGCATGCCGCCGGGCCGTACGACCCCGGCGAAGAACAGGACGGCGCAGATGAGCGCGATGATCGCCAGGATGGTCTTGGCGGGCAGTACGGCGTTGACGTCGGTGTAGGACGCGCCGTAGGCGAAGCCCCGGTCGGAGAAGACCAGGCCGTACCTGTCGATCCAGTAGGCCGCCGCCTTCAGCAGCACGAACACGCCGAGCAGCACCGACAGGTGCACCCGGGCCGCGCGGGAGGCGTGTATGCCGGGCGACTGGAACCGGAAGCCCCCGTACAGGTAGTGCACGATGGCCGCCATGATGGCCGAGAGCACCACCGTGGTGAACAGGAAGTTCAGCACCATCCGCAGGAACGGGTAGGTGAACATGAAGAACGACAGGTCCATGCCGAACTGGGCGTCGTTCTCACCGAACGCCGTGGCGTTGACGAACTCCAGCCAGGTCTTCCACTGTCCGGCGAACGACGATCCGGCGAACAGGGCGAGCACCGCGGCACCGATCAGGAAGATCAGTTTGCGGTGCGGGTCAAGGGCCATCCGGTAGCGGTCGGCGCCGGTGGCGCCGCCGAACATCCCCGGGCCGAACATCGGCCGCATCCGGTAGGCCAGCAGCATGTTGCCGCCCACGATGCCCACCATCAGGACGGCGCCCACGATGAAGAGCAGGATCTGCGTGATGACCACGCCGGAGAAGACCGCCGTGTAGTCGACGGAGGCGTACCACAGGTAGTCGGTATATATACCTGCGAAAAGGAAGAACAACGCAACGAGCGCGACGATGGTGATCGCGACAGGAAGCAGCAGTCGTGGCCGGCGGGGCAAGCGCATCGCCCTACCGGCTCCGGGGGTCCGGAAGCTCAAGGCCAACCCCTTGTCGTAAGAGCACGGTCCGTGTTTGAAAACCTACACCGGCAGGGGTATGGTCGCGCTCAGCCGCTCGGGCACGGTCCGGCCACAACCCCCCTAGCGGGTTTACAGGTCCAACGGTGCCAACGACTGGGATTCCGAATAAGTGCCCCGCCAGGCGATTTAAGGTCACCGATCGGCCGAGGCTTCGGACAACCGAAAGCCCCGACGCCCTCCGGAGCCCTCGGATCAGACGAGAATCCGGTGAGAATCCGGCGGACAGTCTCCGTCACTCCACGTGTTCGCGCCCCCCCCGACCGCCGTCCCGGGGAGCCCCCCGACCACCGTCCCGGCAGGCCCTCCGGCCCCTGTCCCGGTGAGTCAGCCCGCCGCGCAACCGGGCACGGCGCCGGTGCCGGTACGGATCACGTCGATCGCCTTCACCGCGTCGTGAAGCGTGCCGACCTTGTACAGCTTCAGCCCTTCCGGGAGCGCCTTGACCGCCTCGGCGCAGTTGTCGGCCGGCGTGAGGAAGACCGTGGCGCCGGCCTTGCGGGCACCCACCATCTTCTGCTGGATGCCGCCGATCGGGCCGACCCTGCCCTCGGGGCTGATCGTCCCGGTCCCGGCGATGGACTTTCCCCCGGTCATCGGGCCCGGGGTGAGCTTGTCCACGATGCCGAGCGAGAACATCATCCCCGCGCTCGGGCCGCCGACGTCACCAACGTTGATCTTCACCTTGAAGGGGAACTTGTAACTGATCCGCATGGTGATGCCCACGATCGGCGTGCCGTCCTTGGCCGCGACGGTCGGGATGGCCACGGTCATGCTCCGCTCGCCCCGGTTGACGGTGAAGGTGACCGTCTCACCGGCCTTGTGCCTGCGGACGATGGCGGAGACGCTCTCCCTGTCGGTCGCGGGAATCCCGTCCACCGAGACGATCTCGTCGCCGGGCTTGAACCGCCCGTCGGCCGGCAGCCCCTTCTGGGCGGAGGCCACGGTCACCACCGAGGTATAGGGGATCTTCAGCTCGGTCAGCGCCGCCGCGGTCGCGTCGTCCTGGGAGTTGGTCATCTCCTGGGTGTTCTGCTGCTCGACCTCCTCGGCGGTGCTCGTCGGCGGGAAGATCGTCTCCTCCGGCACAACCGCGACGGTCGGGTCGATCCAGCCCCTGAGCGCGCTGAACAGGTCGATCCTGTTGCCCGGCCCACCCTGGTAGGCCACGGTGACGAGGCTGAGCTTGCCCTCGGTCGGGTAGGTCTGGTGTCCCTCGATGCTGATCACCGGCTTGCCCTTGACGTCACCGATGGTGTTCTCGGTCGGCCCGGGTCTCAACACGACGTACGGCACGGGCAGCAGGGCGCCGACAACGCCGAGCGCGAGCGTGAGGAAGCCTGCCACCATCAAGGTCAGCGCTCGTCGGGACATGGGAGGAAGCCTATTCCGTGTGACCGGTTGAGGAGTCGCACGCACGCGCCGTCATCTTTCCCCCGTCGTCCTCCCGGCCGTGGCCCTCCCGGCCCGTACGGCTCACGCCCGGCGGCTCAGTCGCAGGCCCCGACCCACTCGGCCGAGCCGTCCGCGAAGAGCTGGTTCTTCCAGATGGGGATCTCGCTCTTGATGCCGTCGATCAGCCGGCGTGAGGCCGCGAACGCCTCACCCCGGTGCGGGGTGGCGACCGCCACGATGACGGCGATGTCGCCGAGCCGGAGGTCTCCGACCCGGTGCACCGCGGCCAGCGCGGTCGCCGGGAAGTCCGCGGCGATCTTCTCGGCCACCCGGCGCAGCTCGCTCTCGGCGCTCGGATGCGCCGAGTAGGAGAGCCCGACGACCGCCCTGCCGTGGTCCTGGTCGCGAACCGTGCCGATGAAGAGCGCGGTACCGCCCGCCGCGTGGTCGCCAACGGCGGAGAGCACCTCGCCGACGGAGAGTGCGCTGTCGCGAATACCCAGCAACCGGATGACGTCCACGCCACAGAGGGTACCGCCCGGGGAAAACCGCTCCCGTGCCGCGGGCCGTACTCGACAAAAAGGCTGTACAGGGCGCCCCTCTCCCCGGAGCGGAGACCGTACAGGACCGCCGGAGCCGGGTGAAATCCCCGGCGGCGTCAGGTGCGGCGTTTCTTACGGGCGGCGCGGACGATCGCGGCGGTGCCGAGGACCGCGACGGTGGCACCGGCCGCGGTGAGCGTGGCCTCCTTGCCGGACAGTCGGCGGCCGACCACCGCGTGCCTGCCCTCGCGCAGCTCCAGAAGCTGCGCCAACGCGGCCTCGTTGCTCCACAGCGGCTTCCATCCGGCCTCGCGCAGCGCGGCGCAGTCGACCACCCAGGGATAGACGACGTAGTGCAGATCGGTGGCCGGCGCCGGGGTGACGCCCAGCCGGTGCAGGCGCTGAGCGGTGCCGAAGGTCAGCCCGGCGGGCAGCTCGAACCGGCGCAGCGCGGAGATCTCCTCCACCTGCTCCTGCTCCAGCCAGCCGTCGCCCCCCACCGCCACCACCCCGGAGACCGTGCCGAGCGCGGCCATCTCCAGCGCCGAGACCAGGTCGTCCAGGTGGCAGAACTGCCAGCGGGGACTGCATCCCTTGACGCTGAGCAGCCGGGGCGCCTCGAAGTGACGGGTGACCACGCTGTCCACACCCGGCCCGACGACGGCCGCGGGGCGGAGCACGGTCACCTCAAGGCCGAGGTGGCTGCGGAGCGAGCGCCGGACCAGAGCCTCGATCTCCAGGTGGTCGCCGACGATCCCGGTGTCGGGCTCGGCGGCCACCGCGGAGCCCTCGGGCAGTGGGACGGGGTTGTCGGGCGCCGCGCCGTAGACCATGGCGCTGGTGACCAGCACGACGCGCCGCACCCGGGCCGCGGCGCTGGCGGTGAGCACCGTCTGGGCCGCGCGCAGATTGTAGGCACGCCGCTCCACGGGGTCGGCGTCGAGCGCGTAGTCGCCCGCCAGATGGACGAGCACGTCGATGTCGGAGATCCGGTTCGCCAAGAGCGGATCTCGGACGTCGAGCACTCTCCAGGTGACGCCGGGCACGTCGCCGCGCTGCTCGTCGATGGCCACGACCCTGCGGAAATCCGCAGACGAGGCGACCTTCGCGAGGAAGGCACGGCCGATACCCGAGGCCGCGCCGGTGACGGCGACGACCGGGAGCCGGGGGCGTTTCGAGGTAGGCACCAGGTCCTCACTTTGCACTGACCCGCCATGCGACGGATAACGTGGCGGATGTGGACTCCTCCATCCTGCACGAGGTAGAGCGGTGACTGACTTGCCAGGTCGGGAAAACGACCCCAACGAGAATCCGTTCGCCATGTTCGGCGACCCGGAGCAGATCGCAGCGGCCATGCGCCAGTTCGCCGACATGCTGTCCGCTCCGCAGAGCTCCGGTCCCGTCAACTGGGACATGGCGAAGAACATCGCCCGGCACGTCGTGGCCGCCGAGGGCGACCCGAGTGTCATGGAAGGCGAGCGGCGTCAGATCATGGACGCGCTCAACCTCGCCGACCTGTGGCTGAACGAGGCGACCGCGCTCCCGAGCGGGGTGAACACCCCGCAGGCGTGGAGCCGGTCGGAGTGGATCGAGAAGACCGTCCCCGTCTGGCGGCAGCTGTGCGATCCGATCGCGGCCCGCATGGTCGAGACCATGAGCGGCACGCTCGGCGCCGCCGGGCTGCCCGCCGAGGCCCAGGCCATGGCCGGGCCGCTGATGGGCATGATGAAACAGATGGGCGGCATGATGGTCGGCCAGCAGATCGGCCAGGCCCTCGGCTCGCTCGCCCGCGAGGTGGTCGGCTCCACCGACATCGGCCTGCCCCTGTCCGGCAACGCCGCCCTGCTGCCCAGCGGGATCGCCTCCTTCAGCCAGGGGCTGGAGACACCCGCCGACGAGATCCGCCTGTATCTCGCCCTGCGTGAGGCGGCCCACCACCGGCTGTTCCAGCACGTGCCGTGGCTGCGCGCGCACCTGCTCGGCGCGGTTGAGGAGTATGCCAGGGGCATCACGGTGGACGTGTCCGCCCTGGAGGAACAGCTGCGCGGGCTCGACCTCAACAATCCCGAGCAACTTCAGCAGGCGCTGAGCGGCGGCAACCTGCTCAAGCCCGAGGAGACCGACCGGCAGAAGGCCGCGCTGACCCGGCTGGAGACCATGCTCGCCCTGGTCGAGGGCTGGGTCGGCACGGTCGTGGACGGCGCCGCCGACGGCAAGCTGCCGTCGGCGGCCGCGCTGGCCGAGACGGTACGGCGCCGCAGGGCGACCGGAGGCCCCGCCGAGCAGACCTTCGCCACGCTCGTCGGCCTCGAACTGCGTCCGCGCCGCCTGCGCGAGGCGGCCGCCCTGTGGCAGGCGCTGGAGGGCGACCGGGGCGTCGACGGCCGTGACGCGGTCTGGGGGCACCCGGACCTGATGCCCACCGCCGACGATCTCGACAACCCCGGCGTGTTCGTCCGGGGGGAGCCCGAACTCGACCTGTCCTCGCTGGACACGCCCCGGGAGGGGCCGCCCGCCGGGGGCGACGGCCGCGAGAAGGGCGGAGGCGGCGGGAACGACGAGGACGGCGGCAAGGGCGACACGGCGTGAGCCTGCGCGCGCACGCGCAGGACGTGCTCGCGACGTGGATCGCGCCGACCGCCGAGGAGGAGCTCCTGCGCGAGGAGTTCCTGGAGCACGTGCGCGCCCACGAGGACGCGATGTGGCGCGAGTGCGTGCCCGATCACCTGACCGCCACGACCGCGGTCCTCTCCCACGACGGCGAGCGGGTGCTGCTGACGCTGCATCCCAAGGCCGGGATGTGGCTTCCCATGGGGGGCCACTGCGAGCGCGGCGACGTCTCGCTCGACGCCGCCGCGCTTCGGGAGGCCGTCGAGGAGTCCGGCATCCCCGGCCTGCGCCTGCTGCCCGGCCCGCTGGCCCTCGACCGGCACCGGGTCTGGTGTCACCCGCCGCGCAGTCACCATCTGGACGTGGAGTACGGCGCGGTCGCCCCGGCCGACGTCGAGGCCGTGATCAGCGACGAGTCGCTCGACCTCCGCTGGTTCCCGGTCGAGGAGATCCCCGAGCTCTCCGACGAGGCGACCCGCCGACTGGCCCGCCGCGCCCGTGAGGCGATGCGGCGCATAGTGGGCTCCACGTGATTGGACCGTTTTATACCTGTCTCACGTAGCCGTGGATATCGTCGTCCACGTCGAGCAGACGAGCGAATCGAGGCAGTGTGAGCGTGGACGTCTCGGCCGGCGGGGATGTGGCGGGCGGTACGGTCGTGGTTCCGCGGCGGCGCCGGCGACTCCGCCGGCTGCCCAGGGCCCTGGTCTGGGCCGCGGTCACCCCGTTCGCCGCCTGGGCGGTGGCCAGGGTCGCCGGACTGGAGCGCGGGTCGCTGACCACCCAGCTCATGACCGCCACGCCGTACGCGGCGGCGGGCTCGCTCGTCCCGGTGCTGCTGGCCGCGGTGTCCCGCAACCGCGCGGCCACGGTCGTGGCGCTGGTCACCACCGCGGCGTTCGGTATCGCCGTGCTGCCCAGGGCCGTCGGGTCCACCCAGACGGTGTCCGGAACGCCGCTGCGGGTGCTCACCCTCAACATGCTGTTCGGCCACGCCGAGCCCGAGGCGGTGATGGACCTGGTCCGGCGGCTGAAACCGGACGTGCTGAGCACCCAGGAGCTGACCCCCGGCATGGTCGAGGAGCTCGACGGCGCGGGGCTGAAGGACGTCATGCCCCACCGGGTGCTGCAGGAGGAGTGGAGCGCCGGCGGCAGCGGCCTGTACTCCAGATATCCGCTCACCCCGCTGGAGAACCTGTTCCGGCCGATCGGGCACAACATGCCCGCCGCGCTGATCACCGTTCCGGGCGCGGGGAGCGTCGAGTTCGTCGACGTGCACCCCTTCCCCCCGCTGGGCAGCCAGGTGCACGACTGGACGGCGGCCCTGGACTCCTTTCCCCCGGCCTCCGCCGACCGAATCCGGATCCTCGCCGGCGACTTCAACGCCAGCCTCGACCACACCGCGATGCGCCGCTTCCTCAGCCGGGGCTACGCCGACTCGGCCGACAGGGCGGGCCAGGGGCTGATCCCCACCTGGCCGGCCAACAAGAGGGTCCCGCCGCTCATCACCATCGACCACGTCGTGGTGGACCGGCGGGTGAGCGTGAACGCGGTCAGCGTGCACACCGTCCCCGGCACCGACCACCGCGCCGTCTTCGCCGACCTGCGCCTGCCCCCGTCCTGATCGGCGCCGACGTCCGCCCGGCGCTCACACCTGATCTCCGTCGTCTCCGCTCACGACGACAGCAGCGCGCGGGTGTTGTCCCAGCCCTCCAGGCCGGGGTCGAGCCTGCGGAGATCGTCGGGGGTGCGGAGGCGGTGCCAGCCGGGGCCGGCCGCGACCGTCCGGGGGCCGGGGGCCGCCGCGCGCAGGGTCTTGACCGGGTCGAGGTCGTCGAACCCCACGTCGGCCCAGCCGGGACAGGGCAGGTGGGCCGCTATCGCCACGGCCCCGCCGTCGGCGGCCGGGCAGACGGCGATCCGTGCCCTGCCCAGTTCCCGGAAGAGCTTGCCGATCAGCAGGGGCGGCAGGTCGGGCGCGTCACCGCTCAGCAGGACCGCCTGCTCGCCGTACGGCAGGGCCTCGAAGACGGCCCGGACCAGGGCGGCTCCGGACAGGTCGGGGATCTCCAGCACCGGGGTCCCCGGCCAGACGATCTCCTCCATCCCCGGCACGCCGGTCACCAGGACGGGGGTGACGAAGTCGAGCCCGGCGACGAGCTCGTAGGTGTCCTCGGCCACCGCTGTCAGGAACTTCGCCGGATCGGTCCCCGGAGGGGTCGCCCCCGCGATCGAGGAGGTGACGACGACCGCCACCAGTCGCTCCTGTGTCAATATTCCTCCGCGGCTCCGTGGGCCGCCGTGGAGAATCCCTCAAGGAACCCTCGTGCCCGTTCGGCCTTGGGATAGTGTTCCACCAGCGACCAGAACCTGGGGCCGTGGCTCGGCACCAGCAGGTGCACGAGCTCATGCACGATCACGTAGTCGACCACCCACGACGGCATGCCCCGCAACCGTGTGGAGATCCTGATGGTGCCGTGGTCGGGGGTGCAGGAGCCCCAGCGGTGCTGCTGGTTGTCGACCCATCGCACGCTCGACGGACGGGCCTCCCCGTCGAGATAACGTGCCGACAGCTCCATGGCCCGCTCGAACAGGTCGTCGTCCGAGGGACGTCTCCGCTGTTCCTTGGCGGCGAGCCGGTCGAGCATCCGGCGCACCCATTGTTCTTCATCGGTGCTGCTGAGTCCGGCGGGGAGCAGCACGATCGTTTTCTCGCCGTCGCGGTATGCGGAGACCGTCCGCCGGCGACGAGAACTTCGACGGACCTCGACTGTCTCGGGGGGCACATACGAACGGTAGCCGAGAATGACGAATTCACACCAGAGGGCTGAAGGCGTTCTGGCTGGTCAATCCCTGTTCCCAGGCTGTTCGGCAAGACCAATCGGTTATAGGAGGGGCCTATGGAATTGGCCCGGATATCCGCTGTCTTGGGAGTTGTCGAATCGCGGGGAGGCGTCGTTCTCTCCATAACGCCGCCCCTTGAGGTACGTCCTCCACGGCCGTGATATCCCGCCGGGCAACGGGCTCACGGCTCCGCGGCCCCGACACGGCGGAGCAGGAGACGACACGGCGCGGGACGAACGGCGCGACGCCGTCGTTCCGCCGGGAGGCCGGGAACCGGGAGGTCGCCGCGGCGGGAAACGCCGTACCACGGGTCCCCCGGGCGGCGTCCCCGATGCGACTTGTCCACAGCCGGAACGCGGCGGGCGAAGTTATCCACAGGCGGAGAGAACCCCGTTCAGGATCTTGCCGGAACGTGACACGCTGGCACTCCCAACCGGCGCTCCCCAGAGGAAAGGCAGCCCTGTGAGGCCACGTCTGAAGCCCGCCCTGTGCCGGGTCGCGCGTGACGAACGCACCCTGCAGTTCGGCCTGCACCCCCGGCACGCGGTGCTGCTGGCCGATCTCGAACCCGAGGTCCGCCACTGGGTGGAGAGCCTGGACGGCGTGCGCGACGTCGCCGGGGTGCTGGCCGGGGCCGTCGAGGCGGGGATCGGGGAGGAGCACGGCCGGACCCTGCTCGACCTGCTGATCAGCCGTGGCGTGGTGGACGACGCCGCGGTGGGGCCCGGTCCGCTGCGCGGGCTCCCGATGGCCGAGCGGGACCGGCTCCAGCCGGATCTGGACGCCCTCTCCCTCACCCCCGGCACCACGGACGGTGGCCTCAGCGCGCTGGAGCGCAGACGCGGCGCCCACGTCCGGGTCTATGGGGCAGGCCGAGTGGGCGCGCAGATCGTCGCGCTGCTCGCCGCCTCCGGCATCGGCCGATTATGCGTCGTCGACTCCGGTACGGCCCGCAACCGAGACGTCGTCCCCGGCGGGCTGGCCTGGGCACACGTGGGTATGAGCAGGCAGGATGGCGCGGTCGCGGTGGCCGGAGACCTGGCGCCCTCGGTCACCGCGTGGACCGGTGACCACGCGGCCCGCCCGGCGGACGGCGTCCGCCCACCCGACCTGGCGGTGCTCGCGCCCGTGGAGCCGCTGGACGGCCTGCTGGTCGCCGAGCTCCTCGACTGGAGGGTCCCGCACCTGCTGGTGACCGCCTACGAGGGCTTCGGGTCGGTCGGCCCGTTGGTGCTGCCCGGACGGAGCGCCTGCCTGCAGTGCCTGGATTTGGTGCGGCGCGATCGCGACCCGGGCTGGCCGGTGGTCAGCGCGCGCCTGGGTGGCTTCCCCGCGGGGGAGGTCGCGTGTGACACGGTGACGTCAACCGTGGTGGCGGCGATGGCCGCCGGTCATGCGCTTGCTCTGATCGACGGGCGGGAGTCGGTTGTGACCAACGGCACATTAGATGTATTGCCTGATTGGAGCTGGAAGCGGCGATCCTGGAGTGTTCACCCTCAATGTCGTTGCTTCCGAAACAACATGGGTTCGCTGACAATGGTCACGTCGGCTACCCGCAGCTGATAGACACCACACCGAAGGGAGGGAGCGGCGTCTCGCTGTCCGGAGAACACGCCGCAAACCAAGGTGAGTGACCTTCCGCGCCGCGCAGTTACGCGATCCGCCAAGCTGGCGGCCCTGCCGATCGGATTCGCCGGCCGCACCGCCCTCGGACTGGGAAAACGGATCGGCGGCAAATCCGCCGAGATCGTCGCACAGGAGATCCAGCAACGCACCGCCGAACAGATCTTCAAGGTTCTGGGAGAGCTCAAGGGCGGGGCGATGAAGCTCGGCCAGGCCCTATCCATCTTCGAGGCCGCGCTGCCCACGGAGATCGCCGGGCCGTACCGCGCGACCCTCACCAGATTGCAGGACGCCGCGCCGCCGCTGCCGGCCAGGACCGTGCACAAGGTTCTCGTCGAGCAGCTGGGAGACGACTGGCGGAAGCACTTCCGGTCCTTCGAGGACAGGCCGACCGCCGCCGCCTCGATCGGGCAGGTGCACAAAGCCGTCTGGCATGACGGCCGGACGGTCGCGGTCAAGATCCAGTACCCGGGGGCCGGCAACGCGTTGCTCTCCGACTTCAACCAGCTCTCCCGGCTCGGCAAGCTTTTCGGGGTGCTGCTTCCCGGGCTCGACATCAAGGCCGTGCTGAGCGAGCTGCGGGAGCGGGTGGCCGAGGAGCTCGACTACCTGCGCGAGGCCGAGGCCCAGCACGCCTTCGCGCTGGAGTTCAAGAACGACCCCGACTTCCTGGTCCCGGACGTCATCGCGGCCAACGAGCAGGTGCTCGTCTCGGAGTGGGTGGACGGCATCCCGCTGTCGCGGATCATCACCGACGGGACCGGGGAGGAGCGCGACCGGGCCGGGCTCCAGCTCGTCCGGTTCCTGTTCTGCTCGCCCGCACGGGTGGGCATGCTCCACGCGGATCCGCATCCGGGCAACTTCCGGATCGTCGAAGACGGGCGGCTGTGCGTGCTCGACTTCGGCGCCGTCAACCGGATGCCCGAGGGCTACCCCCCGGTCTTCGGGAAACTGACCCGCATCTTCAACAACGGCGACATGGACGAGGTGGTCCAGGGCCTGCGCGACGAGGGTTTCATCCTCCCGCACATCGTGGTGGACACCGAGGCGCTGCGGGCCTTTCTCGCCCCCTACGTCGAGCCGACCTCGGTGGAGGAGTTCACCTTCAGCCGTGAGTGGTTGCAGCAGCAGGCGGCTCTGGTCACCGACCTGCGTCCGGGCAACGTGGTGCGTCAGCTCAACCTGCCGGCGTCCTACGTCCTCATCCATCGCGTGCACGCGGCCGGGGTGGGCGTGCTCTGCCAGCTCGGCGCCACCGCCCGGTTCCGCGAAGAGGTGATCCGCTGGGTTCCCGGTTTCACCGAGGAGGACCCTGAGGAACAGGCGGTCGCCGCAGGCTGAGCCTCCCGGAAACACCCGGGCCGGGCCCGGCCGAAGGTCTCGCCTCCGGACGGCCGGGCCCGGCCTGGATCCTCACGGTCAGAAGACCTGCGGTCCTCGTTGTCAGAAGAAGGGCCGAGCCTCACAGGGAGGCGCTCACCCGAATTCTTCCTGTCGGATGAGCGTCCTCACTGTCAGACGAGGCGCAGAAGCGCGTGGCGGAGGCGTATCGACGCGCGTTCCGCGTCACGCCGTGCGCGCCGCAGGCGCAGGATGCCGGACGCACGACGCTGCTCCTCCGCCTCACGGTGGAGGGTCCGTATTCGGTCACGGACCAGTTCTTCGTGCATAGAGAGCATGTCCCGGCCGCGGTCGCCGAAGTAGGTCATCGGAGGGTCCTTTCACGAACTTTCGAACACTTGGTTGATCGTTTTCTTGGCTGGTCAGGCGGCGACCGGAGTCTTGCGAGGACGTCCGCGCGGGCGCTTCCGGGGAACGACGACGCCCCGCAGGATGAGCTCGCCGCCCCATACACCCCAGGGCTCCTCGCGCTCAAGGGCACGGGCCAGGCAGGCCGCCTGGATCGGGCAGCGTCCGCAGAGCGCCTTGGCGAACTCCACGTCCTCCGGAGACTCCGCGAACCAGAGGTCGGGGTCGGTACGACAGGGGATTGTGGCTTCGTCGATCAGGTCCATGACCGTCTGGGCCCCCATCTGCTTCACCTCTCAGTTAGGTACTGGATCTTCAATTACCTCTGGGTGGGGGGACAGGAATGACGCGGACAAACAAGAAGGCCGCGGATCCTGGTGCGGATCCGCGGCCTGGAGGCTCTTTCTGCCGGTCAGACTATGACCGGAGGTTGCCTCCAGGGATACGGACCACGCGAACCACCATTTCCGGTGTGCTTGGTCGGTGCGCAATCGCCGGCTTCAGGTGCCGGGGCAGCCAGGACACCCGTCGCCGCGCGGGCGATCAGGGTGGACGTGCGGCTGACCTGAACCTGGCGCCGGACGGACTTCTCCTGCTGCGGCTGAACGGCCACGCCATCGAGATAGACGAGGAGGGCCGGACCGCCGACGGGCAGGATCGTGCCGGGACGCGCGGAAGTGAGCCCAAGCCGGGGCCACATCAGATGCTTCTTCACAGCGGACTCACCTCCATTCGTGGATCGTCGAACAGGACAGTCCGACTCGCTTGACCATGACCCTAAACCCCGCTCCCCGGGGCGGGCAACATATTTTCTACCAGCGGTTTTATCACTTATTCATGCGGATCATCGCTTCCTGCACCACCGACACCACCAGTTCGCCGGAACGGGTGAACATCTCCCCCCTCGCGAGCCCCCGCGCCGCCCCCGACCAGGGCGACTCCTGGGCGTACAGCATCCAGTCGTCCACCCGGAAGGGCCGGTGGAACCACATCGCGTGGTCCAGGGAGGCCCCGGAGACGTTGGAGGCGCCCCAGGCCAGGCCGTGGGCCAGCAGCACGGTGTCCACCAGGGTGAAGTCCGAGGTGTAGGCGGCGAGCACCACGTGCAGCAGCGGATCGTCGGGCAGTTCGGTGTCGTAGCGGAACCAGACGTTGGTCTTGGCGCCGCGCAGCGCCGGGTCGCGGTGGGCCTCCAAGGTGAGCGGGGTCACGTAGCGGGCGTCCACCGGACGCGGTTTGGAGAGCCACTCCCGCCACGGGGACTCCTCCCCCATCACCCCCATGACCTCCCGCATCCGGTCTTCGAACGGGGACAGGGTCTCCGGCTCCGCCACCGCGGGCATCACCGCGGCCTGGTGTTCCACCCCGGGCTCAAGGATGTGGAAGGAGGCCGACATGGTGAATATCGCCTTGCCGTGCTGGACGGCGACCACCCTGCGGGTGGTGAAGGAGCGGCCGTCGCGGACGCGCTCGACGTTGTAGACGATCGGGACCGCCGGGTCGCCGGGCCGGATGAAATAGGCGTGCAGAGAGTGGACGTGCCGTTCGGCCGGGACCGTACGGCCCGCCGCGACCAGCGCCTGGGCCGCCACCTGCCCGCCGAACACGCGCTGGATACGCTCCTCGGGGCTACGGCCCCTGAAGACGTCGAGCTCGATCTGCTCCAGGTCGAGCAGGTCCAATAACTCCTTGAGCGCTTCGTTCACGCGTCCTCCGTCTGGTCTGCGGCAGCACGGCAGAGGGCGAACACCGCCTCGCCATACCGCTCCAGTTTGACGCGCCCGATCCCGGTTATGGCCAGCAGGTCCTGCTCGCAGACCGGGGCGCGTTCGGCGATGGCCTGGAGGGTGACGTCGGTGAAGACCACGTAGGCCGGGATCTTGGCCTCCTTGGCGACCGCCGTACGCCAGGTCCGCAGGCTCTCCAGGAGCGCCTCGTCGTAGTCGGCCGGGCAGGTGACGCACCTGCCGAGCTTCTGCTCGGTGGCGACGGCGAGGGTCTTGCCGCAGACCCGGCAGCTCACCGGCGCGGCGACCGGGCGCCGCCCTCCGGCCCCGGATGATCCGGAAGACCTGGAGGACGGGGAAGCCCCGGGGGGCGGGGAGGACGAGGTACGGCCAGGCGCGGCTGAACGGCCCGTGAGGCCGTCGAGGAAGCGGGAGGGCTTCCTGGACCGGCGACCGCCCGGTGAGCGGGCCAGCGCCCACGACAGCGCCAGGTGTGCCCGGGCACGGGTGACACCGACGTAGAGAAGGCGACGCTCCTCCTCGATCTGGTCGGGCGTCTCGGCGTAGACGATCGGCATCATGCCGTCCGTGACACCGACCAGGAAGACCGCGTCCCACTCCAGGCCCTTGGCCGCGTGCAGCGAGGCCAGTGTCACGCCCTCGACCGGTGGCGCGTGCTGCTCGCCGGCCCGGCGCTCCAGCTCCGCGACGAAGGCGGGCAGGTCGGCGCCGGCGGTGGCGAGGTCCTCGGCGAGGTCGGCCAGGGCCTTCAGCGACTCCCACTTCTCCCGGGCCTTGCCGCCGCCGGGCGGCTCGGGGGTGAGGCCGATGCCGGTGAGAATGTGGTGGACGGTCGGGGCCAGGTCGTCGTCCTGGGCGGCGGAACGGGCGGCGCCGCGCAGCAGCACGACCGCGTGGCGGACCTCGGGCCGCTCGAAGAAGCGGTCGGCGCCGCGCAGGAGGTAGGGGACACCGGCCTTGGTGAGCGCCTGCTCGTAGACCTCGGACTGGGCGTTGACCCGGAAGAGCACGGCGATCTCACGGGTCGGCACCCCTCCGTCGGCGAGTCCGCGCACCGCGCGGGCCACCCCCTCGGCCTCGATCTGCTCGTCGTCGTACTCGGTGAAGACGGGGTCGGGGCCGTCGGGACGCTGCGCGATCAGGGCGAGCTTGTGCGGGGTCCTCGCCCGGTCGAGCAGCCGGTTGGCCAGGGAGACGACCTGGGGGGTGGACCGGTAGTCGCGGACCAGCCTGATCACGGTGGCGTCGGGGTACTCGACCGGGAAACCGGTCAGGTAGCGGGGGGTCGCACCGGTGAAGGAGTAGATCGTCTGGTTGGGGTCGCCGACCACGCACAGGTCGTCGCGCCCGCCGAGCCAGGTGTCGAGCAGCAGTTTCTGCAGCGGGTTGACGTCCTGGTACTCGTCCACCACGAAGTGGCGGTACTGCCGCCGGATCTGGGTGGCCACCTCCTGGTGCTCGGTCATCACGGCGGCGGTGAGTTCCAGGATGGTCTCGAAGTCCACCAGGTGCCTGTCGCGGCGGAGCCTTTCGTAGGCGTCGTAGAGCCGGAAGATCTCCTCGGCGGGGACGGGCGGGGTCCGGCCGGCCTTCCTGGCGGCCTCGGCGTAGTCCTCGGGGCCGACCTGGGTGACCTTGGCCCACTCGATCTCGGAGGCGATGTCCCTTAGCTCGGAGCGGTCCGGGTTTCTCCGCAGGGAGCGGCAGGCGTCGATCAGCAACGGCAGCTTCGACTCGATCACCTTGGGCGGGTCACCGCCGATGACGCGCGGCCAGAAGTAGGTGAGCTGGCGCAGCGCGGCGGCGTGGAAGGTGCGGGCCTGCACCCCCGGGGTGCCGAGCAGCCGCAGGCGCTGCCTGAGCTCTCCGGCCGCGCGGGTGGTGAACGTCACGGCCAGCACGCTCTGGGCCTCGACCACCCCGCTGCGCACCGCGTGGGCGATACGGTGAGTGATCGCCCGCGTCTTGCCTGTGCCGGCTCCGGCGAGCACGCAGACCGGCCCCCGAACGGCCTCGGCCACCGCCCGCTGCTCGGGGTCCAGTCCCGCCAGGATGTCGTCGGACTCCACGGAGACTCCTTACACGCGGTTGAACAGGCTTGACGGAGACATTCTCCCAGCCGGTGACCGGTCACCGCCCATTCTGACAACCCACGGCCGCAAGCCCCCGTGATTTGCCAAGATGCGTAAAAAAGGCAGTTCCTCCACAATGGAGGCCAAACTGAGCCCGGGAGTAAGGAAGAGGCCTGTGCGAACTGCGGTAACCGTGAGTGCTCTCGCTCTGACGGCGTCGGTGGTCGGGCCCGCGGCCTTGCAGGTGTCCCCGGCCGCGCTCGCCTCCTCGGAGACCTCGCGGCCGGGCGGCATGTTCACCACGTCCGGGAAGGACGACCCCACCCCCACACCGACCCCCAAGGTGAAGAAGAGCACCCCGGCCCCGCCCGACAGCCCGCTGCTCCAGAGCACGGTCGTCGACACCGTCGCGTACGGCCCGCACATCCGCCAGCGGATGGACGTCTGGCACCAGGCGGACGGTCTCAGGCGGCCCGGCGTCTTCCTGGTCCACGGCGGCTGGTGGTCGGCCGGGGACAAGAAGTACATGGCCGATATCACCAAGAGCTACGCCGAGCAGGGCTACACGGTCTTCAACCTCAACTACCGTCTCTCCGGCGATGCCCCCTGGCCCGCCCAGCGGACCGACGTGCTCGACGCCATCACCACCGCGCGCAGGCACGCCGCCCTGTGGTCCTTCGATCCGGGCGACTACGCGGTCGTCGGCTTCTCCGCCGGGGGCCATCTGGCCGCCGCGGTCGGCACCTACGGCAACGGCCTGCCCGGCCTGCGCGGCGTGGTGGGCGTCTCCCCGGTGACCTCGCCGATGCTGGCGTACATCGACGGCGTCGACACCCTCGATCTGAACAGGCGCAGACTGCGCGAGGCTGCCATCCAGCTCGCCGGGGGCTGTGAGCCCGCCAGATGCCCGAAGATCTGGGCCAGCATGGAGGTGTCGCGGCACGCGAGCCTCGGTGACGTGCCGATGCTGGCGGTGCACTCGCAGGACGAGTTCGTGCCGGCCGAGCACAGCCTCCTGCTCAAGGAGCGCCTGCGCCTGTTCGGGGTGGGCATGACGGTGGTGACCGAGCCCGGCGCCGATCACAGCACGCCGCTGTACCGCCTGCCGGAGGTGGAGGAGAGGGTACAGGACTGGATCGCCGGCAAGTTGCTCTGACCGGCGGGAAGACGAACGGCCCTCACCTTGTTGCCAATGAGCGCCGAACATCTCACGAGGGGACAGTCCACACATGGCGCTGACGGTTTACACCACTACCTGGTGCGGTCCTTGCAGGCGGCTGAAGTCCCAGCTCTCCCGGGAGGGGATCTCCTACCGGGAGATCAACATCGAGCAGAACCCCGATGCCGCACGGTTCGTCATGAGCGTCAACAACGGCAACCAGACCGTGCCGACCGTCCTGTTCGAGGACGGCACCGCGGTGACCAACCCCTCGGTGATCGAGGTCAAGGCCCGGTTGAAGGTCTGATCACCAGTCTCCGGTCAGGGGCTCCCCGTACCAGGTCTCGATCAGCCTTCGGGCGATCGAGACCTCGGACGGCAGGCTCACCTCGCCGCTCGCCAGCGCGGCCCGCAGTTCGGCGCGGCTGAACCAGCGGGCTTCGGCGATCTCCCCGGGGTCGAGGTCGAACTCCGTCGACACGGCCCTGGCGAAGAAGCCGAGCATCAGGCTGCGCGGGAACGGCCAGGGCTGGCTGCCCAGGTAGCGGGGGGCGGTGACGCGCACACCGACCTCCTCGGCCACCTCGCGGACGACGGCGTGCTCCAGTGACTCTCCCGGCTCGACGAACCCGGCGAGCACCGAGAGCCGTCCCTCCGGCCACTCCGGCCCCCGGGCGAGCAGGCACCGGTCGTCGTCGTCGTGGACGAGCATGATCACCGCTGGGTCGACCCGGGGGAAGTGCTGGCCGCCGTCCTTGGGGCAGACCCGCATGTGCCCGCCGGCCCGCACCTCGGTACGGCTTCCGCAGCGAGGGCAGAACTCGTGGGTGGCGTGCCACGCCTCCAGCGCGACCGCGTACACCAGCAGCCCGGCGTCCAGGTCTCCCAGCAGCGAGCCCACCTGGCGGAGCCCGGCGACGACGGCCTGTCCCTCCGGCAGCACCGTGAGGGGGAGGGAGGCGACGATCCGCCGGGGAGGCTCCACCCGCGTCCGCGCCATACCCGCCAGCGGGGCCGTCACGGCGAAGTAGGCGACTCCCTCGGCGTCCACACCGAGCAGGTAGCGCTCCCCCTCGGGGGCGTCGGCCACGGGTGTCAGGACGAGCCGGACCTCTCCCCCGCTCCGCCGGACCAGCGTCCGGCCACCGTCGACGACCAGGACCCGGGTGGTGCCGTCGGCCCACGCCCGCTCCCGCCACCCGGCATCGCCGCGGAGCAGCGCCGAACGGTCGACGGCGCTCCGCGCGAGCAGCAGCGATCCCAGCAGACCTTCTTGTGTGGTGCTTTCCACGCCGTCCCCGCTTCCCAGACCGATTCGACATCCTATGCCGCGAGACGAGGGCGGATTTCCGGAGTTCACGCATATGCTCCAGAGCCGAGACCCTTCTGCTTTCTCTCCCGTTTTCCACCCTTATCCCTCGCGCCGGAACCTCCCCTCCGCCGGAACGGTGAACGTGGCCGGACGGCGGACGGGCGGCGGCTCCGCGCGGCCACCCGGGAGACCCCGGCAGGCCGGAGAGGGCCCGAACGGGCCGCGCGGGCCGGGGGGAGTACGAGATTCCGCATCCCCGGGCGGGATTCCGTATCCACCGGGGAAGCGGACATATACGGTGAATACCCAATCACCTCAGCGAGATGATCTCCGTACGGCTAGGATGCACAAAGTTAGGTTAGGCTTACCTGATTATCGGGGGTCCCTGCATTGCGGCTGTACCTCACCGCGCTCAAGCCGACCGACTCGGTCACCCACGGGTTCCTTCCGGCGGCACGCGCACTGGGCTGCGACGTCACCGTCCTGACCGACCGGCCGGAGCACCACCTGGGCTCGGGGAACGAGGTGCTCCGCTGCGACGTCCGTGACGCCCGCGCGGTGATCGACGTCATCGCGCACCACCACGCGCCGGACGCCGTCTTCTCCAACTCCGACCACCTCCAGGTGGAGACCGCCCTCGCCGCCGCCTACTTCGGCCTGCCGGGCAAGGACTGGCGGGCCTGCGCGGCCACCAAGAACAAGGCGCTCACCCGCCGGAGGCTGGCCGCGGCCGGCGTCGAGACCGTCCACTCCGTACGGCTGGCCCCAGGCGACCCCGCGCCATCGGACACCCCGTTCCCCGCCGTCGTCAAACCGCGCGATGGCGTGGCCAGCGAGGACGTGGTGCTGGTCCGGGACGGCCGCGAGCTCGCCGAGGCCCTGCGGGCGATCCGGTCCCGGCGGCCGGGCGAGGCGCTGGTCGTGGAGGAGTACCTCGACGGCCCCCTGCACACGCTGGAGACCCTCGGCGACGACGGCGAACCTCGGGTGCTGGGTGGCTTCAGGACCACGCTCGGGCCGCCGCCGTACTTCGTGGAGGAACGGCTCGACTGGGAACCGCCCCCCGCGCGCGAGCACGTGCTGAGGGCGCTGCGCGCGCTGGGGGTGGGGTTCGGGGCCTGCCACACCGAGTACGCCATGACATCCGCCGGACCGAGGATCATCGAGGTCAACTACCGGGTGATCGGCGACCACTGCGACTTCCTCCTCGGCGACCTGCTCGGCGTCCCGCTGTTCGAGCGCGTCCTCGGCGTCCACCTGGGGGCGGGGGCCGGCGAGGTGAACCACGCCCGCGGACACGGAACCGCGCTGAGCCTGGTGGCCGACCGGCCGGGAACCGTGGTGGCGGCCCCCAAGACGGTCACGCCCGCCCCGGGAGACCGGGTCAGGCTCTGGCACCGGCCGCTGCGCGCCGTGGGCGACCGGATCGACCTGAGCAACACCAACCGCGACTACCTGGGCATCGTCCGCGTGATCGGACCCGGCCGGGCGGACGTGGACGCGGCCGTGACGGCCTTCGGCGCCGGAAACCCATGGGTGATCGCATGATCGGCGGCCCCTCGGCGAGCGGGCGGGAACGGTACCTGGCCGCCCGGGTGCTGAACGCGCTGCTCCGTGAGAACTACGGCGGGCTGGCCGGGCGGGTCACCCGGTGCAAGAACGGCGTCGCGCTGGTCCTGGTCGGCGGACGCCGGGTCCGGCTCGTGCCGGGTTCGCTCTTCCAGGACTTCGTGGTGGCCCCGGAGGAGGCGCTCGGCCTGCCGGAGGTCCTGCGCACGCTGCGGGAGATCGCCGCTCCGGCCGACGCCCCGGGGGTGGAGGCGTTCACCCGGGAGTGCCGGGAGGCGCTGCGCGCCCTCGACCTGCACGGCGCCCACCGGGACGAGGTGCTGACCCGGCTCCGCGGCACGCGGCTGTGCGCCGTACGGTACGAGACGCTGGCGGCCTTCGTGGACCACCCGGTCTACCCGACGGCACGGTGCCGGACCGGGCTGTCGGACCGCGAGCTGACCGCCTACGCGCCGGAGTTCGCGCCCGCCTTCGACCTGCGGTGGGCGGCCGTGCCCCGGGAGCGGGCGGCCGGGGCCGCGGTGCCGTACGCGCCGGAGTTTCCGGTCGCCGGGCTGCCCGAGTCGCTGAGCGGGACCCACGTGCTGTTCCCGGTGCATCCGCTGACGGTCCGCGCGGTCGAGGAGATCCCGTGGGCGACCGTGGGCCCCGAATCCTACCTGGAGGTCAGGCCGACGCTGTCGACGCGCACGGTGGTGATCGACTGTGACACGCATCTGAAGCTGCCGCTGGCCACCAGCACGCTCGGACTGCGCAACCGGCGGTCGATCAAACCCGCGACGCTGGCCGACGGGGCACGGGCCGAGCTGCTGCTGCGCGAGATGCCCGACCCGGGGGTGCTCCTGGCCGACGAGCAGACCTACGGCCACGCGGGGCACGAGTATCTGGGCTGGCTCGTCCGACGCCTCCCGGAGGGCGAGATCGTCCCGGTGGCCGCGCTGCTCGCGCCCCTGCCGGGGGGCGGACTGGTCCTGGAGGAGCTCGCCGGGCGGTGGTACGCCGGGGACGTGCCACGGATGCTGGGAGAGTATCTCCGGCTGCTGTTCGGCTTCCACGTGCGGCTCTTCGTCCACTACGGCACGGCCCTGGAGACCCATCAGCAGAACCTCTCCCTGGTGCTGGGACACGGCCCGGCCAGGCTGCTGGTCAAGGACAACGACGGGCTGCTGACCTCGCCGGACCGGCTGCGGGCCGCGGGCGTCGCGGTGCCCGACTTCGTCGACGGGCGGATGCTGACCGACGACCCGCACGCGCTCGCCGACGTGTTCGTGACCATCACCCTGCACCTGGCCGCGGCGGCGGTGACGTTCGGCGTGCTGCCGCCGCCGCAGGCCGCCCGGCTGATCCGTGACACGCTCGCCGAGGCGCTGGCCGAGCACGGGGGCGACCCGATGGCCAGGCTGCTGCGGGCCAGGACCCTCGACGCCGCCCGGCTCGTCGGCAAGTCGATGATCACCGCCGGAACCCTGGCGGACAAGGCGCGCACCGGGGCCCGCGACGTGAACAAGTTCTACGGCACCAGCGGCCCCAACTACCTGCGCCAGCCTCCCCAGGCCATCCAGAACATGATCATCCGAAGGACGCCATGACCAGCCTCGCGCTCGGCCCCTCTCCCGCCGCCGTCGCCGAGGAGGCGTCGCTGGCGGCCCTGCTGCGCTGCTGTGTCAGAGAGGTGGCCGGACCGCGCGGGCAGGTCTGGCACGCCGAGCCGTACGTGCTGCTGCGCGTGGCGGACACCCTGCTGCGGGTCCGCACGCACGGCGGGCTCGCGCTGCGGTTCGAGGGGCGGCCCGAGTGGCTGGAGCTCGGGTGCTGGCAGCCGCTCTCCGCCGACCGGCTCGTCGGGCTCGTGGAGATCGAGCTGGGCGGGGCCAACGAGGAGTTCGCCGCCCAGGTGGGCGCGAGCCGGGACGCCATGACCGCGCTGCTCGCGGCGCGGCGGGACGCCCGGCCGCCGGCCGACCCGTGGCTGGCCTCCGAGCAGGAACTGGTCCTCGGCCACCCCTTCCACCCCAGCCCCAAGGCCCGCGACGGCGGCGGATGGCTGCGCTACGCCCCCGAGGCGCACGCGAGCTTCCCGCTCCGGCTGCTGGGCGTCCGCCACGACGTGCTGGCCGAGGCGGGCGACACCGGCACGCTCGACGAGCTCGGCCCGGTCCCGGACGGCTACTCGGCGCTGCCCGCGCACCCCTGGCAGCTCGACCTGCTCGCGGCGGAGCTGGCCGCGCCGCTGGCCGACGGGCGCCTGATCGACCTGGGCCGGGGCTCCCGCATGGCGGTCCCCACCTCGTCGGTCCGTACCGTCTACGAGCCCGCGATCGACCGGTGCCTGAAGTTCAGCCTGGACGTGCGGATCACCAACTGCGTCAGGAAGAACTCCTGGTACGAGCTGGCCGGCGCGGTGGAGCTGACCCGGCGCCTCCGGCCGGTGTTCGAGGAGCTGTCGGCAGGGTTCCCCGGCACCCGCTGGCTGCCCGAACCCGGCTACCGCTCCGCCGACCTGGGCACCCGGCTGCTGGAGGGGCTCGGTGTGATCATCCGCGCCAGCCCCTGGTCGGTCTGCAGACCGGGGGTGACCCCGCTGCTGAGCGGGGCGCTGGCCGTCTCCGCGGCGCCCCCGGCCGACCCGGTGCGCTGGTGGCGCGCCTATGTGGAGCGCGTGGCACCGCCGGTGCTCGACGCCTACCTGAGCCACGGCGTGGTGCTGGAGCCCCACCTGCAGAACGTGCTGATCGGCGTGGACGCGGCGGGACAGCCGGTGGAGGCGATCTTCCGCGACCTGGAGGGCACCAAGCTCGTCGTGGGGCGCCACGACCTGTCCGGAGTGCCCGGCCGGGTCGCCGAGGCGCTGACCTACGACGCCGGCGGCGGCTGGGACCGGGTGGTCTACTGCCTGATGGTCAACCACCTCGCCGAGATAGCCGCCTGGATCGCCGGGGCGGGGCCGACGCGGGAGCTGTGGGCGGTGGCCGGGGAGGTGCTGGCCGGATACGCCGCCACCCGCGGCCGGCCGCGACCGCTGTCGGACCTGCTGGCCGGGGCACCGCTGCCGGCCAAGGCCAACCTCTCGGTCCGCTGGGCGCGCTCGGCCGACCGCTGCGCCGGATACGTACCGGTGGCCAACCCACTGGCGGTGCTGTCATGATCCCGGCCGTCTCGGCGAGCGGCCTCCCGGCGGTGCCGTGGTGATCCCGGGCGAGCCGACCGCGAGGGCCTGACTGGGCTGCGCCGCCCCGGCGAGGTGCTCCGGATCGAACTCCGCCGGACACTGACGGTCTCCCTCGGGCCACGGCGCGGGGGCCGGCAGGACGTGACGCCTGATGACAGGACGTCGGCTCACACCCCATAAAAGCAGCCGAAAATCCCCTATTGCCGACTAAGGATATCTGGCTTAATTAGCAGGCCAAAGAGACAGTTGTCCGTAGAACAGAAGAGACGAAACCAAATACCTGGAAGGGTTTCCCTATCGCCACCCAATTCATGTGATCTTCGTTAACCAGCCGGAAGCATCGCCCTAGTGATCATCGGGTACCTGAGGCTTACCGCCATCAGCGCGGCGCACAGGAGCATAATTCTCCGAAATCACCAGAGACATGGAATGCGATGATTTCTAGCGGTAACAAACGGGCTTCAACCGCCGTTTTCGGAAAACGTGGCCGAAGTTGGGCCGTCACCACGACGGCAATCGGCGCATTTCTGGCAATTGCCTGCCAGACGGCCGCCAATGCCACGACCGAGAACGCGGGAACTATCCGCCTTCATTCGCCGGCAGATACCAGCAAGTCCGTTCCCGCAGGTCATTTCTCCCGCCCCCTCGAAAGTGCAGGCCCCCTGGTAGGGGAACTTCTCGCGCAGAGACGCTGCTGCCGGAGAAGGCACTGCAGGTGCAGAGACGGGCGGGACGGCCGAGACGGGCGGACCGGGTCACAGGGGCCGCAGGGACCGCGAGGCCCGGCGGGTCTCACCGGTCCGAAGGGTCCCGCAGGCGGTCCACAGGGTCCCGCCGGTCCGATGGGACCGGCGGGCGCAAGAGGTGCCGACGGCCCGACAGGCCCGGCGGGACCGGTAGGCGCAAAAGGCGCCGACGGCCCGACAGGCCCAACCGGACCCGCGGGCGCGACCGGCCCGGTCGGTCCGACGGGAGCGGTGGGCACGAGGGGCATCGACGGCGCTACCGGACCCACAGGCCCGACTGGGCCAACCGGACCCACAGGCGCGGCCGGCCCGACAGGACCCGTGGGACCGGCAGGCCCGTCGGGCGCGAACGGGGTGGCGGGCCCGGTCGGTCTCACCGGCCCGGTAGGACCTGCGGGGCCTGCGGGCGCCGATGGAAACGACGGCGCCACAGGACCCGTGGGACCGGTAGGTCCGATAGGACCGGTGGGCGCGAGGGGCGACGACGGCGCAATCGGCGCCACCGGTCCTACCGGACCCACAGGACCCGCAGGACCAACAGGACCCACAGGACCCGCAGGCGCAGTCGGACCGGTAGGACCGGTAGGACCTATCGGCCTGACAGGCGCAATCGGCCTAGAAGGACCCGCAGGACCCGTGGGACCCGCAGGCGCAGTCGGACCGGTAGGACCCATCGGCCTCACAGGCGAAACCGGACCGGCAGGACCAATCGGACCGGTAGGACCCGTAGGACCCATCGGCCTGACAGGTGCAATCGGACCGGTGGGACCCATCGGCCTCACAGGCGAAACCGGACCCGCAGGACCCGTGGGACCCGTGGGACCGGCCGGCGCCGCAGGAGCCAACGGCCCCGCAGGGGCTACAGGGCCGGTGGGACCGGCGGGACCCGTCGGACCGGCGGCACCGCAGACGTCCGTCTCCTCGGCGTTCCTCCTGCTCGACAAGCTCGACGTGTCCCTGCGGACCAACGGGACCGCGGCCATCCGGGACCCGCGGACGACTCCGCGCTGGCATGACATCTCAGGGATATCCGGTTATCCGGCGAATGTGGCTGATGTCTCCGCAGCGGTGCTCGTCGACGGCGCTCTTCCCTACCTCAGCATCACGGTGCAGAGCTCAACCGGGCAGGTCTTCCAGACAAGGTGCCTGGTGGGGCTTCCGGTCCCGGTGGTGGGAGGTTTCTTCGCCCCGGGGGCGCCCCTTGGCCCTCTGGCCTACCCGGCGAACTGCACCGCTTTCACTGACGAGTCACCGCCGACGCCCTGAGTCCTAGGAGGCGGCAAGAGGATGGCGAGTGCCGTGCCCGGTGTCGACCGGGCACGGCACTCGCCGTACCCTCCCGTTTGGACGGCAGACAAGATGATCATGTATCCGGTCTCCGGAGCGTGAGACGGCATGATCCAGGACCTGGGTACGCGCGGGAGCTTTCGTCCACCCCGCTTCACCTTCCGGCGACGGCACATACCCGACTACCCCGGTCATCGTCGCTCCCTTGTCAAGCTTCTCAAGCCGTCCGCGCGCGCATCGGTTCCACGAGGCGCCGGACCAGTGGCCAGAGCAGTATCAGCACGATGACGGCGTAGATCATGTAGGAGAGCGCTCCCCCCAGCAGGCCGGACAGGTCTCCGCCCGACAGCTGCAGCGAGCGCCGGCCCTGCAGTTCGGCGCGCGGGCCGAGGATGACGCCGACGATGAGGGGCAGCACCGGCAGCCCGAACCGGCGCATCCCGAATCCGAGCAGTCCCAGGAGCAGCAGCAGAAGCAGGTCGAGAGGTTGCGCGTTGACCGCGTAGGCGCCCATCGAGGCGAAGAACAGGATCCCCGCGTACAGATAGGGGCGCGGAATCCGCAGGAGTTTCGCCCACGCCGGCGCGAGTGGCAGGTTCAGGACGAGCAGCAGCAGGTTGCCGATGAACAGGCTGGCGATCAGTGTCCAGACCAGGTCGGGCTCGCGTTCGAACAGCAGAGGGCCCGGCTGGATGCCGTACGACTCGAATGCGGCGAGCATCACCGCGGCGACGGCGTTCGTCGGCAGCCCGATGGCCAGCATCGGCACCAGGGTGCCGGCCGCGGACGCGTTGTTCGCCGCCTCGGGGCCGGCCACCCCCTCGATCGCCCCCCTGCCGAACTGCTCGGGGTGCCTGGTCATCCTCTTCTCCGCCATGTACGACAGGAAGGTGGGGATCTCGGCGCCGCCCGCCGGCAGCGCTCCGAACGGAAAGCCCAGCGCGGTACCGCGTAGCCACGGCTTCCAGGACCTCCTCCAGTCCTCCCGCCCCATCCACGGCCGGCCGACGGGGATCACTCCCCCCGCCGTGCGCCGCAGGTGCGCGGCGACCCAGAGCGCCTCGCCGACGGCGAAGATCCCGACGGCCACCACGACCACGTCGACGCCGTCGGCCAGCTGCGGGACGCCGAGCGTGAGCCGCTGCTGCCCGGTCACCGCGTCGATGCCGATCACGCCGATCACCAGGCCGAGCAGCAGCGAGGCGAACCCCCGGACGCGGGAGGTGCCCAGCACCGCGGTGACCGCGATGAAGGCCAGCATCATGATCGCGAAGTAGTCCGGCGCCCCCAGGCTGATCGCGAACGTCACCACCAGCGGCGTCACCAGCACCAGCAGCAGGGTGCCGATCGTGCCCGCGACGAACGAGCCGATCGCCGCGGTCGCCAGCGCCTGCGCCGCCCTACCGGCTTTGGCCATCTTGTTGCCCTCGATCGCCGTGACGACCGAGGACGACTCGCCGGGCGTGTTCAGCAGGATCGAGGTGGTCGATCCGCCGTACATGCCGCCGTAGTAGATGCCGGCGAACATGATGAAGGCCCGCGTCGGCTCCATCCCGTACGTCACCGGCAGCAGCAGGGCCACCGTCATCGCCGGGCCGATGCCGGGCAGCACGCCGACCGCGGTGCCGACGACGACGCCGATCAGCGCCACCAGCAGGTTGAGGGGGGTCACCACGTGGGCGAACCCCTCCAGCAGATGGGTGAGGTTGTCCATCACAGAATTCCCTGCAGCACACCCGCCGGCAGGTTGACACCCAGCCCGACGGCGAACCCGTAGAAGGTGGCCAGCGACAGCGTCACCGCTATCGCCAGGTCGCGCACGTAGTGCCGGCTGCCCAGGGCGAAGGCCGACCCCCAGAACAGCAGGGCCCCGCTGATCACCCAGCCGAGCCGTTCGATCAGCACGGCGTTGACGGCGAAGACGCCGATGAGCAGCAGCACCGTGCGCCAGTCGATCCGCGTCGACAGGTCGATGTCCTCCCCCGCCTCCGGCTCACCCCGGCCGCCCCGGGCGACGTCGACCGCGTAGACCGGCGCGACCACCAGGAGCAGGACCCCCAGGATCATCGGCACCGGACGCGGCCCGATCGGGTCGTTACCGCCGACCAGATGCGCGATCTGGCCGGCGTCGAGGATCACCAGGACGCCCAGCAGGGAGAGGAACGCGCACAGGCCGTACTGCGCGCGGTCCGGCCCCAGGGAATCCCGCACGGCCACGTCGAGTTCTTCGGAGGCCCGCACGCTCATGCCAGCCCGAGCCGCGTCAGGATGTCGGCGACGACCTTGTCCTGCTCGGCCAGATACGCCGTGAACTCGTCGCCGGTGAGGAAGGCGTCACTCCAGCCGCGCTTGGCCAGCTCGGCCTTCCACAGGTCGGAGTCGTGCATCTTCGTCAGCGCCTCGATCCAGGTCTTCCGGTCGGCTTCGCTGATCCCGGGCGGCGCGACGATCCCGCGCCAGTTGGTGAAGAGGAGGTCGATGCCCGCGGACTTCAGCGTCGGGACGTCCCCGAGCACGTCGACGGGCTCCGCGCTGGTCACCGCGAGCACCCGCACCTGACCGGCCTCGACCTGGTCGAGGAACTCCCCGTAGCCGCTGGCGCCAAAAGTGATCTTGCCGCCGAGGATCGCCGGCAGCAGCTCACCACCCCCGTCGTAGGAGATGAAGTTGACCTGTTCCGGGTTGATGCCGACCGCCTTGGCCAGCTGCATCGGCAACAGGTGGTCCGGTCCGCCCCGCGATGAGCCACCACCGACGGTGATCTTCCTCGGGTCCCTCCTCCACGCGGCGACAAGATCGTTGATCGTCCTGTACGGCGAGTTCTTCGGCACGACGATCGCGCCGGCCTCCTCGATCAACCTGGCGATGGGGGTGGTCTGCTTCAGTGTCGCCCTCGACCTGGAGGTGTACGAGGCACCCACGACGCCCAGCCCCATCTGCATGGCGAGCCGGCCGTTGCCCTTCTCGTTCACCATGCGCTGCAGGCCGACCGTGCCACCCGCCCCCGGCAGGTTGAACACCTGAACACCAGACGCGATCTTGGCGTCGTCCATCACCTTGGCGACGGTCCTGGCGGTGGTGTCGTACCCGCCGCCGGGCGTGTTGGGCACCATGATGCGCAGTCCGGAGACGGGTTTGCCGTCCGCGTTCCCGCCGCCTCCCTCTTTCTGCGCGGTGACCCCGCAGGCACCGACGGCGAACATCGACATGGCGGCCAGCGCACCAAATAGCGCGGTGATCGGGGTTCTCACAATTGGTCTCTTTCGCTATACGGGAGTCCGGCGCCATGATTGTGACGACCTGGCCGACACCCCGTCTGCCTTGTGTGACCAGCGAAGATTGAGTTCATTGTGGTCGTAACGTTCCACCGTCACACCCTGGCGGGCGAGCTGCTGACGCTGCAGCTCGCCATCGTCGTGGTCGTGCTGGTCGCCGTCGGCGCGCTCTCACTCACGCAGTCGGCGGCGGAATTCGATCAGGTGGAGGGACGCCGGGTGACGGCCCTGGCCGAGCAGATGGCCGGCAACCCCCTGGTCCGCAGCCAGCTCGGCCGATCGGCGTCCGGGGAGACCATCGCCCCGCTGGTGCAGACGACGCTGACCCAGTCCGGCGTCACCTCCGTGACGGTCGCGAACGTCAACCAGAAGATCGTCAGCTCCACGAACCCCACCCTGGTCGGGACACGGCTGCCCCTGGGCGACCCGGGCGTCGCCGTCGGCCGCGGCTGGTCGGGGGAGCTGATGGTGGACAACTCCCGCGAGCTGGTGGCCCAGGTCCCGGTGCTGGGGGCCTTCCGGCACAACCTCGGCCGCCAGCTCGGCACGGTGATGATCGGTAATGCCTCGCCGACCCTCTGGCAGCGGCTGGTCGGCGCCTCGTCATACCTGCTCACCTACCTCGGCATCGCCAGCGCCCTCGGGGTGTTCGGATCGTGGCTGCTGGCCCGGCGGATCAAACGTCAGACCCTCGGCCTGGAACCGCGCGAGATCGCCGGCCTCGCCGAGCACCGCGAGGCGATGCTGTACGGAATCGCCGAGGGGGTGATCGCGCTCGACCTGCAGCTGCGGCTCACCCTGGTGAACGCGGTCGGACGCAGACTGCTCGACCTGCCCGAGCACTGCGTCGGGATGAGCCTGACCGATCTGCGGATCGAGGGCCGGCTGTACGACGTGCTGGCCGGGGTCGACGGCGACGCGGTGGAGGCTCACGACGAGATCGTGGTACGCCGTGGCCGGGTGCTGGTGATGAACCGGATGAACGTCACCAAGGACGGGCGCCGGCTCGGCTCGGTGGCAACGCTGCGGGACCGCACCGAGCTCGCCCAGCTGGAACGCGAACTCGGTTCGTTCCGCAGCTCCACCGAGCTGCTCCGCGCGCAGGCGCACGACTTCGCCAACCAGTTGCACATCATCTCCGGCCTGATCCAGGTCGGGGAACACGACGAGGTGGTCCACTACATCCGTGCGCTGAGACAGCACCGCGAATCACTCGACCTGGCTCTGACCAGCCAGGTCCGTGACACGGCCGTCGCCGCGCTGCTGATGGCGAAATCCTCCCTGGCGGCCGAGCGCAAGGTTCAGCTGAGAGTCTCACAGCGCACCGCGCTCAACCGGCTGGACCCGATGGACTCGGCGGACGTGGCGACGGTGATCGGCAACCTGGTGGACAACGCGGTCGACGCCGCCGCGGCCGACACCGACGGGAGCGGCGCCTGGGTGGAGGTCGAGCTACGGCAGGACGCCGCCAGCGTGGAGATCGTGGTGCGCGACTCGGGGCCCGGGGTGGCCCCCGAACTCGCCCACGAGGTGTTCTCCCGGGGCTTCACCACCAAGGCCGCCCAGGAGGGCGGGCGTGGCATCGGACTGGCGCTCACCCAGCTGGTCTGCAGGCGCCGCGGCGGAGAGGTCGGGGTCACCAACACCCCCGACGGCGCCATGTTCACCGCTCGGATGTCCGTAAGGCACCTGACCGACGAGATGACGGAGGGAACCCGTTGATCGACGTACTGGTCGTTGACGACGACTTCATGGTCGCACGGATCAACCACGGGTTCGTCGAACGGATCAGGGGCTTCCATGTCGTCGGGACGGCGCACACCGGTGAGCAGGCGATCTCGGCCGTCACGGAACTCCGTCCCGACCTGGTCCTGCTCGACCTGTACCTGCCCGACGTCTTCGGCCTGAAGGTCATCACCCGGCTGCGGGCCGCGGGCCACGACTGCGACATCCTGGTGATCAGCGCCGCCCGGGAGGTCGAGGCGGTCCGCGGCGCGGCGCGGCACGGGGTGGTCGACTACCTGCTCAAGCCGTTCGACTTCGACGATCTGCGGATCCGGCTCGAACGGTACGCCGCCCATCACGGCGGTCCGCGCGCGGCGACGGTCAGCGGTCAGGCCGACGTGGACCGGGTGCTCACCAGAGCCCCCTCGCGGGTGCCCGCCGCCGCGCTGCCCAAGGGCATGAGCGCGGAGACAGCCGAACTGGTCGAACGCGCGCTGCGCGCCACCGACGGGACGCTGTCCGCCGCCGAGTGCGCGGCCCGGGTCGGCATCTCCCGGGTCAGCGCGCGCCGCTATCTCGAACACCTCTACACCGTCGGCCGCGCGAAGGTGTCCCTGCGGTACGGCACGACCGGCAGACCCGAACGCCGCTACCGCTGGTTCACCTGACATCTCGCCTTCCGAGGTTCCCCCGCCTCCGGGAACCTCGGGAGGAGCACACAAGAACGTCGATCGCCGCCGTGATCAGGCTTCGGGCGCGCCCGCCGTACACAGCCAGGCCCGCGAGTTCGGCGAATACCCGCGTATACATCTCGACCTCCTTGGGCTGAGTGATGGTCAGCCAAGCCGAGACGAGCTCCACATTCACCCGTGCCCTGTCGAAGATCCAGAAGTCCTCGACCGGTCGCATGGCACTACGGTCGGCGGACGCCGGGATGATTCCGAGACTGACGCTGGGCAGGGAGGAGACGGTAAGCAGGTGGCCGAGCTGCCCCATCATCGTCTCTGAGCCACCGACCACCATGCGGAGCGTCGGTTCCTCTAACAAGATCGCGAAGGTGCGACCGCCCTCGCGCAGGACACCCTGACGCTCCATACGTACCGCCAGCGCATCCTCAACGTCATCGGAGAGACCCCGCCGGGCGGCGGTGGCCTTCAAGATCGCACGGGTGTAGGCACTGATCTGAAGCGGCCCGGGAATCAGCCACGTGGAATAAGCGTGAAAGCGCCGGGTCCGTTCGAACAGGGACCGTACGGATTCCTGCGCCTGTCGCAGCCCCGCACGCTCCAACCGCCGCCACTCCACGTACATGGAGTCCACGGCTCGTAGGGTGGCGATCAGCTCGGCAGCCTGGTCGCCGGCGTTACACGGGTGATCAGGTAATCCAGAATTCGCATTCGGCTTCGCAGCGTCGCAGACCGGCCGTGAACTCGCGGACGTAGCGCAGCCGGGCCTGGCCGGAGCGGCTCGTCTCAATCACTACGCCCGCCGGCACTGGGAGGTGGAAAACCGTGAACACTATGTTCGTGACGTCACTTTCGGCGAGGACACCGGCCAGGTCCGTACCGGGCAACTCCCGCATTTCATGGCCGCTATCCACAACCTCGTGATCGGCACGTTCCGCAAGAAAGGCCACGTCAACATGGCCCGAGCCCGCCGTCAACATGGTTATGCGTCACATCGCCTGCTCACCCTGTTCACTCTATGAAATCAGCCCTCAACGGACTGAATCATCAATGCGCCGGGGCTCTGCCCGCTCCACTGGGCGCACGAGATCACCTCATTGACATTAAATATCTTCCATGCTGCAATGATTGCGTCACATCCGAAGGAACTCTCCACTCGATCCCGCTCAACCGCACAAGAAGGCTAATAATGCAATCTACGAAATGGTCAATCATTGCTGCTTCATTCATAGTGACAGTGCTGGGGGCCACGTCTCCAACTATCGCCAATGCCGACACTCCTCCACCCGTCAGCAACAACCAGTCTGACACTTCACCGACTCTTCCAGGCGAGCCCGAGGTCACGGCAGAACCTGGTTCAGCCTTCTCCGGGGTAGATACAGAAGCAGCCGAAAACAAGGTGGCTGCAGACGTTGTTGGCTGCTACGTCAGGGCAGAGGCCCCGTTCACCCTCGTATACAACAAGCCGCCGATCAGAGCCGAAGGCTACATACCGTCATGCACACCCACAAAGCCCGATGACTGCCGCACAGAAACCGATCTTGAACTAAACATAAACGGGACCTGGACAGTCATCGCGAACGGCCCCGTGAAGTGGGGGTGCAATATAGGTAGTGGCTCGAAGTCCAGCACCTCTTACAACTGCAGCCACGCCAACGGTCCTCACCACTACCGTACTCGAACCTACCTCATAGCTAAATATAAAGGTGTATGGGCATCCGAAGCCGCTGTCGCCACAAGCGGGCAAAACAGCTGGTGGTGCCAGTAAACCCCAAACCCCTTAGAGGTATATGCACTTCAATCCCAAGATTGAACCACTGGCAGAGAAAAGCTGTACTAGAAACACACAAACCGCAAGCGTTATGTCACATAGCGCTTGCGGGCATCGCTTCAGGAAGCCTTGCTATTCAACTGAGAGGGAACTCCTCACCAGACGCACACAGGGAACCAGTCGTCTACGCTTCACCTCATGGTATTGAACAAAAGATACGGCCACAAGAAGGCGCCACAAAAGATCGACACTATCTTCTCGATTAATTTTTGTCGCAGTGACATCAAAATCCTGACCGTAAATCTCAACGGTAATAACATTATTCGACCCGGCGCCAAGCAGCTCAGTGGCCCACTCTGGGGAGTTTCCGGCTTCACAATTCCCAAGAAGAACGAAGTCGTTACCGTCGGCCAGATAGGGCAAGAGCAAAGTGCTGTGCTCCGACGCCTGGGGCCCGCTGATCATAATAGACAAACCAGGCATTCCGCCAAACCGATACAGCACCACATGCCCTTTAGAAATTCGGAACACTAGCCAGTTGACGCCACCTACAAGATGAATCAATGCCGCCTTGAGCATGTCTCTCACGACTTACCTCTTAGCTACAAACTAGTAGTTGCCCCATACGGTTCAGCTCAGATGCTCCTGATGATATCTACCTTGCAGCGGCCAGGAGAGCATTGAGCGGGAAAGCGGTACCAGCATCCCCGCCTACGGGATGGGGCCGATCTCCACACTGGAGTCCAGGGTCGTCAGCAAGTGCAGCTCGCGAATGAGGATCGACAGCCGCAGTCAGCACGGCGAAGCACCGGGGCTGGACACGAACGGTGCCGGGCTTCTCGCGCGCACGCGCATAGCAGGACTTCGTTAGTTCGAGATTTTTTGGCATCGTTTGCGCATGGCTGGCAATCCCTGGTGAAACGGGCAGCCGACAACCTGGCTTAGAGCGCGAATCAAAGAAGGAGCCACGGGATGGACCCCAACCTCTCCCATCTGAAATGGCTCAAGAGCACCCGCAGCGGGGCCAACAACGATGACTGTGTCAAGGTGGCGAACCTGCCCGGCGGCGGGCGGGCCGTACTGATCAAGAAATGCGGGCGTGACGTAACACCAGGCCTTTCTCAGACACTGTTCACCCTGGTGACAGCCTTGGAAGTATGAGGTACTCCGACAGAAGCGGAGGACTGTCCGCGCCAGAACGGGAGCGGCGACAGCAGCTACGCTTCCAAGCCGCGGACATGTTCGCCGGGAAGATCACACCGCCCCGGGTCGCCCGCCTGCTGGGCATCACCCGCAAGTCCGCCTACGAGTGGTACGCGCTGTGGAGACGCGGCGGTAAGGCCGCGCTGGTCTCCAAGGGGGCCGCAGGAGCCGGCTGCAGGCTCACCGCCAAGCAACTGGATCGTCTGGAGGCGCTGC
>NZ_JBEXUG010000048.1:0-38841 GCF_040614315.1 Streptosporangium sp. NPDC006007 | reverse complement strand
CGGTTACATTCCGAACCCGGAAGTTAAGCTCTTCAGCGCCGATGGTACTGCACCGGGGACGGTGTGGGAGAGTAGGTCGCCGCCGGACAATCTTTGGGAAAGGGTCACCTCTTGTTGGGGTGGCCCTTTTTCGCGTTCCCGGGGGAGGTTTCTTGGGGGAGGGGCGGGTTTCCCCGGCGGGGGGTGACCCCCGGGAGGGGCGTGGTGGGTGTCGGTGCGGGGGCGACGCGGTGAACCGCCGGGGCGTGGCCTGAGGAATTGCCAGAGGTTTCGTTGTGGGCGTGGTCTGTTGTGGGTCTGGGCTTTGGCGGGCCCGGCCGGCCAAGCTCGGCCAGGATCGACACCGCTTTACGGTTCTGAAGCGGCTCTGGGCTGGGCTGGGCCGTCTGACCTGGCCTTGGGGTTGGCCGGGGTTGGCCTCGGGAGTGGGCCGGGTCTTCGGGGTGTTCCCCGTCGGGGCTGTTCCCATCGGCTCTGGGTGCTCAAATCTCCGGGGCAGCACGGAGCAGGGGTTCGATCCGATAGGGGATCTGCACGGACAGGGCAATGGTGGTGTCGGTGCGCTGGACCGCGGGTGAGGTGAGGACGCGGGCGATGATCTCCTGTAGATCCGGTGTGCTGCGCGCGACCACACGGCAGAGCAGGTCGGCCTGACCGCTGGTGCCGTATACCTCGATGATCTCCGGTACGGGTTTCAGCGCTTCCACGGCCTCGGCCAGGCGACCCTGGGCGATCTGCAGGGAGACGAAGGCCAGGATCGGGTAGCCGATCTCCTCGGGGGCGATGGTGGGGCCGAAGTCGGCGATCACACCTCGGCCGGTGAGTTTCTCCACCCGGGCCTGTACGGTGCCCCGTGCCACGCCGAGTAGACGGGCGAGTTCGGTGAGTCCGATGCGTGGGTTGTCACGCATGGTCACCAGGAGGCGGCTGTCCAGGTCGTCGATCGACATCTCATCAGGTTAGGCGATATGACTAGCTACATGCGCCTTTGGTAAGGCGACCTTGCGCGAATCGCGCAGTAAAACTGCCCGCTCTTGTCAATGATTGCTGATATTGCTGTCATTTCATACATGTTCGAAGAAGCACAGTACTTCGCACCGGTGGCGACCCGTGACGACGGCACAGTCGAAGTCCGGCTCGCCGCGAGTCACCCTGGTTTCGCCGACCCGGTCTATCGGGCCCGGCGTAACGCCATCGCCGCGCTCGCGGTCGGGCATGTGCTCGGTACGCCGATTCCGACAGCTGAGTACACCGGCCAGGAGCACGAGGTGTGGGCGCTGGTCAGCCGGGAGTTGGCGCTCAAGCACCGGGTGTACGCGACGGTCGAGTATCTGGACGCCGCCGAACGGCTGGAGTTGCCCGTTGACCGGATCCCGCAGTTGCAGGAGGTCAGTGAGCTGCTGGAGCCGCTGACCGGGTTCCGGTACATTCCCGCGGCGGGACTGGTCCCGCTCCGGGAGTTCTACGGCGTGCTGGCGGACGGGTACTTCCACTCGACGCAGTACATCCGGCACCACTCCACCCCTCTCTACACGCCTGAACCGGACGTGATCCACGAGGTGATCGGGCATGCCAACGCGCTTGCCTCCGACCGGTACTCCAGGCTCTACCGGCTGGCAGGGAACGCGGCGCGGCGGGTTCAGGGTGAGAGCGCGCTGGAGTTCGTCTCGAAGGTCTTCTGGTTCACCCTGGAGTTCGGTGTGATGATCGACCGGGGGGAACTGCGGGCGTATGGTGCGGGCATCCTGTCCTCCTACGGGGAGATCGAGGAGTTCCGGGGGATGGACATCCGGCCGCTGAATCTCGTCGCCATGGGCACCACCCAGTACGACATCACCAAATACCAGAATGTTCTCTTCCGGGCGGAGTCGCTGGAGCACCTCGAAGACGTGGTCGGGGAGTTCTGGGCCACGTGTGACGACGACTCCGTCGCCCGGCTGCTCGCCGACGCTCGCTGAGGATTCGTCAAAGACATCCGGTCGACGTCTCCGGTGGTCAAGGACTTGGTCCCTGTTCGGGCTGGGCGCCGCCACGGGACCGCCCGCGCGTGCTTCGATGCGCTAGACCTTGGTCATGGTTGTAGCGGGTGAAACGGCCGGATCCCGGCGGAGTGCCGGTCCCCGGTGGATTTCCCGGAGGGGAGCGTCCCGGTGGGTGGCCGTGGCCGTACTGGTCTCCGTCCTGGCGTCCGGGTGCGCGGCCGGGAACGTCACCATGCCGGATGCCGTTCCGCCGCCGGTCTCCTCGCCAACCCCGCCGCCGGTCTCCGAGGTGATCCCCGGGGCGGCGGCCCTTGGGGCTGCGATGCCTACCGGGGCGCCTACCCCGCAGCCCACCGGGCGCGCCGGGGCGGCCGAGCCCGGTGGGCCGCCGAAGATCTCCGTGATGAGGCTCACCCGCGTTCTCGACCGGTTCCTCTCCGGTTACGGTGGCCGGGTGGCCGTGGCGGTGCGGGATCTGGACACCGGCCGCTCCTACCATTACCACCGCGGCCTGCGGCTGCCCACCGCGAGCACCTCGAAGGTTGGCATCCTGATGGCGATGCTGCTGGGCACGCCGTGGCGGAGGTTGAGTGGGCGGGAGAGGGCCGATGCCGGACGGATGATCCGGTTCAGCGACAACGCGGCGGCCGATCGGATGTATGAGCGCATCGGCCTGGAGTCCGGTCTGGCCAGGGCGAATCGCAGGTTCGGGCTGAAGAGAACCTACACGCCGCCGGGGCGGTGCGTGAACCTGTACTGCTGGGGCATCACCCAGACCACCGCGCAGGATCAGGTCCGCTTGATCCGGGCGCTGGCCAGGCGGAGCAGCCCGCTGGCCGCGGAGGAGCGCGACCGGGTGCTCCGGTTGATGGCGCGGGTGACTCCGGACCAGAGGTGGGGGATCAGCGCCGCGGCGTGCGAGAACAGCCGGGTGGCGCTCAAGAACGGCTGGTTGCGTCATGTGGCCAATGCGCGGTGGGTGGTCGTCAGCGTGGGGTTGATCCGGGATCCCGGGCACAGGTACGCGGTGGCCGTTCTCACCGAGGACGGCCTGACCATGGGCGCGGGCGTCGCCAAGGTCGAGGGGGTGGCCAAGCGTGTTCTGGCCGCCTTCCGCGGCGGTCGGGGATGCGTGGCGGCCGGGGGTCAGTCCGCTCCGCCGACGAGCCGGTAGCCCACGCCGCGCACGGTCTTGATCAGCCGATCGTCGTTGTCGCCGAGGCGGGCGCGCAGGCGCTTGATGTGTACCGCGATCGTGTTGGTCGACGTGGTGTCCGTGGAGTTCCAGACGTGGCGCATGATCTGCTCGCGGGTGACCGTGCTGTTCGCGTTCCGCATCAGATAGTGCAGCAGCTCGAACTCCCGCAGAGGCAGATGGACGGTGCGACCGCCGACTCTGACCTGGTAGGCGCGTATGTCGAGCTCCACGTCGCCGGCTGTCAGGGTGCGGCGCGCTCCCGGCTCTCCCGAGAACGCGGCGTGTACCAGCGGCAGGAGTTCGGGCACCCGGTACGGCCGGGCCACGCAGGCGGTGGTCCCGGCCGCGAGTGCCTGGACGGCCTGCTCGGCGTGGCTCTCATCCGTGCCGAGCAGTATGGGGGTCGCCCGCGTCAGCCGTATGGCGCGGATGAACTCCACCGCGCCGACGACCGGCAGCGAGGCGCTGACCAGCACGACGTCGGGGTGGAGCGCGCCCGCCTGCAACAGGGCCTGGGCGCCGTCGGTCACGCCCGTGACCTCGATGCCCTCCCGTTCGAGGGCGTCGGACAGGCCCCGGACCAAGGCCGATTCCGGATCGGCCACCAGCAGCAGGGGTGCTGCCCGGGTGTCCCCGTTCACCTCGGGTGTCGTCTGTGGCTGGATCACCCGGGTCCTCCTTACGCGGTTGTTCTATCCGAAGCGACCGGTGATGTAGTCCTCGGTTGCCTTCTGCGCGGGGTTGGTGAAGATCCGCGAGGTGTCGTCCATCTCGATGACGCGGCCCGGCTGCCCCTGCCCGGCGAGATTGAAGAAGGCGGTGCGGTTGCTCACCCGGGCGGCCTGCTGCATGTTGTGCGTCACGATGATGATCGTGAACCGGTTCTTCAACTCGGCCATCAGGTCCTCGATCGCCAGGGTGGAGATCGGGTCCAGGGCGGAGCAGGGCTCGTCCATCAGGAGGACCTCGGGTCTGACCGCGATCGCCCTGGCGATGCACAGGCGCTGCTGCTGTCCACCGGAGAGACCGGCGCCGGGCCTGTTGAGGCGGTCCTTGACCTCGTTCCAGAGGTTGGCGCCTCTCAGCGACTCCTCGACGACGGCGTCGACCTTGGACTTGGGGTGTTTGCCGTTGAGGCGGAGCCCGGCCGCCACGTTCTCGTAGATCGACATTGTGGGAAACGGGTTGGGACGCTGGAAGACCATGCCGATCATGCGGCGTACCGACACCGGCTCGACGTCGGAGGCGTAGAGGTCCTCCCCGTCGAGCAGGACCTTGCCCTCCACGCGCGCGCCGGGGATGACCTCGTGCATGCGGTTCAGCGTCCGCAGGAAGGTCGACTTGCCGCACCCCGAGGGGCCGATGAAGGCGGTGATCGACTGAGGCTCGATCGTCATCGAGATGTCCTCGATCGCCTTGTGTTTTCCGTAGTACGCGTTGAGGCCGGAGACCTGGATCTGCTGGCTCATTTCGGCATTTCCTCCTATCGGCCCCTGGCAGGCGAGCGCCACCAGCCGATGAGGCGCGCCACCAGGTTGAGCAGCATGACGATCAGAATGAGGGTGAGCGCTCCGGCCCACGCCCGGTCGATGGCGGTGCCCGTCGGACGGGCCGCCTGGTCGAACACGTAGAGCGGCAGCCCCATCTGCGGTCCCTTGAAGGGGTCGCTGTTGATGGAGTCGGTGAAGAAGACCGTCAGCAGCAGCGGAGCCGTCTCTCCGGCGACCCGGGCGATCGCCAGCATGACGCCGGTCACGATGCCGCTGAACGCGGTGGGCAGGACGATTCTGGTGATCGTCCGCCATTTCGGCACGCCCAGCGCGTAGGAGGCCTCCCGGAGGTCGCCGGGGACCAGCCGGAGCATCTCCTCGGCGGAGCGGACCACCGTCGGCATCATCAGGATCGACAGGGCCAGCGCCCCGGCGAATCCGGAGAACGGCATGCCCAGGGCCAGGATCCAGAAGGCCAGGATGAACAGGCCGGAGACCACGGAGGGGATGCCGGTCATGACGTCCACGAAGAAGCTGATCGCCCGGCTCAGCCGTCCGCCCTGCCCGTACTCCACCAGGTAGATCGCGGTGAGCAGGCCGATCGGGACGGAGATGGCCGAGGCCAGCAGGACCTGTTCCAGCGTGCCGAGGATGGCGTGGTAGGCGCCGCCTCCGGCGTCCCTGGCGCCGATGTTGCGCATGGAGTGGGTCAGGAACTCCATGTCGAACCGGGCGAGGCCGTTCTTGACCACCATCCACAGGACCGCGATCAGCGGTACCACGGCGATGGCGAACGACAGGTGGACCAGCGTCTGGACCAGCCGGTCCTTGAATCGCCGACCGGCGGAGACGCGCTGGATCGCGGTCATGCGCCGGCTCCCGAGTACTCCTTGCGCCGGGCGACGATCAGGCGGGCCCCCATGTTCACGATCAACGTGATGACGAACAGCACCAGGCCCGAGGCGATCAGCGCGCCGCGTCCGATCGGGGTGGCCTCGCCGAATCCGTTGGCGATGTTGGCGGCGATGCTGTTGCCCTGCGGGGCGAGGATGTGGAGGCTGATGCCGAACGTGACCGGGAAGATGAGCGCGACGGCGATGGTCTCTCCCATGGCACGCCCCAGGCCGAGCATGGACGCGCTGATGACACCGGGACGCCCGAACGGCAGCACCGCGATCTTGATCACCTCCCAGCGGGTCGCGCCGAGGGCCAGCGCGGCCTCCTCGTGTGTCCTCGGCACCTGGAGGAACACCTCTCGGGAGATCGCCGCGATGATCGGCAGGATCATGACCGCGAGCACGATCGACGCGGTCAGCATCGAGCGGCCCGCGACCGCGTCGCCGCCGAACAGCGGGATGAAGCCCAGATGTTCGTTGAGGAACTCGAATGGAACCTGGACGGCCGGGACGAGGAACGTGACGCCCCACAGGCCGTAGACGACGCTCGGGACGGCGGCCAGCAGGTCGATGACGTATCCCAGGACTCCGGCCAGGCGCCGGGGCGCGTAGTGGGAGATGAAGAGCGCCACACCGACGGCCACCGGAACCGCCATGACCAGGGCGAGGAGCGCGCTGACCAGGGTGCCGAACGCCAGGGCCGCGATGCCGAAGGACTGGCTGGTGTTCGGCTCCCAGGTGAGGGTGGTGAGAAAGTCTCCCTTGTTGGCGCGGAGGGCCGGAATCGCCTCGATGATCAGGAAGACGGCGATGGCCGCCATGATCGCCAGCAGCAGGATTCCGGCGCCCGTGGCGGCGTAGCGGAAGGGGGCCTCACCCCGGCTGCGCCGCGAGGCGAATCGGCGCAGGGCCGATTCGCCGTCGCGGATGCGTAGTGGAGTCGCCATCGACTTAGGAGATCGCCTCGACGGCGGTGCGGACCTTGCCGAGCAGCGTCGCCGGCAGCGGGGCGTAGCCCAGGCCGGTCAGCTCCCGCTGGCCCTCGTCGCCCGAGGTGTAGGAGAGGAACGCCTTCACCAGCTTGGCCTCCTCGGCGGGCAGTCCCTTCTCGCAGGTGATCTCGTAGGTCACCAGGACGATCGGGTAGGCTCCGGCGGCCTTGGTGGCGTAGTCGATGTCCAGCTTGAGGTCGTTGCCCTGGCCGACCACCTCGGCGGCCTCGACCGTCTTGGCCGCGCTCTCCGGGGTCAGCTCCACGAACTCGCCGGAGCCGTTGGCGACCTTGGCCTTGGCCAGGCCGGAGTTCTCGGCGTAGGAGAGCTCCACGTAGCCGATCGCGCCGGCGGTGGTCTTGACGGCCTGCGCGACGCCGTCGGAGCCCTTGGCTCCCTGGCCCTTGGCCTCGGCCGGCCACGCCTTGGCGGCCTCGTACGGCCAGCCGGCGGTCTTGGCCAGGAACTTGGTGAAGTTGTCACTGGTGCCCGACTCGTCCGAGCGGTGGAACGCCTGGATGACGGACGAGGGGAGCGTGGCCTCCGGGTTGTCGGCCTTGATCGCCGCGTCGTCCCACTTGGTGATCTTGTTGTTGAAGATGCCGCCGATGGTCTTGGGGGAGAGCTGGAGCCCGTCGACGCCGGGAAGGTTGTAGACGACGGCCACGGGCCCCGTGACCATCGGGAGGTTGATGGCCTTGCCGGTCTTGCAGCGGGCGTCCGCCTGGGCGGGCTCGCCCTTGTCGGCCTTGAGCGCCGAGTCCGAGCCGGCGAACGCGATCGTGCCCTGGATGAAGGCCTGGACGCCCGCGCCGGAGCCGCTGGGCTGGTAGTTGAGGCTCACCCCCGAGTTCGCCCGCTGGAAGTTCTTCTTCCACTCGTCGATGGCGTTCGCCTGTGCCGAGGAGCCCGCGGCGTTGATCGTGCCGCTGAGGCCGGAGTCCGGTCCGGCAGGGGAGGTCGCGCTGTCAGTGCCGGTGGTGTTGTCATCGGTGCCGCACGCAGCGAGCGAGAGCGCGCCGACGAGGGTTATCGCGGCGAGCCGGCCTGCATACTTCACGGTTGGGTTCCTCCCACTAAGTCCTTCAACATTCAGAAGATTAGGGAGGGAAGATGACTCAAAACCGGTGGAAAGATGAACGCAGAGTGAATGGCTCCGGTCGCGATCGTGGCAACCCCTTGAGCCTGTCTCGGCACGTGAGCCCCGTGGGGGCACACTTCGAGGCTCTGCGCCGTGTCCGGCGTCCCCTTGGGGGCCGCGGGTTTCGGATGATCCTGGACAGGGCCAGATAGGTCCGAAAACCCGCGAAGAGCCTGCGGGCAACCCGGGGGAGAAGATCAGACGGGAAGGGTGAGCGGGCCGCCGCCGAGGCGTTTGAGGACCTCGCCGTGCAGGGAGCCGTTGGTGCACACCAGGCTGCCGCCGTCCAGGCCGGGAACCCCGGACAGGTCGGTCCAGGTGCCGCCGGCCTCCTCGACGATCACGGTCAGCGCCGCGATGTCCCAGGGGGAGAGCTCGGGCTCGGCCGACAGGTCCACCGCGCCTTCGGCGACCAGCATGTGCGACCAGAAGTCCCCGTAGGCGCGGCTGCGCCAGACGGCCCTGTTCAGGCCGAGGAACTCGTCGAGCCTGCCGGCCTCCTCCCAGCCGCCGAGGCTGGAGTAGGAGAAGGAGGCGTCCTCCAGGCGGGTGACCGAGGAGACGCGGCAGCGGGTGGCCTGGGTGAGGCTCTTGCCGGTCCACGCGCCGCTGCCGCGGGCGGCCCACCAGCGGCGGCCGAGCGCGGGGGCGGAGACCAGGCCCACGACGACCCGGCCCTCGTCCATCAGGGCGATGAGCGTGGCCCAGACGGGGACGCCGCGCACGTAGTTCTTGGTGCCGTCGATCGGGTCGACGATCCACGAGCGGGCACCGTGGCCGGTGGTGCCGAACTCCTCGCCGATCACCGCGTCACGGGGGCGGTCCCGGCCGAGGGTGCCGCGGATGGCCTCCTCGACGGCCCGGTCGGCGTCGCTCACCGGGGTGAGGTCCGGTTTGGTCTCGACCCGCAGGTCCACGGCCTTGAACCGGCGCGTGGTCAGGTCGTCCGCGGAGTCGGCCATGATGTGCGCGAGGCGCAGGTCGTCGTTGTAACCCGTCACGATGGGCAACGCTATCGCGACAGTGGCCGGGTGTAGGAGATCGGGGAGTAACCCGAGGAATTGTGGCGTGGCGCGCCGCTCCGTTGGATATCGGGTGGATCGCCGCGTTGGCTCCTGAGTTACTGGCCAGTAGCATCTGGGGCATGACCTTTGATGTGGGTGCCTTCATGCTGCAGAGCGTCCCGTTCGCGCGGACGCTGGACATCTCCTTCGACACGGTGGAGCCGGGGTTCGCGGTGGCCCGCATGCCCGACCGCGCCGACCTGCACAACCACGTGGGCGGCCCGCACGCGGGAGCGCTGTTCAGCCTCGCCGAGTCCGCCTCCGGGGCCGCGGTGCTGTCGGCCTTCGGTGACCAGATGTCGCGTGCCACCCCACTGGCCGCGAACGCCGCGATCCGTTACGTCAGGCTCGCGATGGGCGAGGTCGTCGCCGAGGCCCGTCTCCGGGCGGTCCGGGAGGAGGTCGTGGCCAGGCTGGACGCGGGGGAACGCCCCGAGTTCGAGGTCACCGTCGACGTCAGGACCGTCGACGGGGTCCTGGTCTCCGAGATGACCGTCGCCTGGACCCTGCGCCCCAACCGCTAGACCTCGTCGCCTCAGCGCGCCCGGCCGCTCGCCTCACCGTCGGCCGTCGTCGCCGTCAGTCGCCGTCGCCGTCAGTCGTCGTCGGGGGCGCCCTCGCGGCTGGCGAGCAGGCGGCGCAGCGAGACGAGCCGGGCCGGGTCCGCGTGGCCGGCCGCCGTCCAGGCGTCCAGGGCGCACTCCTCGCCGAGATGGTTGCAGCCCTTGGGGCACTCGACGGTGCCCTCGACGAGGTCGGGGAAGCCCGCGAGAACGGTCTCCACCGAGACATGGGCCAGGCCGAAGCTGCGGATCCCGGGGGTGTCGATGATCCATCCGCCGCCGGGGAGCTCCAGGGCCACGGCCGAGGTGGAGGTGTGACGGCCCCGGCCGGTCACCGCGTTGACGTGTGATACGGCCCGGTTGGCGTCCGGGACCAGGGCGTTGACCAGGGTGGACTTTCCCACCCCCGAGTGGCCGACGAGCACGCTGGTCCGGTCGCCGAGGCACTCCCTCAGGTCGTCGAGGGAGCCGCCCTTCTGCAGCACCACGTACGGAACGCCGAGGGGGGCGTAGAGGGAGACCAGCTCCTGCGGGGAGGCCAGATCGGCCTTGGTGAGGCAGAGCACCGGCTCGATGTCGGCGTCGAAGGCCGCCACCAGCATCCGGTCGATCATGCGGGGCCGGGGCGGCGGATCGGCCAGGGCCGTCACGATCACCAGTTGGTCGGCGTTGGCGACCACGGGACGCTCGATGCCGTCGGTGTCCTCGGTGTCGTCCGCGGAGCGGCGGAGCATCGAGGTGCGCGGCTCCACCCGCACGACGCGGGCCAGCGTGTCGGACGCCCCGGAGACGTCGCCCACCAGGGCCACCCGGTCGCCGACCACGATCCCCTTGCGGCCCAGCTCCCTGGCCTTCATCGCGACCACCACGCGGCCGCTCATGGTTGCGCCCTCCGCCCGGTCTCCCCTACGGCGGCGGCCCCTCTCGCCCGCCGACTCGACCAGGCACGTGTAGCGTCCCCGGTCGACCGCCACCACGAACCCCTGGACCGCGTCCTCGTGCGCGGGACGGATCCGGGTCCGGGGCCGGGAGCCCTTCCCCGGCCGGACCCTGACGTCGTCCTCGTCGTACTCCCGCTTTCTCAGCTTCTCCGCCTCGATCCGTCCTCGTCCGAGCGGCCGTCCGCCCCGGGCCGGGCGTCTCCCGGGCCGAGCGCCCGGTGGAGCGGGACGGCGGGTCCCACCGTACGTCGCGTCGCGCGGCGCGCGAGGTGCCGGCTCACGGCGTGCCGCGCAGCATGTCCGCCCACATGGAGGCGAACTCGGGGAGGGTCTTGCCCGTGGTGGCGATGTCCTCCACCTCGACGCCGGGCACGGCCAGGCCGATCACCGCTCCCGCGGTGGCCATCCGGTGGTCGGCGTAGGAGTGGAAGACCCCGCCGGTGAGGGGGCGCGGCCTGATCTCCAGGCCGTCCTCCGTCTCGTTCGCGTCGCCGCCGAGACCGTTGATCTCCGCGACCAGCGCGGCCAGCCGGTCGGTCTCGTGCCCCCGGATGTGGGCGACGCCGCCGATCCTGCTGGGGGAGCCGGCGAGGGCGGCCAGCGCGGCGATCGTCGGGGTCAGCTCGGCGACGTCGCGCAGATCCGCCTGGATACCGGTGACGCGCCCGGTCCCGGTCACCGTCAGCCCGGCGGGCGTGCGCGTCACCGAGGCGCCCATGTCCGCCAGCAGCCGCCGGAGCTGGTCGCCCGGCTGGGTCGTCTCCGAGGGCCAGCCGGGAACGGTGACCGAGCCCCCGGTGACCATCGCGGCGGACAGGAAAGGCGCCGCGTTGGACAGGTCGGGTTCGACGGTGAAGTCTCTGGCGCGGATCGGCCCCGGCTCGACCCGCCAGACGTCCGGCTCGGAGTCGTCGACCCCGACGCCGAACTCGCGGAGCATCAGAACGGTCATCAGGATGTGCGGCTGCGACGGGATCGGCGGCCCCTCGTGCCGCACGGTCACGCCCTTGTCGAAGCGGGCCGCGGCCAGCAGCAGGCCGGAGAGGAACTGGGAGGAGCCGGACGCGTCGAGCCTGACCTCGCCGCCGGTCAGCGGCCCCCGGACGGTGAACGGCAGCGCGTCGCCCGTCACCTGGGCGCCCAGGGCCCGCAGGGCGCCCAGGATGGTGCCCATCGGGCGCCTGCGGGCGTGCGGGTCGCCGTCGAAGGACACCTCGCCGTCGGCCAGCGCCGCCACCGGCGGCACGAACCGCATCACCGTGCCCGCGAGTCCCACGTCGATGCGCGCACCGCCGGTCACGGGGCCGGGCGTGACCGCCCAGTCGCAGCCGGACGCGCTCTCGCCGGAGGGGGTCATCGTGGCGCCGAGCGCCCGCAGCGCCGCGGCCATGAGGTCGGAGTCGCGGCTGCGCAGCGCCCGCCGTACGGTGCCCGGGCCGTCGGCCAGCGCGGCGAGCAGCAGCGCGCGGTTGGTCACGGACTTCGACCCGGGGAGGGGAACGGTCGCGTGGACGGGGCGGGTCGCGGTCGGTGCGGGCCACAGCGGAACGGACATGGTCAAAAGCCTACCTGGACGGTGAACCCGTGCCCCCGACACGTGGCAGGGTGGAGATATGTGTGGGAGATATGCCTCTACGCGGGCAAAACAGGAGCTGCTCGAAGAGTTCGAGGTCGAGCTCGACGGGGCGGCCGACGATGAGCTCAGGCCCGACTACAACATCGCCCCGACCAAGCCCGTCTACGCCGTACTCAGCCGCGTGCCCGGCTCGGGTCCGGAGGGCAGGCCGGTGCGGCAGCTGCGCGTGGTCCGGTGGGGACTGGTCCCCGCCTGGGCGAAGGATCCCTCCATCGGATCGAAGATGATCAACGCCCGGGTGGAGACGGTGGCCGAGAAGCCGTCCTTCCGTGCGGCGTTCGCCAAGCGCCGGTGCCTGCTGCCCGCCGACGGCTACTACGAGTGGGCCGTGCGGGAGGAGACCGGCAAGGGCGGGAAGCCCGGGAAACAGCCCTACTTCATCCAGCCGGCCGACGGCGGGATCATGGCCATGGCGGGACTGTACGAGTTCTGGCGCGACCGGGGCAGACCCGAGGACGACCCGCGCGCGTGGCTGGTGACCTGCACGATCATCACCACCTCCGCCGAGGACGAGCTGGGCGCCATCCACGACCGGATGCCGATGTTGATCGAGCGGGACCGCTGGACCGAGTGGCTCGACCCCGGGGTGCCGGACGCGCGGGAGTTCCTGGTCCCCGCAGGCTCCCTGGGCCTGAAGGCGTACCCGGTCTCCACCGCGGTGAACTCGGTGCGCAACAACGGCCCCGAACTCGTCGAGCCGGTGTCCGAGGGGCGGGGCGACGGTCGGGCGCTCCTCTGATCCGAGGGCTCCTTCCGCGGAGACCGCCTCCGCGGGGTCTCTCCGCGGAGGCCGTTCTTCTCGCGAACATCCCGGTAGGGGCTCCGGGGTCTCTCCGCGGCCCGGCGGTCCGGCGTCCTCCCGGGCTCCCGGTAGGGCGGTGGTCGGCTGTTCCCCCGAAGACTCTCCGTAATCGGTGTAGAAACGCCCTCAAATGGGCATCCGGTGAGGAAAGCGATATCTCCTCTGGACGAGGACATCGCATGGAAGCGCCCCTTGCCGCCTGACGGGAGAATCGGGGATCCTCTCATCGGCCGCCCCCACTTCGCGGAGGTGCGGATTCGTGAACGCCGAGACCGTGCGTGTGCGCCTGCAGAACATGCTCGTCGAACTCGACCGGTCCATCGCGGTCCTGCGGGGCGATCCGCAGGCCGGATGGGACCGCTCCCCCGCCGACGCCGGATCGGTGCTGACCGAGGCCGATCGCAACCTCGCCATGCTGGAGGCGGCCACCGGCCAGCGCCGTTCGGTCGTCGAGGCGCTCAGGCGGTTGGACGACGGGGTCTACGGCCGCTGTGCGGACTGCGGTCACCCCGTGCCCGAGGGCAGGCTGCAGGCGCGTCCCGAGGCCGCCCGCTGCCTGCAGTGTCAGTCGAGGCGGGAGCGGAGGCGCTGATCGGCCGATCAGGGGCGCCGGGCGCTGGCGACCAGGTGGATGCCCACCGTGTCGTCGTCGTCCGGGTGGGCCTCCAGCTCGGTGTTGACCAGCCAGGTGAGCGCGCGTGAGTCGGAGGCGAGCACGTGGTCGACCGTCGAGGGGGAGAGCACCGTGCGGGGCCGTACCCACTCGACCTCCAGACCGGCCTCGGTGAGCAGGTCGCGGAGCTGGCCGCCGCTGAAGCAGCGGGTGATGCTCCCGTCGGGCCAGGGCACCAGCATGACCTCGTCCGTCTGGCGCAGGTGGGCCCAGTAGTTCTGCTCGGCGAGGATCGCCATCCCCAGCACCAGGGAGTCGACGCAGACCAGGGCCCGCCCTCCGGGGCGCAGCACCCGGGCGACGTCGCCGATCGTGGACTCGGCCATGAGCTCCACCGACATCGAGCGCTCCTCGGCGACCACGGCGTCCATGCTCCGGTCCGGCAGGAAGCGCAGGTCGTCGGCGCGGACCCGGCGGACCTTGGAGGCGTCGTGCAGCGGCGGCCTGCCGTCGGCGGCCCGGCGGAAGTCGACCACCTCCAAAACCCGGTGTCCGGCCCTGGCGGTCTGCGCCGCCCAGCGACCCCTGCCGCCGGACAGGTCCAGGACGGTGGAGGGAGTCTCCGGGAGCCATCGGCTCAGTTGCTCGGCGGCGACCGCGCGATAGAAGGTCCAGTAGGGCCCGAGCGTTCCTGAGCCGTTCAGCTCTTCGGCCGGGATGGGCAGCACAGGCGGCTCCTGGCGTCAGGGTTCCGGTGGTCTACAGCTACCTTGCCGGTACGTATCTTTTTCCCCGTACCGGGTCCTTCGTCACCTTCTATCTTGGGGGAACAGATGCCACGGCGGGCGTGTTGCAAGCGGACAACGCACGATCCTTTCGGAGGTTGGCCGGCCAATGCTCGATGTGATCGACCCCGTCACCCGCCCCGGTGATCGGTCCTTCCCTGATGAGCGGGTATTCTCCGCTCAGTACGGAGTCCCGCGTCAGCAGGACTCCGGCGATCCTAAGGGGGTGGGTCCGGTCCCTGCGACAGGCGAGGAGACTCTGGAGCAGCGGAGCACGCGGTTCGAGAGGGATGTGATGCCCTATCTCGACCAGCTCTACTCCGCCGCGCTTCGGATGACCCGAAACCCAGCGGATGCCGAAGACCTCCTTCAGGAGACCTTCGCCAAGGCCTTCGCGTCCTTCCACCAGTTCCAGGAGGGCACCAACCTCAAGGCCTGGCTCTATCGCATCCTGACCAACACCTTCATCAACAGCTACCGCAAGAAGCAGCGGGAGCCCAAGCAGTCGGGCGCCGAGGAGATCGAGGACTGGCAGCTCGCCAGGGCCGAGTCGCACACCTCGGCGGGGCTGAAGTCGGCGGAGATCGAGGCGCTCGAACACCTCCCCGACAGTGATGTGAAGCAGGCGCTGGCCGCGCTTCCCGAGGAGTTCCGCATCGCGGTCTACCTCGCCGACGTCGAGGGCTTCCCCTACAAGGAGATCGCCGACATCATGGGCACCCCCATCGGGACCGTGATGTCCAGGCTCCACCGTGGCCGCCGTCAGTTGCGGACGCAGCTTGAGGACTACGCCCGCGAGCGTGGCCTGGTTCCGGCGGAGGGTGCGAAGTGATCGAGCGCGTCGAGGGGCACTGCGGGTTTCCGGGCGGGGTGATCGCATGAGCTGTGGCGAACCTCACGACACCGACTGCCGCGACGTCCTGGAGAAGGTCTACACCTACCTTGACGGCGAGCTCGACGAGGGCAACTGCGCCGACATCCGCCGGCACCTGGACGAGTGCGGTCCCTGCCTGGAGGAGTACGGCCTGGAGCAGGTCGTCAAGCAGCTGATCGCCAAGCACTGCGGCTGTGACAAGGTCTCGGAGGACCTGCGGGCCAAGGTGCTCAGCCGGATCGACCAGGTCCGCTCCGAGTTGGCCGGTTGACCTCCTAGGATCTCTCGTACGGCTGTGGCCATACAGAACCTGGGGGTCGGCATGCGGATACTCGTCACCGGTGGAGCGGGATTCATCGGATCCAATCTGGTGGATCGGCTGCTGGCCGACGGCCACGAGGTCGCGGCCGTGGACGACCTGTCCGGCGGTGACCGGGCCAATCTCGTCGCCGCGGCCGACAGCCCGGACTTCGCCCTGCACGTGCTGGACATCCGCGACCCCGCGCTGATCGGGCTGGCCGCCTCCTTCAAGCCCGAGGTGATCTGCCACCTCGCCGCCCAGGTCAGTGTGCGCAGGAGCGTGGCCGACCCCGTCCACGACGCCCGGCTCAACGTCGAGGGCACCGCCTCCGTGCTCACCGCGGCCCACCACGGCGGCACCCGCAAGGTGATCTTCGCCTCCTCGGTCGCGGTGTACGGCAGGCCCGAGGTCATCCCGGTGCCTCCGGACGCGGCGACCGACCCGCGCTCGCCGTACGCGGCCTCCAAGCTCAGCGCGGAGACCTACCTGGCCACCTTCAAGGCGCTGTACGGCATCGACTACACCACGCTGGTGCTCTCCAACGTCTACGGTCCGCGCCAGTCGCCCGACGGGGAGGCCGGGGTGGTCGCCATCTTCACCGACGCCCTGCTCAACGGCACCCCCACGGTGCTGTACGGCGACGGCACCCAGACCCGCGACTACGTCTTCGTCGACGACGTGGTGGACGGCTTCGCCCGGGCCTGCGGGGACGCCGGAGGTGGCCGCAGGTTCAACCTGGGCACCGGGGTGGAGACCACCGACCGCGCGCTGCACTCCCTGGTGGCCGAGGCCGCCGGCGCCCCCGACGAGCCGGGCGGCGCCGAGGCGCGCCTGGGCGACCTCCCGGCGATGGCCGTCGATCCGGCCCCCGCGCTGGAGGGGCTGGGCTGGCGGCCCCGGACGGACCTGGCCGCCGGACTGAAGATCACCACTGACTGGGCGAGGGCCCGTCTGGCCGCGAGGTAGCGGGCCCTTCCATGACGCTCCTCGGGACCGGCGTTCCGCGATGGCACGGGGTGATGGATTGGTTACGCTTTGCTTGCGATTCCCGGTCCGCTGCTTCGAGCCCGGCTCGTTTCTGTAGCCTGAGTTGGGAAATCGACATGGAGGCAGCGCATGTTGAAGGAAACGGTCAGCCCCGCCCATCCGGGGATCTCCTGGACCTGAGCACGCGCACGTAGAACCCAAAGGTGGCCGCTTTGCGTGGACTGCCGTGGTTCGCCAAGGTCTATCTGGTCACCGTGATCGGAGTGGCGTGCGCGCTGCTCGGACACAGCGTGACGGCAAGTGGCCGTCTGGGGTGGCTCGACTGGTCGAACCTACTGGTGCTGGCCCTGCTGTTCCTGGTGTGCGAGTCGGTGCCGACTCTGCTCAACGTCAAACAGGCGGCGGTGTCGGTCAGTTTCTCGGCCGCGCTCGCCGCCGTGGTGCTCGTCGGCCCCCAGGGCGCCGCGCTGGTCGGCATGACGGCCGTGCTCAGCGTGCGCCCCGGCCTGCCGCTGGTGAAGCGGCTGTTCAACGGTGCCCAGTTCGCCATCTGCGGCTATGCCGCCGGCTGGGCGTACGAATCGCTGGGGGGCACCGCCCGGCTGCCGGACATCGCCGGGTTCGACTCCCTGATCGTGCCGTTCGCGGGCGCGGCGGCCCTCTTCGTGCCGCTCAACTTCGCCCTGATCGCGGTCGTCCTCGTGGTCACCGGCCAGGCCGACCAGGTGCCGTTGCGCGGGCTCGCCCAGTTCATGGTCTCCTACCTGGGCTACGCCACCTTCGGGCTGCTGATCGCCGGGCTCTGGGCGACGGTCAACTCGATCTCGGCGGTGCTCGTGCTGCTCCCGCTGTTCGTCGCCCGGTGGGCCTTCGGCCAGTATCTCGCCCAGCAGCGCTCCTACGACGCCACGATCGCCGCGCTCTGCCAGGCGGTGGAGACCAAGGACTACTACACCCGCGGCCACTGCACCCGTGTCTCGCTGGCCTCCGGCATGATCGCGCAGGAGATCGGCATGGGCTCCGAGCGGTTGCGGGCGATCCGCTACGCCGGAATGCTCCACGACGTGGGGAAGCTGGGGGTGCCCACCAAGGTGCTGCAGAAGGACGGTCCGCTCACCGAGGAGGAGTTCGCCGCCATCCAGCTCCACCCGATGCGGGGGCTGGAGATCGTGCGCGGCATCGACTTCCTGGACGAGGCGTTCGCCGGGATCATGCACCACCACGAGCGGCAGGACGGCAGGGGCTATCCGATGGGACTGGCCGGGGACGAGATTCCGGAGTTCGCCCGGATCATCGCGGTGGCCGACGCCTTCGACTCGATGACCTCCGACCGCTCCTACCGGGGTGCCCGGCCGGTGGGGGTGGCCGTGGCCGAGCTGCGCAAGAACGCCGGCACCCAGTTCGACCCGGAGATGGTCAGCGCCTTCATCAAGGCGGTGGACCGCGACGGCTGGGAGCCGCCACGCAAGATCGTCGTGCCTCCGGCCGACACGGCGGAGACCACCGCCAAGGACCACGACGACCCCACCACACCCATCCAGGTGGTGCCGGAGCGATGAGCAGCGCGACCGCGACCCGCGCCCCCCGGATGTTCCGGCGACTCGACTCGGGCCAGCTCCTGCTGATCTGCGTGGCGGGGTTGCTGGCGCTGACCGGGGTGGCGCACACGGCCGCCGCCGGCCTGCTCGCCCCCGAGGTCGCCATCGGCTTCGGCGCGTTGATCGCAGCCGGGGAACTGGCCAGGCTCACGATGCCGGGCAACCGCGAGGTGGCGCCGATCGGCGCCGCCGCCGCGCTCGGCTACACGCTCCTGCTGGACCTGGGCAACGTCCCGGCACAGCACTCGGCGCTCCAGGTCATCGCGGTGCTGGCGGTCGGCATGGCCGCGGGGGCGCTGCCGCACCTGGCGGTGGGCCGCCCGCCGGGGGCGGACGCCATGGCACGCCGGCTGTTCACCGGCGCCCTGCTGGCCCTGGCCTACCGCCCGCTCGCCGGGCCGCTCTTCGGCCTCGCCAAGGGCCCCGAGGGCGACTGGTGGCCGGCCGTCGGTGTGATGGCCCTGCTCATCTCGGTGATGGTGCTGGTGGACGTGCTGCTGGCCGCCGTGCTCCGGGCCGAGCGGGTGCGCGCGGCCTTCGCCGTGGCCGTCCAGGACGAGCTGCGGATGGCCGCACCGCTCTGGGCCGCCGTCGCGGCCTCCGGCATCCTGCTCGCGCTCGCCTCGCACAGCATGGGCATGGCGGCACTGCTGGTCTTCGCCGCGCCGCTGCTGGTCACCCAGGTGGCCTTCCGCAAGTACGCCGGGATCCGCGCCACCTATCTCCAGACGGTCCGGGCGCTGGCGCGGGTCACCGAGGTCGGCGGCTACGTCGAACCGGGACACTCGCACCGGGTCAGCCGCCTGGCGGTCGCGATCGGCCGGGAACTGGGCATGGCCGAGCCCGAGCTGCTGGACCTGGAGTACGCCGCGCTCATGCACGACATCGGCCAGCTCTCGCTGCGCGACCCGATCCCCGGCGGTGCGACGGTGCTCACCGATCCCGAGCAGGCGCGGCGGATCGCCGAGCTGGGCGCGGAGGTGATCCGGCAGACCGGGGTGCTGGACCGCGTCGCCGAGATCGTCCGCCGCCAGTGCGACCCCTGCTCCGAGGCGCCGCCGCCGGCCAGTCTCGTCATCAAGGCGGCCAACGCCTACGACGACCTGGTCGGCGGCTCGACCGACCGTGACCGGGCCGGAGCCGCCCTGGAACGGCTCCGCCTGGGCGCCGGCGCGGAGTACGACCCCGCGGTGGTCGAGGCCATGACCCGCGTCATCGACCGGCTCGCCTCGCTGCACCGTCTCTAGGCGAGGCGACCCTGGACGTTCACCGAACCGCGCGCCGCCCGCCTGCGCCGGCCGGGAGCCGCGCGCCGTACCGGTGGGGTCGGCGGACGGCCGGTCGGGCAAGGGCGCGATCTCACCTGCCCCGCCTGTTTCGAGGGTGTTCCGAGAGAGGGCGATCATCGCGCCGTTGTGGGTTTCCTACAGATCGTGTCGCCGCGATCGGTGGTTTCGGGCGAACGGTTGTAGGGAGTATCCGGTCGTAGGGTGGAGCGGTCGAAAGGGGTCCATCAACGTGTTCGAGTCTGTTCTGGTCGCCAACCGTGGCGAAATCGCCCGGCGAATCATCCGCACGGTCCAGCGAATGGGGCTGCGGGCCATTGCCGTCTATTCCGAGGCGGACGCGGACCTCCCGTTTGTCGGGGATGCCGACGAGGCGATCCCGCTGGGGCCGGCCCATCCGGCGCAGAGCTACCTCGACGCCGGAAAGGTCCTGGAGGCCGCCCGGACGTCGGGTGCCCAGGCGGTCCACCCGGGGTACGGCTTCCTCTCGGAGAACGCCGTGTTCGCCAGAGCCGTCATCGACGCCGGCCTGGTCTGGATCGGCCCGTCGCCCGAGGCGATCGAGCGGATGGGCGACAAGATCAACGCTCGTAACCTCATGGAGCGGGCGGGCGTGCCCGTCGCCTCGGGGACCCGTACGCCGGTCACCGACCTGACGCAGGCCGTGACGGCCGTGGCCGGGATCGGTTACCCGGTCATGGTGAAGACGGCCGGTGGCGGCGGTGGCATCGGCATGGGGGTGGCCCACGACGAGGCCGGCCTGATCAAGGCGTTCGAGCAGGCGTCCAGGGCCGCCGCCCGCTTCGGCGGGACCCCCGCGATCCTGCTGGAGCAGTACATCGAGCGCGCCCGTCATGTCGAGGTGCAGATCCTCGGTCTCGCCGACGGCACCGTTGTCGCGCTGGGCGAGCGTGACTGCTCGGTGCAGCGGCGCCACCAGAAGGTCGTGGAGGAGAGCCCGTCCCCCGGCATCACCGGGGAACTGCGCGAGCGCATGCTGGCCGCGGCCGTGCGGGCCGGCGAGGCGGTCGGCTATCTCGGCGCCGGGACCGTGGAGTGCCTGGTGGACGTGGACAAGCAGGACTTCGTGTTCCTGGAGATGAACACCCGGCTCCAGGTGGAGCACCCGGTGACCGAGCTCGTCACCGGCGTGGACCTGGTCGAGCAGCAGCTGCGGATCGCCGCCGGGGAGACGACCGTGCCGCCGACGGCCACCAGCGGTCACGCGATCGAGTTCCGGGTCTACGCCGAGGATCCCAAGCGCTTCCTCCCCGGTCCCGGAAAGATCGGTGTCTGGGCCGAGCCGTCCGGTGAGGGGGTTCGGGTGGACTCCGGTTACGCTGCCGGAAACACCGTCACACCGTTCTACGATCCGCTCATGGCCAAGCTGTGCGTGTTCGGGCGGACCAGGGCCGAGGCCCTGGAGCTGGCGCGCAAGGCCGTGGCGGGCTTCACGGTCGAGGGCCCCAAGAACAACCTGCCGTTCTGCGCCGAGTTGCTGGAGCACCCCGAGTTCGTCGGCGGCGACTACGACACCGGGCTGGTCGCTCGGATGAGAGCCTGACCAGGTCCGTCTGACACAGTTGGATCACAGTGATTGATAGGAGTGTCCGGTGGCAGAAGTACACGCTGAGATGGTGGCGAATGTCTGGAAGGTACTCGTCGCCGAGGGTGACAGCGTCGCGGACGGTGACACGCTGGTCATTCTTGAGTCCATGAAGATGGAGATCCCGGTCATCGCCGAGGACGACGGTGTGATCGCCCAGCTCAAGGTCGCCGAGGGCGACGTCATCCAGGAAGGCGACCTCATCGCCGTCATCGAGTAGCCGCCGCCGTGGGCGGGGCGGGGGCGCCCTTCCGGGGGCCGTCACCGCGGCCGTGCCGACGGGGGAGGGGCCTGCCGCGGGTCACCCGGGAGCGGTCAGCCGGTGAGCTTCGCCAGGAAGCGCTCGCGGTCGACGACCACGCGCTCGACCGTGCCTGTCGCGACGACGGTGTGCCGGTCGCGGGCGGTGAAGGCGAAGACCAGGCGGCGGCCGTCGACCTCGGTGAGCTCGGCGGTGAGCTCTACGTGGGCGCCGATCGGGCTGGCCGCCAGATGCTCCAGCGTGACCCTGGTGCCCACGGAGGTCTGGCCGTCCCGCAGGGCGTCGGCGATCGCCTGGACGGTGGCCCGCTCGGCGAGGGCCAGCACGCGGGGGGTGGCCAGCACGGGGACGTCCCCGCTGCCGACGCTGATCGCGGTGTCCTCCCGCTCGACCATGACGAGAAGCCGGGCGCGCAGACCGGGAGTGAGCGTCATGCTCGTCAGCATAGAGTCTGATCCGTGACCTCCTACTGCGATCACTGCGGCCACCCGGCCGGTGAGGGCGACCACGCGGTCTGTCTCACCGCGCGTGCGATGGAGCCGCCCCGTTACTGCGCTCGCTGCCGCCGCCGGATGGTGGTCCAGGTGACTCCGCGCGGCTGGTCGGCGCGCTGCGCGGAGCACGGTTCACTGAACGGCTGATCCCCTCGGCCGCGCTTCTTCCGCACCGTCTCCGCCGCGCTTCTCCGCCGCGTTGCCGGTGCTCTCGCGCCGGCGCCTTTACGGGGGGCCGGGCGTCGGCGACCCGACCAGCGGGCTCATGTCTGGTGTGCGTAAGCTTGGGGGGTTTGTGGGAGGGGTGGGGCGGGTGGTGTGTTCGCGGTCCCGGTCGACCGGGTGTTCCCGCCGCGCTTATCAGCATTAATGACGTTTTGATTGCTTCTTTGGGCATAGATGTGCAATCTGTACAACTGCTCCCAAAGGTTTTGAGATTTGTGCGATGCTACGGCACGCGACGTGTTTATAAGCCGCCCGGCGTGCAGAGGTTCGTTACTTCGCCGTGACGTTGTCGCGATACAAATCCGCTTTGTTGGAGAACCCAGGGGTGGGAGCGGAGAGGGTTACGGGGGAGTCATGGTGGCCCAAGGCACGACGCTGGCGGGGCGGTATCGCCTGGATACCCGCATCGGCGCTGGCGGTATGGGCGAAGTGTGGCGTGGTGAGGACATCGTCCTGGCCCGCACCGTCGCCGTCAAGGTGCTGCTCCCGGGCCGTACCGACGATCCCGGCTTCCTGGTGCGTTTCCAGGGAGAGGCCCGGGCGATGGCGACGATCAACCACCCCGGGGTGGTCGACGTCTACGACTATGGGATTCACGAGGTACCCGGCGCGGGGGCGACGGCATACCTGGTGATGCGGTTCGTGGACGGAGAGCCGCTGGACCGCCTGCTCGGGCGGCTGGGGAGCATCGCCCCCGGAGCGGCGATGGAGCTCATCGCCCAGGCGGCCTCGGCCCTGCAGGCCGTGCACGATCAGGGGATCGTCCACCGGGACGTCAAACCGGGAAACCTGATGGTGCGGCCCGACGGCACGCTCGTGCTCACCGACTTCGGCATCGCCAGATCCGACGCGGCCAGCCGGCTGACCGACGCGGGCATGGTCTTGGGCACCGCCGCCTACTGCGCGCCCGAGCAGGCCGAGGGGGCGCCGGTCACCCCCGCGGTGGACATCTACGCGCTGGGTGTGGTGGCTTACGAGTGCCTGGCGGGGCAGCGGCCGTTCGACGGCGACACACCGGTCACGATCGCGCTCAAACACATCCGTGAGGCGCCCCCGCCGCTGCCGCCGCACGTCCCACCCGCTATCCGGGCCCTGGTGGAGCGGGCACTGTCCAAGGATCCGGCCAGGCGGTTCCCCAGCGCCGCCGCGATGAGCGGCGCCGCCAGGCAGACGGCGCCCGGTCTCCAGACCGGCGCCACGGCGGTGCCGTCGCCCCACGGGCCGCCGGCCGAGACCGCGGAGGGAGCCGGCTCCCAGGGCCTGTCTCCGCCGCGGACCGGCCGGCAGGGCGCCCTGCCGGCCGCGACCGCGGCGGCCCAGGGGCCGGCCACCGAGGCCGCCGGAAGAGGGCGCGGCCACCGTGCCGCGCAGCGGCCGAGGCGCAGGGGCGGGATGCTGGCCATGTCAGCGGCGGCGGGCGTGATATGCGTCGGGCTCGTCACGGTGGCGATCAACGGAATGGCGGCCTCGGGGAAGACGGAGGTCGACCCCACGGGAAGACCCGGCTCGACCTCCATCTCCGGCCAGTCCCCGAGACCCCCGAAGACCACCCGGCCCCGGACCCCCCGGCCGGCCACCACCTACCAGGCGCAGCGGCTGCCCACCCCCACCCAGGGCGACACCCCGCCCCCGACCCCCACCGTGACGCCGTCGGCGACCCCCGACCCGACCGGCGAGCCGACCTCGACGGGCAGCCCGACGCCCACCCCCACCGTGACCCCGGTGGTGAAGAGGAAGGTGCCGGACGTCATGGGGATGGCGCCGGAGGCGGCCGCGGAGACCATCAGGAAGGCGGGGCTGAAGGCGAAGGTCAGCTACAGCGCCGACGTCGACCACTCGCTCTGCATGAAGGTGGTCCTGCAGCACCCCGGCGGGGGAACCATGTGGGACCCCCGCAGATCCGTGGAGATCACCGTGGTCAACGACAAGTGCCCGCCGACCCCCACCCCGGTCCCGACGGCGACCTCCTAGACACCGGTGGTGTTGCGCGGGTAGGCGACGGACGGGTCGGTGGCGATGTTCACCAGGTACGGCACGCCGGAGTCGAAGGCGCGGCGCAGCGCCGGGCCGATCTCCGACGGGTCGGTGACGAGCTCGCCGCCCCCGCCCAGCGCGGTCACCACCTGGTCGTAGCGGCACTGCGGCTGGAGCTCGGCGGCGACGTCGTAGCCGTAGAGCATCCGCATGGGATGCTTCTCCAGACCCCACATGCCGTTGTTGCCGCAGATCATCACGACCGGCAGGCGGTGCCGTACCAGCGTGTCCACGTCCATCAGGGAGAAGCCCGCCGCGCCGTCGCCGAGCAGGAGCGCCACCTGCGAGGACGGCCGGGCCAGCCGGGCGGCGATGGCGTATCCCAGGCCGGTGCCCAGGCAGCCGTACGGACCGGGGTCGAGCCAGTTGCCCGGCTGGCTGGACTCGACGTACTTGCCCGCGTAGGAGACGAAGTCGCCGCCGTCGCCGATCACCACGGCGTCGTCGGCGAGGACCTTGCCGAGCTCGCCGTAGATCCGCACCGGGTGGATCGGGTCGGAGTCGGAGGTCAGCAGCCCGGCGTCGCCGGCGACGGCGGCCTGGGCGGCCTCGGTCAGCTTCGCCAGCCACGGCGCGTAGCCCTTGGGGGACACTCCGGCCTCGTTGCAGGCCGTGCCGAGCCCCCAGAAGACCAGCGACAGGTCGCCGGCGGCGACCCCCGAGGGCTCCGTGTGGGTGGTCAGCTGCGACGGCGTGTCGGCCAGGTGCACGACCCTGGCGAGCGGGTTGCCGTTCTTGCCGCCGAACCAGCCGTAGCCGAGGCGGAAGTCCATCGGGGCGCCCGCCACGATCACCAGATCGGCCTGGGAGAAGGCCAGGCCGCGGGCGCGGGTGACCAGCAGCTCGTGCCCGGCGGGCAGGACGCCTCGGCCCTGGCCGTTGGGGATGACCGGCAGGCGGAACTCCTCGGCGAAGGCCCGGGCGACCTCCTCGGCGCGGTCCATCCACACGTCGGAGCCCAGCACCAGCACCGGGCGCTCGGCCTCGGCGATCAGGCGGGCGATCCCGGCCAGCGCGTCGGAGTCGGGTTCGAGCGGCGACGGGGTCAGCGTCTCGGTGACGTGGTCGAGCGGCTGAGCGGCGGCGAACAGGTGGTCCATGTGGAAGTCGAGGAAGACCGGGCCGCGGTGCGGGGCGAGGGCGGTCCTGAAGGCCATCTCGACGTCCTCGCCGATGGAGTCGGGACCGGAACTGGTGAAGGCCAGTTTGGTGATCGGCGCGAACAGCGGGGGGTGGTCCATCTCCTGGAGCGCGCCCGACCCCCAGCGCGACTGCGGTGCCCGGCCTCCCATGACCACGACGGGGGAGCCGTTGAAGTGCGCGGTGGCCACGCCGCTGACGCCGTTGGTGACGCCGGGACCGGCGGTGAGCACCGCCAGACCGGGCCTGCGGGTCAGCCGGGCGGTCGCCTCGGCGGCGAAGACCGCGCTCTGCTCGTGCCGCACGTCCAGGATGGACACGCCCTCGTGAACCGCTCCGTCGTAGAGCGGGAAGACGTGCCCGCCGGACAGGGTGAACATGGTCTCGACGCCGTAGACCTTGGAGACGGCGACCGCGATGTCACCTGCGTGCTTTGGAGACTCCATATCGCGCAACCTACCAGTCAGTCACTTACCCGGACAGTGGTTGTTCTCCCTGCCCAGATTCGCGCCGACTAACGCCGCCGACGCCGGGAACGGGAGCCGGCCAGGCCGTGGAGGCCGGTCGGCGAACGCCCGTTCCCGGTGTGGTCCGGGCGGGGCCGGCGTGGTCAGAGGCTGTCGGAGAGCGCCTTGATGGGCATCTTCAGATCCACCAGCAGATCGAGGTCCGCACCGGCGTCGCGTCCCAGGGTGGTGAGATAGTTGCCGACGATGATCGCGTTGATCCCGCCGAGCATGCCGTCGCGGGTGCCCAGGTCGCCCAGGGTCAGCTCGCGGCCACCGGCGTAGCGCAGGATCGTGCGGGGCAGCGCGAGCCGGAAGGTGGCGATCGTCTTGAGCGCCTCGGCCCCCTCCAGCAGCGGGAACGACTCAAGGGGCGTGCCGGGGCGCGGGTTGAGGAAGTTCAGCGGGACCTCGTCGGGCCGCAGTTCGCCGAGCTGCCCGGCGAACTCCGCCCTCTGCTCCAGGGTTTCGCCCATGCCCACGATGCCGCCGCAGCACAGCTCCATCCCGGCCTCGCGCACCATCAGGCAGGTCTCCCAGCGCTCCTCCCAGGTGTGGGTGGTGACGACCTTCCCGAAGTGCGACCTGGCGGTCTCCAGGTTGTGGTTGTAGCGGTGCACGCCCATCCCGGCCAGCTCGTCCACCTGATCCTGGGTGAGCATGCCCAGGGAGCAGGCGACGTTGATGTCCACCGCCTCCCGGATCGCCTTCACACCCTCGCGGACCTGGTCCATCAGCCGCCGGTCGGGGCCGCGCACGGCCGCCACGATGCAGAACTCGGTGGCGCCGGTCTCCGCGGTCTCCCTGGCGGCCTCGACCAGGGAGGGGATGTCCAGCCAGGCCGCGCGGACCGGCGAGGGGAACAGCCCCGACTGGGAGCAGAAGTGGCAGTCCTCGGGGCAGCCGCCGGTCTTGAGGGAGACGATCCCCTCGACCTCCACCTCGGGGCCGCACCACTTCATCCGCACCTCGTGTGCGAGCGCCAGCAGGTCGGCGAGGCGGTCATCGGGTGATTCCAGGCACCGCAGAGCCTGCGCGGCGTCCAGCCCCCGGCCCTCCTGGAGGACCTGTACCCGGGCGATGTCGAGTATGTCGCTCATGCTGCTCCGCTCTCCAGCCTTCGTCTACGGCAAGAGCCTAAGGGTGGCCCGGAAGGCAGCGGGATCGAACCCGCCGCCCAGCGCCGGGCCCAGGGCGGCGCGGGCCATCCGGGCGAAGGCGTCCCGGCCGAGGGATCCGGCGCCCTCCGGGAGCGCGCCCGCGAGGGGCCGGGCGGCCAGCGTCTCCAGGTCCGTCACGTTGGACCGTTCGGCCAGGCCGGGATCGGCGGGCCAGGACCCGATCACCACGCCGACCGGCTCCACCCCCCGGTGGGCCATCGCCTCCAGCGTCAGCGCGGTGTGGTTGAGCGTGCCCAGCCCGGCCCGCGCCACCAGGAGCACCGGCGCCGACAGCGTCCTGGCCAGGTCGGCCAGGGTCGCCCCCTCCTCGTCGAAGCGGACGAGCAACCCGCCGGCGCCCTCGACGATCACCAGCCGGTGCGACCGTGCCAGCTCCTCGATCCGGAGCGCGGCCCGGTCGAGGGAGACCGGGGGCAGACCGGCCAGCCGGGCCGCCGCCGCGGGGGCCAGCGGGGCGGGGAACCTGGCGAACTCGAACGTGGTCGTCACCCCGGACAGCCGGATGACGTCGTCCAGGTCTCCGGGTTCGGCGTCGGTGACGCCGGTCTGCGCGGGTTTCACCACCGCGACCGAGGAGCCCCGCTCCCTGGCGAGTGAGGCCACCGCAGCGGTGACGACCGTCTTGCCCACTCCGGTGCCGGTTCCGGTGACCATGAGAACGCTCACCCGTCCCACCTTAGGTGTCCCGCTCCGCCTCGGTCCCGGCCGGGACCGAGGCGGAGCGGGGGCGGGTCAGGGGCGGCGCAGGCGGGTGACGAACTTGTAGCGGTCACCCCGGTAGAGGGACTGGGCCCACTCCACCGGGTTGCCGTCGGCGTCGAAGGCGTGCCGGGTGAGCAGGAGCATCGGCAGCCCGACGTCGACGTTCAGCACCTGCGCGTCGTACGGCGTGGCCAGCACGGTCTCGATGATCTCCTCGGCGTCGGTCAGCCGCACGTTGTAGGCGTTGTGCAGCGTCTCGTACAGCGAGGAGTGCACCTCCAGCTCGCGCCGGAGCCTGGGGAAGCGCCGGGCCGACAGGTGGGTGGTGTCGATCGACATCGGCTCGCCGCTGGCCAGCCGCAGCCGGTGGATCCGGAGCACCCGGCCGCCGGGGTTGATCGCCAGGCGGCGGGCCAGCGGTTCGTCGGCGGTGATGTAGTTGATGTCGAGGATCTTGGTGTCGGGTTCGAGGCCGACGGTCCGGAGGTCGCCGGTGTAGGAGGTCAGCTGGAGGACCTGGGCGACCTTGGGGTGCGCGACGAACGTCCCCTTGCCCTGGATGCGCACCAGGCGGCCCTCGACCACGAGCTCGGACAGGGCTTGGCGCACGGTGGTGCGCGACGTCTCGAAGCGGACCGCGAGGGTCCGCTCGGGAGGCAGCGCGCTGCCTGCGGCCAGGCTCTTGGTGAGGGCGAGCAGGCTGCGCTTTACGTCATAGTATTTCGGGATTCTGGGGGAGTCTTCCGTCACGCCCGCACCTCATCTGACGGCCGGGCACCGGCACCACCGCGGGCGCCTCGCCCGCGGGCCCGCTCGTTTCGCTCGCTCACATGGTCACCTTCATCATCTCGGCCACGGCGGTGAGCGCACCCCTGATCACCGCTAGATCATCGGAACTCAGATTGGCCCGCGCGGTCAACCGCAGACAAGAGCGGCCGGCCGGTACCGAGGGCGGCCGGAAACATCCGGCGCGCACCCCGTGTTCCGCGCAGATGACGGCGGCCCGAAGTGCCGTCTCGGGTGGGCCGAGCACGATTGGGACGACCGCACCCGCCGGATCGTGGGTCTCCAGACCGAGTTCGCGGGCCATCGAGGCCAGCTCTCTCGCTGTGGTTCGCACGTATCCGGGCAGTTCGGGCTGATTGTGAAGGATATCTACAGCGGCGAGTGCCGCGGCCACACAGCCGGGGGCCAGCCCGGTGTCGAAGATGAACGGGCGGCCCGTGTCCATCAGGGTTTCGATCACCTCGCGAGCCCCCAGCACCGCCCCGCCCTGAGAGCCCAGGGACTTGGAGAGTGTGACCGTTCTCACAATGCCGGGTTCGCCCGCCAGGCCCGCCGCGTGCACCGCCCCCTGTCCCCGGGGGCCGATGACGCCGATCGAGTGCGCCTCGTCCACGATCAGCAGCGCGCCCTGCCGTACGGCCGCCGCGTGCAGGTCCGCCAGCGGCGCCAGGTCGCCGTCCACCGAGAAGACCGCGTCGGTGACCACGACCGCGTGCTCGGTGTCCCGGCCGGCCAGTGCCTTCTCCACGGCCGTCACGTCCCGGTGCGGGGTGACGACCACGCGCGAGCGCGACAGCCGGCAGGCGTCCACGATGGAGGCGTGGTTGCCCGCGTCGGAGACCACCAGCGCGTTCCCGCCCAGGGTCGCCACGGCCGCCAGGTTGGCCAGGTAGCCGGATGAGAACACCAGGGCGCCCTCCGCCTGGGCGAAGGCGCGCAGCCGCTCCTCAAGCGCGGCGTGCAGCGCGGTGGAGCCGGTGACCAGGCGTGAGCCGGTGGAGCCCGTTCCCCACGTCCGGACCGCCGCCGTCGCAGCCTCGGCCAGCCGCGCGTCCCCCGCCAGCCCGAGGTAGTCGTTGGAGGCCAGGTCGATCAGGCCGTCGCCGTCCGGTGTGCGGGCACGCAGGGTCCGCCGCAGCCCCGCGGCCTCCCGCGCCGCCGACGCCGCACGGAACCGGGCCAGCGGATCGGGGCTCTCGTTCATAGGGGGCATCTTCCCAGTGGCCTCCGCCCGATTCGCGTTCGGGCCGGTAAAGAACGCATGATGCACGGGTGCCGACTCTAAGCGACCTGGCGGTTCGTCACACCGCGCTCGACGATGCGGACCTGGAGTGGACGCACTCGCTGGTCTCCGACTGGCAGCTGCTGGCGGACCTGTCGTTCGCCGACCTCATCTTGTGGATTCCCCTCAGGGACGGGACGGGCTGGATCGCGATCGCCCAGATGCGCCCCACCACCGGGCCCACCGTCTACCACGACGACATCGTGGGGATGACGGTGGCCGGCGGTGAGCGGGCGCTCATCGAAACCGCCTGGGACGAGCGGCGGATCTGCCGGGAGGGCGACCCCGACTGGTCGAGCGGGGTCCCGGTGCGCGAGGAGACCATTCCGGTACGGCGGGCCGACCACTTCCTGGGCGTGATCCAGCGCTCCACGAACCTCTCCTCGGCGCGGACCCCTTCGAGGCTTGAGCTCACCTATCTGCAGAGCGCCTCCGACCTGGCACAGATGGTGGCCGAGGGCCGTTTCCCCTTCTCGGGTGCCGAGCCGATCCTGGTCCGCTCACCGCGGGTGGGCGACGGGCTGCTCCGGCTGGACCGGGCGGGGCGCGTCACCTACGCCTCGCCGAACGCGCTGTCGGCCTACCGGCGCCTGGGCCTCAACGCGGACCTGGTCGGTGCCGAGCTGGGCCGTGTCACCGCCACCCTCTGCTACTCCGACGAGCCCATCAACGAGAACCTGATGATCGTGGCGAGCGGCCGGGAGCCCCGGGAGACCGAGGTGGAGTCGGGGGGCACGGTCGTGCAGCTGCGGGCGATCCCGCTGGTCGTCGGGGGCGGCCGGATCGGCGCGCTGGTGCTCATCCGGGACGTCACCGAGCTGCGCCGCCGCGAGCGGGAGCTGATGACCAAGGACGCCACGATCAGGGAGATCCACCATCGGGTGAAGAACAACCTGCAGACGGTGGCCGCGCTGCTCCGGCTGCAGGCCAGGCGGTTGCAGGTGCCGGAGGGGCGGGAGGCGCTGGAGGAGGCGGTGCGCCGGGTCGGCTCGATCGCGATCGTGCACGAGACGCTCTCCCACACGCCGGAGGAGCAGGTGGACTTCGACGACATCGCCGACCGGGTGATCGCGATGACGGCCGAGGTGGCGGCTCCGGAGGCGCAGGTCGTGCCGCGCCGGGTCGGCTCGTTCGGCGTGCTGCGCTCCGAGATCGCGACACCGCTGGCGATGGTCCTCACCGAGCTGTTGCAGAACGCGGTCCAGCACGGGCTGGCCCATCGACCCGGTAGGCTTCAGGTGATCGTGTCACGGGGGGCCGACCGGCTTGACGTGATCGTCTCCGACGACGGCAGTGGCCTGCCTCCGGGTTTCGACCTGGAGACCTCCGCCAGCCTCGGGCTGGAGATCGTGCGCACGCTGGTCGTCGGCGAGCTGTCCGGCAGGCTGACCATCGAGCCCAGGCAGGGGGGCGGCACCGAGGTCACACTCGGCATTCCCCTCCCCGCGGCCTGAGATGGACCGCAGGAGGGGAGAGGCGTTCGGGGGGTGCCTTCCGTCCGGGGGTTCAGACGCCGGCGCGGGCGCGGGCCGTGCGGCGCTTGAAGGCGCGGCGTTCGTCCTCGCTCAGGCCGCCCCAGACCCCTGCGTCCTGGCCGGACTCCAGGGCCCACTTCAGGCAGGCCTCGCTGACGTTACATGTGTGACAGACCTGCTTGGCCTCTTCGATCTGCATCAGGGCGGGGCCGGTGTTGCCGATCGGGAAGAACAGCTCGGGGTCCACGTCACGGCAGGCAGCTCGGTGGCGCCAGTCCATGCGTCACTCCTTCGTAAGAGGAGCCCTTGCTTCGGCTCCAGCGGCTTACTTTGTGAAGACTTTCACTAATCAGCGCGGATGATTGCCCGGTCCTGTTGGGGCCGGGCTCACGTTCGCTTGATCGCCGGTGGCCTGGGGGCGGGATGGCCGCTCAAAGGTCCTACGTTCCGACGTCAATGTTGAGATTGTCAGCCACGCTCAGTACATGCAAGAGGTTTGGGAGAACGTTTTGCCTGATATGCATGTCGGATGCGTCACATAATGACCGGATGTAACGGCCTAGACCAACACTTGTAACGCTTTCGGGACAGAACGGTAGGTCACCCGCTCGACCTCCCCCAGGTAGTCGCCGTCGAGCTGGAAGGCCACCGGCCGCTCGGCGTGGAGCGTGAACTCCCGCTCGTCATGAAGCTGCACGAGGTGCCGGCCGGTGGGCAGGGTGTCGCGATCTCCGATGATCTGGGGGATGAGGTGCAGCATCGACGGCAGCCCCAGGCGCTGCAGCCCCAGCATGTCGAGGCCGGTCTCGAAACTCGCCCACGGTGTCGGGCTGACCGCCCTGGCCCCCACGTAGCTCCAGGGCGAGGTGTTGGAGACGATCGCCATGAAGACGCCGCCGGTCGGCGGCACGTCCGGTCCCTCGACGGTCATGGCGGCGTGGCGCTTGTCCGTCGAGAGATAGTGGTGCAGCGCGGTGTTCACATAGCGGGCCGGGGTGGCTCTGCGCCCGGTGCCCCGCATCCCCTCGACAGCTCGGATGACCTCGGCGTCGTACCCCAGTCCGCTGCAGAAGGTGAAGTATCTGCGCCGGTCGTCCCAGATCGCCTGGCCGAGCCCGACAGTCCGGCGCCGGTCGTCGCGCAGCGCCTCAAGCACCGCGCCGACCGCCTCGACCGGGTTGTTCGGCAGCCCCAGCGCCCGCGCGAAGACGTTCGCGCTCCCACCGGGGATCACCAGCAGCGCCGGCCGGTCCACGGCGCTCCCGTCCTCCTCGCCGCTCCTGCTGTCGTCCGCGTCGAGCAGCCCGTTCACGGTCTCGTTGATCGTGCCGTCGCCGCCCAGCACGGCCACCACGTCGAACCCGGCGGCATGGGCCTTGCGGGAGAGCTGGGCCGCGTGCCCCCGGTAGGCGGTCTCCTCGACCGTCAGGTTCATGCATCCGCCCAGTGCTCCGATCAGCACGTCCCGCGTTCGCCGGTTGGTCGTCGTCGCCTTTGGATTCACCAGGAGCATCGCGCGCATAATTCCAGCGTATCCGCCGGTAACGGCGTCGTGGCCGGATAGAACGAGGCGAGATGCCCCGGCGATAGGGTTGAGCCGTGCCGAATCACCGCCCGCTGACCCTCACCGTCGCCGCCGCCGTCATGGGGCTGGAAGGTGTCACCACCCTGTTGCTCGGCGGCTACGTCGGCGTGGAGACGGTGATCGGCCGACCGGCCGACACGATGAGCTCGCTCTTTCTCACCGCGTTCGGGATCCTCGTCGGCGTGGCCCTGCTCTGGGTGGGCCTGGGCATGCTCAGGACGGAGCGGTGGGCGCGGAGCCCGGGGGTGCTGACGCAGATCTTCGCCGGAGTGGTCGGCATCACGCTGATCCAGTCCGATCAGCGGGCCATCGGCATCCCACTGATCGCCGTGACAGTGATCGGACTGGTCGCGTTGCTGTCCCCGCCGACGACCCGGGCCCTCTACGGGGAACAGGACTAGTCCTCGGCCGTCAGCCCCTCACGGAGCTGGGCCAGGGTCCTGGCCAGCAGCCGGGAGACGTGCATCTGTGAGATGCCGAGCTCGGTGGCGATCTGCGACTGGGTCATGTTGCCGAAGAAGCGCAGCAGCAGGATCCGCTTCTCGCGCGGCGGCAGCCGTTCGAGCAGGGGCTTGAGCGACTCGCGATACTCCACACCCTCCAGGGAGTCGTCCACGATGCCCAGGGAGTCGGCCACCGCGGGGGCGTCGTCGTCGCCGGAGTCGGGCGCGTCGAGGGAGACCGTGGAGTAGGCGTTGGCCGACTCCAGCCCCTCAAGCACCTCCTCCTCGGTCATCTTCAGGAACGTGGCGAGCTCACCGACGGTGGGAGCGCGTCCCTCACGCTGGGAGAGCTCGCTGATCGCCTTGGTGAGCGAGAGCTTGAGCTCCTGCAGACGGCGCGGCACGCGGACCGCCCAGCCCTTGTCGCGGAAGTGCCGTTTGATCTCGCCGACGATCGTCGGGGTGGCGTAGGTGGAGAACTCCACCCCCCGGCCGAGGTCGAAGCGGTCGATCGACTTGATCAGGCCGATGGTGGCGACCTGGGTCAGGTCGTCGAGCCATTCGCCCCGGTTGCGGAACCGGCGGGCGAGATACTCCACCAGGGGAAGGTGGAGCTCGACGAGCTCGTCACGGATACGCTGGCGACGCGAGTCGTCGGGGGTCAACTCCGCCAGTTCCGCGAAGAGCAGGCGCGCGCGCACCCGGTCGGGCACGGCGTGGTCGCTGGCGGCCATGGCACGAGTCCTTTCCGTCACGCCGGCCTCGCTGCGCCTCGGCGCTTGCGTAGCACGATCGCCATGCGGTCGGGGGAGTCGGTTACGGCATCCACGTCGTCGGCCAGCGCGGTGAGCACCATCCACGCGAAGTCGTCGCGCTTGGGTGCGGAGCTGCCGACCGTGCTGACCTCGACCCGGACCTGCATCAGCTGCCCGGTGAGCTCGAACTCGGCCGTCAGGTCGGTGCCGGGGACGGCCTGGGTCAACAGCATCGCGCACGCCTCGTCGACCGCGATGCGCAGGTCCTCGATCTCGTCGAGCGTGAAGTCCAGGCGCGCGGCCAGTCCCGCGGTCGCCGTACGGAGCACGGACAGGTAGGCGCTCGCGGCCGGTAGCCGGACGCTCACCACGTCACGGATCCCGCCCAAGCCGACCGCGGGCGTCTCGGTGTGTTCGGTCACGTTCCTCCTCGCAGAGTCGCTGACTGCAACCTACAGCCCCGTAGCGGTGGTTGGCCCGCTTGGACTCGCGATCGGGGCGATTTGGCACCTCAAGAACACTTTAAGACACCCGAATGAGGCCTATGAACAGGTCAGGCCCCGTGTGGTCGCACACCACACGGGGCCCGGCCGCGTCGAACGCGGGGCCGGCTCAGGCCGCCTTGGTCTCCCAGAAGATCTTGGAGATCTCGTCGATCTTGCTCAGCAGCTCGTCGGCCTTGGCGGCGTCCACGGTGCCCTTGGCGCCCGCCGCGCCGGCCAGCTTGGTGGCGTCCCAGAAGAGCTGGTGCAGCTGCGGGTAGGTCTCCAGGTGCGGGGGCTTGAAGTAGTCGGTCCACAGCACCCACAGGTGGTGCTTGACCAGCTCGGCCCGCTCCTCCTTGATGGAGAGCGCACGGGAACGGAAGACCGGGTCCTCGTTCGCGGCGTACTTCTCCATGATGGCCTTCACCGACTCGGCCTCGATACGAGCCTGCGCCGGGTCGTACACGCCACACGGCAGGTCACAGTGCGCGGACGCGACGTGCTTGGCTGGTAGAAGTCGTGCAAGCATCGGAAAATCCTTCCTTGATGCTGGAATCAGCATGGTCCGCTACCGACCTTACTCGTCTTCAAATGGCCGCGTGGATGGGGTTGAGCTCCATGAGAGTCCGTGTCGAGGGTGACTCGATGCTGCCCGCGCTGCGCCCCGGCGACCGGCTCTGGGTACGGCGCGGCGCCCCGATCCGAGCCGGTGACCTCGTCATCGCCAGGCTCCCCTCCGACCCGTCGTCGCTGATCGTCAAGCGGGTGGTCTGGGAGACGGCCGGGGGATGGTGGCTGGAGAGCGACAACCAGCGTGCCCCCGGGCGCCGCGACAGCTGGGACTTCGGCGCCGTGCCGCCGTCGCTGCTGGTCGGCCGGGTGGTGGCGCGCTACTGGCCGCCGCCCTTCCTGCGGGCACGGTAGGCGGCCACGTTCGCCCGGCTGGCGCAGCGCTCGGAGCAGTAACGCCGGGACCGGTTGGACGAGGTGTCCAGGTAGGCCCGCCGGCAGGGGACCGCCCGGCACAGGCCCAGGCGGTTCACCCCGAGATCGGTGACCAGGGTGGCCAGGCCCATCACGGCGCCCACGGCGTACTGGTCGGCCATCCGGCCTCCCTCGGTGAGGTGCATGTGCCAGCGTTCGCCGTCGTGGCCGGAGATCTGGGGTTGCACCGGATGCTGGATCAGCAGCGAGTTGAGCCGGTCGACCACGGCCTGCTCCTCGCCGCCGGCCGCGGCCTCGAACACGACGATCAACTCTTCGCGCAGGTCGCGCAGGGCCTCCAGGTCGCTCCGCGTGATACGGCAGCCGGGGCGGTAGCGGCGGCCCTCCCGCAGGAGGGCATGCAGTCCGTCCAGGCCGGTCAACCGGTCGGGACTGTTGATCAGCAGTACGGCGAGCTCGGCGTAGGAGGTCAGATCCATCGGGCGGTCCGTCCATGTAAGCGATGAACGAAGCCCTGAGTATTACATGTATGACCTGGTCAACACCATGTCAGTGAGAGTGAGCCGCCCCTGTCACAGGGGGCGGCCTCCCCATGTGGCACAATCAAGCAGCGGGTGACCCCCGTCCCCCCTCCAGACCACCGCTCCGGCGAGCGGGCCCGCGCGACTACCGAAGCCGGGCCACGCCCGTAACGGTGTCTATGAAGGATCAATCCGTCTTGAACTACAGGGGTCGCTGTGGCAGTAACGCCTTCCTCCATCTCCCTCGAAGCACTTGATCTCGACCCGGCCTTCGCCCTGCACCGCGGGGGCAAGCTGGAGATCCGCTCAACTGTTCCGGTACGCAACGCCGACGACCTGGCACTCGCCTACACCCCGGGCGTGGCCAAGGTCTGCACCGCGATCGCCGAGGAGCCCGGCCTCGTCAACGAGTACACCTGGGTGTCCAACGTGGTGGCGGTCATCTCCGACGGCACCGCCGTTCTCGGCCTCGGAGACATCGGACCCGCCGCGGCCATGCCCGTCATGGAGGGCAAGGCCCTGCTGTTCAAGCAGTTCGCCGGGGTCGACGCGGTGCCGATCTGCATCGCCTGCACCGACGTGGACGAGATCGTCGAAACGGTGGCGCGGCTCGCCCCCTCCTTCGGGGGCATCAACCTTGAGGACATCAGCGCGCCCCGCTGCTTCGAGGTCGAGGACCGGCTGCGCGAGCTCCTGGACATCCCGGTCTTCCACGACGACCAGCACGGCACCGCGATCGTCGTGCTGGCGGCGCTGAAGAACGCAGCCCGGCTGACCGGCCGCTCGCTCGGCGACCTGCGGGCCGTGGTCGCCGGCGCCGGCGCCTCAGGGGTGGCGGTCAGCCGCATCCTGCTCAACGCCGGCATCGGCGACATCGCGGTCTCCGACTCCAAGGGACTCATCCACCAGGGCCGCGACGGGCTCAACCCGGTGAAGGAGGCCCTGGCGCGCGACACCAACAGGGCCGCCCTGCAGGGCTCCACCGAGGAGGCGCTGGCCGGCGCCGACGTGTTCGTCGGCCTCTCGGGCTCCACCGTGTCGGAGGAGGCCGTCGCGTCGATGGCGCCCGGTTCGATCGTCTTCGCACTCTCCAACCCGACCCCCGAGGTGCACCCCGAGGTCGCCAGGAGGCACGCCCAGGTGGTGGCGACCGGCCGTTCCGACTTCCCCAACCAGATCAACAACGTGCTGGCCTTCCCCGGCGTCTTCCGGGGAGCGCTCGACGTCCGGGCCTCCACCATCACCGAGAACATGAAGGTGGCCGCGGCCGAGGCCCTGGCCGCCGTGGTCGGCGGCGACGAGCTGTCGGCCGACTACGTGATCCCGAGCGCGTTCGACGAGCGTGTCGCCCCCGCGGTCGTCGCCGCGGTCGCCGCGCAGGCCCGCGCGGACGGAGTGGCCCGCCTGTAGATCTCCTTCCGGGACCTCCCGGAGTGTTCCGGTGAAGACGCCCCTCGCCCAGTCGGCGAGGGGCGTCTCTCCGTTTCGGGAAACCCAAAAAATAGTCACAGATTGTGCTATAAAAAAAGCTCTCCGTTACCTGATCGGGCAAGGGCGTGCACGAGGGGCGGATGCCGGCGCAGGGGTGTCGACACGTTCCCCGAGCTCAACCGGCTCTCAGGGTGAGGAGAGCGATGGAACGCGAGCCCAACCGTTTACTCCGGCGGCTCATCGCCGAGTCGGGTTTCACCCATAAAGGGCTGACCCGAAGGCTCAACGAACTGGGCGTGACCCGTGGTCTGTCCGGCCTGAAGTACGACCACGGCTCCGTTCTGCACTGGATCGGCGGTCAGCGGCCGGGGGATCCGGTCCCGGCCCTGCTCGCGGAGATCTTCACCCTCCGGCTCGGCCGGTCGGTCAGCGCGGACGACCTCGGCATGCCGGCCGTCTCGGCACCTCTTGACCTGGGACAGGAGTTCCCCCATACGTGGCAGGAAGGGATCGCGACCGTGACAGCACTGTGGCGCGGGGACGTTGAGAGACGCAGATTTCTGCTCGACTCCACCTTCGCGATCGGCGCCGGGACCACCGGAGCCCTGCGTTGGCTGACCCTCCCGGCGGAAGGCGGCCCGGCGGCGGGCGGCGCCCGGCGGGTGGGCATGGCCGACATCGCCGCCGTCCGGGAGGTGACCAGGGCCTTCGGCGAGTTGGACAACAGGTTCGGCGGCGGCAGGGTCAGGCCGGCGGTGGTGAGATATCTGGACACCGCCGTCGCCCCGCTGCTCAGCGAGGGCTCCTACGGCGAACCCACCGGCAGGGCGCTGGCGTCCGCCGCGGCCGAGCTGACCAGGCTCGCCGGATGGATGGCCTACGACCTGGAGCAGCACGGCCTGGCCCAGCGCTACCTCATCCAGGCGCTACAGCTGGCCAGGGGAGCGGGAGACCACGGGTTCGGCGGGGAGATCCTCGCCGGGATGAGCCACCAGGCCATATACATAGGGCAGCCCGCGCACGCCCTCGACCTGGCCCGCGCCGCCCGGCTCTCGGCCCGCCGCGCGGGCGTCCTCACCCTGCTGGCGGAGGCCCACGTGCTGGAGGCCCACGCCCACGCCCTGCTGGAGGACCGCGCGGCGTGCGGGCGCGCCCTGCACGAGGCCGAGACGGCCTTCGACCGGCGCGTGGCCGCCGACGAGCCGGACTGGATCGCCTACTTCGACGAGGCGTATCTGTCGGCCAAGTTCGCCCACTGCTTCCGCGACCTGGGCGACGGCGCCAAGACCGTACGACATGCCCGGCGGTCGCTGGAGATGGACGGCCGCTACGTCCGTGGACGCATGTTCAACCTGTCGCTGCTCTCGGCGGGACTGCTCGGATGCGGCGAGCTGGAACACGCCTGTACGGCGGCGGCGGAGGCGCTGGAGCTGGCGGCAGGCCTGCAGTCCGTGCGCACCCGGTCATACGTGACCGACCTGCGGCGGCGGCTCACCCCCTTCGCCGCCGAGGCGCCGGTGGTGGAGCTGAAGGAGCGGAGCAGAGAACTCGTGCTCGCCGGGTGAGCCCGCCACGCGCGCGGGAAAGGCGGGTACGGCACAGGCGCGGAGGGGAGCGGGTCACGGAGAAGGGGGCGGACACGGCAAAGGGGCCCGGCGGCTGCCGGGCCCCTCTGTTTGAAACCGGGTGAGCTAGAGGTTTGGACCCCCTGGCTCAGGAATCATCCGATCCTTACGGCTTACTTGTAGAGCTCGCCGTTCGGGCCGACGATCCGGCCGGACCACACGTTGGCGGCCTTCTTGTAGATGTCGGCGGTCTCGCCGTCGAAGTAGGC
>NZ_JBEXUG010000047.1:0-39052 GCF_040614315.1 Streptosporangium sp. NPDC006007 | reverse complement strand
ACGGACCAGCCTCACCGCGTCCCGCTTGAACTCATCGCCGAACTTCGACGGTCGTGCCACCCGAAGGCTCCCCTCTATGGAACAAGATCCATTGTTGGGGGTGTCCTCACCTCGGGGGGAACCTCACTTCTACTGCCTTGGTAGAGCCAAGAAGGAGGACTGCACGCAGTCAACGATCCTGATCGCTGAGGTTGAGACGGCCGTCGAGGACTACTGGTCTCGCATCCAGTTGTCCGAGAAACGCATCGCCGCGATCCGTGAGCAAGTCATGGCCGCGCTTGTGGGCCGCCAGCACAGCAACCGCGCCGAACTCGACCGGCAGGAGAAACGAAGGAAGGAACTGCAAAACCAACAGCTCAAGCTGATCGAGATGCGGTACGCCGACGCGATCTCGCTGGAACACCTCAAGTCTGAGCAGGAGCGCATCACGCGCGAGCTTGCCCAGGCACAACAGATCATCGACCAGTGCTCAACCGAGATCGAGGCCGTCATGAAGGTGGTCGAGGAAGCACTACTGCTCTGCGCCAACGCGCACCGGCTGTACCTCAGTGCGCCGCCCGACGTCCGCCGTCAGCTCAACCAGGCCGTCTTCACCCGGCTCTGGATCATGGACGATCAGGTACAGGGCGCGGACCTCACCGAAGGCTTCGCCCATCTCCTCGCCCCCGAGCTTGCCGCAGGGCTGCCGGAGGCGAAGACCGACGAACCGAAGATCGAAACCCGTTCACGCCCCGCCAGAGGTCGGGGGCGGCCGACCGGCGCACAACGCGCCACCCTGGAACTGGTGCGGCCCGAGGACGCCATACAGCGACCGCACGGCCCACTTCCCGCCGACGCGAAAAACCCTGGTCCCAAAGATCAGGACCAGGGTTCAAACGTGACCGTTTTGGTGTCCGAGGGGGGACTTGAACCCCCATGCCCCGCAAAGGGCACTAGCACCTCAAGCTAGCGCGTCTGCCTATTCCGCCACCCGGACTTGGTGCCTGCACGCGAGACCGTCATCCCGCGTCGGCGGACTCAGGTTAGCAAACTCTTGAGCCCGCGTCATATCGGTAAGAGACCGCGCTCGGAGAGGTGCCGAGAGAGGGGGGCGACGGCAGGATGGGAGGCGCAAGCCGTACCGATCCTCAAGCCGTACCGATCTCAGGGAGTTGCGATGACCAGGCTCAATGGTGAGGACGAGGTCACGGGGCTGTGCCGTGATCTGATCCGCATCGACTCGACCAACGCGGGCGACAACACCGGTCCCGGGGAGAGGGCCGCGGCGGAGTACGTGGCCGAGAAGCTGGCCGAGGTCGGGCTGGAGCCGCGGATCCTGGAGTCGGACAGCCGCCGGGCCAACGTGGTCGCCCGCATCGCGGGGGAGGACCCCTCCCGTGACGCGCTGCTCCTCCACGGTCACCTCGACGTCGTGCCCTTCGACGCCGGCGACTGGACCATGCACCCGCTCAGCGGGGAGATCGCCGGCGGCTGCGTCTGGGGGCGGGGCGCGGTCGACATGAAGAACATGGACGCGATGATCCTGGCCGTGGTCCGCCAGAGGCTCAGCGAGGGGCGACGCCCCCCCAGGGACGTGGTGCTGGCGTTCACCGCCGACGAGGAGGCCGGTGGCAGGTACGGCGCGCAGTGGCTGGCCACCGAGCACAAGGACCTGTTCGACGGGTGCACGGAGGCGATCGGCGAGGTCGGCGGGTTCAGCGTCTCCATCGACGAGACGCGCAGGCTCTATCTCATCGAGGCGGCGGAGAAGGGCATCGCGTGGATGCGGCTGACCGCCGCCGGCCGGGCCGGGCACGGCTCCATGCTCAACGCCGAGAACGCCGTCACCGAGCTGGCCGAGGCGGTGGGCCGCGTCGGGCGTCACGAGTGGCCGATACGGCTGACGCGGACGGTGGAGACCTTCCTCGCCGAGACCTCCGGGGCGCTGGGGCTCGAACTCGACCTGGACGACCCCGAGGCGACCGTGGCCCGGCTGGGCCCGCTGGCCCGCATGATCGGCGCCACGCTGCGCAACACCGCCAACCCCACGATGCTGGACGCCGGCTACAAGGCCAACGTGATCCCGCAGACCGCGACGGCCCACGTGGACGGCCGGTTCCTGCCCGGGTATGAGGACGAGTTCTTCCAGACCCTCGACGAGCTGCTCGGGCCCAATGTGACCCGGGAGTTCGTCTACCACGACGTCGCCGTCGAGACGGGGTTCGACGGGCCTTTGGTGCGGGCGATGACCGACGCCCTCCTCGCCGAGGACCCGGGCGCGCTCGCCGTGCCGTACACCCTGTCGGGGGGCACGGACCTGAAGGCGTTCAGCGCGCTGGGTATGCGCGGGTTCGGGTTCGCGCCGCTGAGGCTTCCGGCGGACTTGGACTTCTCCGGGATGTTCCATGGGGTGGACGAGCGGGTGCCGGTGGATTCGCTCCGGTTCGGGGTCCGGGTGCTTGACCGCTTCCTGGACGACTGCTGAAGGGTTCTTTCGGAAACCTGTCACATTGACTCGGTGTAGTGCTAGCGTAACTCTCCGTTGAGTGGTTGGGTTCTGCTCAGGCAGGCTCGACCGGGAGCTTCGGGGAGGTTACGTGGCACGCATGCCGCAGGAGCAGTGGGGGGCGTCTTCGCCCGCTGTTCGGCACGTGCCCGGAACGGTCTCCGCTGACGACGCCGTTTCCGTCCGGGGCGTCCGGACGGCGCGGTTCGCGGCCGACGCCCGGCGGATCGTCAGGCGAGTCTTCGCGATCGGCGGCCTGCTGGCCGCGGGATGGCTGCTCGCCGTCGTCTTCGGACTCCTCGGCGCCGCTCCGGCGTCCGCGGACACCACCGCGGTGACAGGAGTGGCCGGCTCCGCCGTTCCAGGCTCCGCCGCTGCCGGATCGGCCTTCCAGGCCGATGTCTTCCCCACGGACAGCGACCGGCTGTCGGCGTCGGGCAACGCCGAGGCCATGGCGGGGCGGGGTGTGGACGGGCTCACCAGTCATTCGAATCCGGGATTCCCGGCGCCGACGACCGCCGACCACAGTTCTGGCGGCAATGGGTTCGTGCCCCAGACCAGTGGTGGATCCGGCTTCTCAGGGCCGGGCGTGGGGGATGTCGCGCGGTTTGTCTACGACCCGCGGTTGATGGCGCAGTGCGCCCCGCAGGCGTGCGTGCTTCCCCCTGTCGTCCGCACAGCGGCGGACGACCCTTCTTTCTCTCCCGACTGACCCCGTCCCACGGATCGGCCTCGTCTCTCCGACGAGCCCGCCGGTCACGGAGCGAGCCCTGACCCCCTCTGCGGGGAGCCGCTCCGTCAATGGATGGGCAGTTTCACATTCCTCGTGACGATCGTCGAGGCATCCGCTGTGCGGGTGCTCGTCAGGACCTCGCATGCCTTCGCGCCGGTCACGAGATGTCAGGTTCCCCCTAAAAAGGATCGCTAGGAGCATAAATCATGCGTACGTGGGTTAAGGGTACGGCTCCCGCAGCACTGCTGGCGCTGGGTGTCATGTCCATGGGCAGCGGTACGGCTCTCGCCGACACCTCCGGCGACGGCTCGATCGCCGGAGGCAACCAGATCAGCGTCCCGATCACCCTGCCGATCGACATCAGCGGCAACGCCGTCGGTGTCGCGGGCGGGGCGACCGGGTCGTCCAAGGGGGGCGCCTCCGTCGAGAACTCCGGTGGCGGCTCGGGCGTCCAGGGCACGACCTCCGGTAACTCGTCCATCCTCGGCGGCAACCAGGTCACCGCGCCGATCACCGCTCCCGTCAACGCCTGCGGCAACGCGCTGTCGCTGTTCGGCGGATCCGAGGCGGGCTGCAAGGGCGGCGCCTCGGTCAAGAAGACCGGTCGCGGCGGCGGTGGCGGTGCCGGCGGCAACCGTACGAGCGGTGACCACAGCATCCTGGGTGGTAACCAGGTGGTCGCGCCGATCACGGCCCCGGTCAACGCCTGTGGCAACGCGGTCGCGGTGCTGGGCCGGTCCGAGGCGGGCTGCAAGGGTGGCGCCTCCGTCACGGGTCCCCGGGGCGGCGGGTCCGGTGGCGGCGCGGGTGGTAACACCACTTCGGGCAGGTCCTCGGTGCTGGGTGGTAACCAGGTGGTCGCGCCGATCACCGCCCCGGTCAACATCTGCGGCAACTCGGTCGCGGTTCTCGGCGGGGCCTTCTCGGGGTGCAAGGGCGGCGCCCACGTCCCCGCTGAGCCCGGCCGTCCCGGTGGGCCCGGCTGGCCGGAGCGGCCCGGTTACCACGGCGGGCACGGCGGCCACGGCGGGCACGGCCCGCGTCCCGGTTCGACCGGCAACGACACCGACGGCCGCTTCGGTGCGGGTAGCGGCAACCAGGTGATCGCCCCCGTCAACCTGCCGATCAACGCCTGCGGCAACGCGATCGGCCACGCCGAGGCGGGGTGCGAGGGGAGCCCGTCCGTCGTGGACACCGGGTCCGGTGGCGGCGCGGGTGGTAACACCACTTCGGGCAGGTCCTCGGTGCTGGGTGGTAACCAGGTGGTCGCGCCGATCACGGCCCCGGTCAACGTCTGCGGCAACGCCGTGGCGGTCGCCGGTGGCGCCTTCGCCGGCTGCAAGGGCGGGGCGTCCGTGGTGAACGGCGGATCCGGCCGCGGCGCGGGTGGTAACACCACTTCGGGCAGGTCCTCGGTGCTGGGTGGTAACCAGGTGGTCGCGCCGATCACCGCTCCGATCAACGTCTGCGGCAACGCGGTCGCGGTGCTGGGCCGGTCCGAGGCGGGCTGCAAGGGTGGCGCCTCCGTCACGGGTCCCCGGGGCGGCGGGTCCGGTGGCGGCGCGGGTGGTAACACCACTTCGGGCAGGTCCTCGGTGCTGGGTGGTAACCAGGTGGTCGCGCCGATCACCGCTCCGATCAACGCCTGCGGCAACTCGGTCGCAGCCCTGGGTGACGCCGCCGCGGGCTGCCTCGGCGGCTCCCAGGTCGGCTCGGACGGGCCGCGTCGCGGCCACTGGGCCGGGATCCCCCGTAGGAACAGGACCAGCGGCCTGATGTCGGCGCTCCCCGTCGTCCCGGCCCGTAACGGGGCCAACGGCGTGGGCGGCCTGACCGGGCAGGCGGGGGGCTCCGCCCTCCCGGCCCTGCCCGTCGTCGGCGACGTGCGGGACATGGCGGACCTTCCCGCCCTCCCTGCCCTGCCCGCTGCTCAGGGTCGCGGGGCCAAGACCCTGCTCTCCCACGGAGTCCAGGCCCCGGCGCCCTCCCAGGGCGGCCGGCCCCCGGCGCGGAAGGCCGGCTCCGCGCTGGGCGCCGTGTCCGACCTGAACTCCGCGGCGGACTTGGACTCCCTGACCGACCTGAACTCGGCCACCGACCTGGGCTCCGTGAAGGGCCTGGTCTCCTCCACCCCGCTCGGCGGCCTCGGCCTGATGAGCGCCGCTCAGCCCGTCGGTGTGACCGGGATGAACATCGGCTCGCTGTTCGCCCTCGTGCTCGGCGCCATGGCCGCGGCCTCCGCCACCCTGTTCGCGGCCGGCCGTCGCATTCGGCTCGCCAAGAAGTAAGACGTTGGTCACTCTCCAGTCATGTCTCCTCAGATTTTCCGAGGGAGACGCATAGACGCCTCGCCCGTTGAGACCGAAGGTCGTGGCCGCGCGCCGCGGCCTTCGCTCGACCGGTGAGGTGGAGAAGCTTTGCCCGTTCCGGGGGCGCGGCCCGGGGCGGGCAAAGCCATGTCCGGGGTCACAACGTCCTGCTCACACGTATGATCTTGCGACGCAGTCGAACGTCCCTGCGGCCGTCGGGATACAGTCGCAGACGGTCGAGTTCCCAGCCGCCGTATTCTGCGTGTTCGGTCAGTATCCTCCGGGCAACGTCCCGGGAGGTGCCGCGCGGAAGATGGAGAACCAAGTAGGAGTAGTCGACCACAGCGATTAGTCTCCGAAGGTGGGCTGGGGGGAACGTCGGCCCTCATAGGGCTTTATTGTGCGTCCTTGCGGCTTTACTTGGGAGTGTGCCCGATCCAGATCGGGTAACCCGAGGGGAAGTAACCGGGGAACGAATGCGAACAGCGAGGTAGGAAGCAGCGTGCCAGCCAAGAACGGCAACGCCGGCGGAACCCGCCTGGTGATCGTCGAGTCGCCTTCCAAGGCGAAGACCATCGCTGGGTACCTCGGCCGCGGCTACGTCGTGGAGTCCAGCATCGGACATATTCGCGACCTCCCGGAGAAGGCCGATGACATCCCGGAGAAGTACAAGGGCAAGTCCTGGGCCCGCCTGGGCGTCAATGTGGATCATGAGTTCGAGCCCCTCTATGTCGTCAACGCCGACAAGAAGGCGCAGGTGAGCAAGCTCAAGCAGCTGCTCAAGGACGCCGACGAGCTCTATCTGGCCACGGACGAGGACCGGGAGGGCGAGGCGATCGCCTGGCATCTCCGCGAGGTGCTCAACCCCAAGGTGCCGGTCCACCGCATGGTCTTCCACGAGATCACCCAGCGGGCGATCCAGGAGGCGGTGGCCAATCCGCGCGCCCTGAACCTGCGTCTGGTGGACGCCCAGGAGACCCGCCGCATCCTCGACCGCCTCTACGGCTACGAGGTCAGCCCCGTCCTGTGGAAAAAGGTCAAGCCCCGCCTGTCCGCCGGGCGCGTGCAGTCGGTGGCGACCCGGCTGGTCGTGGAGCGCGAGCGCGAGCGGCTGGCGTTCACCAGCGCGAGTTACTGGGACCTGCAGGCGCTGTTCGACACCGGGCGCGACGAGTTCCCGCACGAGTTCGCCGCCGCGCTGACCGGTGTGGACGGCAGGCGTGTCGCCCAGGGCCGTGACTTCGCGAGCAACGGCGTGCTCAAGAACGCCGACCTGCTCCACCTGGACGAGCAGGCGGCGCGGGCGCTGGCCGGCCGGCTGGCAGGGACGGCCTACAGGGTCACCTCGGTCGAGCGTAAGCCGTACACGCGTAAGCCGTACGCGCCCTTCCGGACGACCACCCTGCAGCAGGAGGCCAGCCGGAAGCTCGGCTTCTCGGCGAAGTCCACGATGCAGGTCGCCCAGCGGCTGTACGAGAACGGCTTCATCACCTACATGCGGACCGACAGCATCACGCTCTCGGAGACCGCCGTCGCCGCCGCCCGCAGCCAGGCCATCAAGCTGTACGGCGCGGCGTACGTGCCCGACAAGCCGCGCGCCTACGCCAGCAAGGTCAAGAACGCCCAGGAGGCGCACGAGGCGATCCGCCCGTCGGGTGAGGAGTTCCGCACGCCCGGTGAGACCGGGCTGAGCGGTGACATGTTCCGGCTGTACGAGCTGATCTGGCAGCGGACCGTGTCCTCCCAGATGAAGGACGCGGTCGGCGAGTCGGTCAGCGTCAAGGTGACCGGCGCCTCCAGCTCGGGCGAGCAGGCCGAGTTCTCCGCCACCGGCAGGACCATCACCTTCCACGGCTTCCTCAAGGCGTACGTCGAGGGCGCGGACGACCCGTCCACCGACCGTGACGACTCCGAGAAGCGCCTGCCCAACCTGGCCGAGGGCGACCGTCTCACCGCCGCCGAGCTCAACGTGCTGGCGCACGCCACCAAGCCGCCCGCGCGGTACACCGAGGCCTCGCTCATCAAGGAACTGGAAGATCGGGAGATCGGGCGGCCCTCGACCTACGCCTCGATCATCGGAACGATCCTGGACCGCGGCTACGTGTTCAAGAAGGGCACGGCCCTGGTGCCGTCCTTCCTGGCGTTCGCGGTGGTCAACCTGCTGGAGCAGCACTTCGGGCACCTCGTCGACTACGACTTCACCGCCGACATGGAGAAGGTCCTCGACGACATCGCCAACGACCGGGCGGAGCGGGTGCCCGAGCTGCGCCGTTTCTACTTCGGCGAGGAGGGTGACGAGGGCCTGAAGGAGCTGGTCAGCGACCTCGGCGAGATCGACGCCAAGGAGATCAGCTCCTTCGCGATCCGGGGCACCGACATCATGATCCGGGTGGGCCGGTACGGCCCCTACCTGGATCGCGACGGCGCCCGGGTGAACGTGCCCGAGGATCTGGCCCCCGACGAGCTCACCGCCCAGATGGCCGAGGAGCTGTTCTCCCGCCCGACGGGCGGCCGGGAGCTGGGCAAGGATCCGGTCACCGGCAACCTGATCGTGGCCAAGGACGGCCGCTACGGCCCGTACGTGACCGAGATCCTCTCCGAGGAGCCTCCGGCCGAGGGCAAGAAGAAGACCAAGAAGGCCGAGGCGGCCAAGCCGCGTACCGGGTCGCTGCTGAAGTCGATGTCCCTGGACACCATCACCCTTGAGGACGCGCTGAAGCTGCTGTCGCTGCCCAGGCGGCTCGGGGAGATCGAGGGCCAGGAGGTCACGGCGCAGAACGGCAGGTTCGGGCCCTACGTGAAGAAGGGCACCGACTCGCGCTCGCTGGCGTCGGAGGAGGAGATGTTCACGGTCACGCTGGAGCAGGCCAAGGAGCTGTTCGCCCAGCCCAAGGCCCGGGGCCGGGGTCGCGCCGCCGCGGCGCCGCCGCTGCGCGAGCTCGGTGTGGACCCCGTCTCCGGTAAGCCGATCGTGGTCAAGGAGGGGCGTTTCGGCCCGTATGTGACCGACGGTGAGACCAACGCCTCGCTGCGCAAGGGCGACGAGGTCGAGCAGATCACCACCGAGCGCGCCGCCGAGCTTCTCGCCGACCGCCGCGCTCGCGGCCCGGCGCCCAAGAAGCGCGCCGCCCCCCGGGCGAAGACCAAGGCCTGACGGTCTCCCCGGGGCCGGGACGTGTCCCGGCCCCGGGGGCCTGTCGCCCGGTGTGCCCGCCGCGGGGACAGACCGTGCGTATTACCCCCATGCGGTACCCTCGTGCGACGAGCGGCCGGGCATATCCGCCTGACCCGTGTTCTCCCCAGCCCGGCGAGCACCTGGATACTCTGACATCATGACCACCCCTGGCCGGAACACCGCGCGTCGCAAGCCCCCCCACGTGCTGGCCAACCCGCCGTTCCGCAAGCTGTGGACGGCCATGTCGGTGTGCAGCCTCGGGGACTGGCTCAACATCATCGCGTTGACCGCCCTCGCGGGTAACCTCACCGCGGGCGCGGGCTACAAGGCGCAGAGCCTGGCCATCGGCGGTGTCTTCGTGGCGAAGATGCTCCCGGCCGTCCTGCTGGGCCCGCTCGCGGGCGCGTTCGCCGACCGGTTCGACCGCCGGCTGACGATGTTCTCCGCCGACCTGTCGCGCTTCGCGCTGGTCCTGTCGATCCCGCTGATCGGCAACTACCAGTGGGTGATCGTCGCCACCTTCCTGGTCGAGTGCGTCAACCTCTTCTGGGTCCCCGCCAAGGACGCCACGGTGCCCAACCTGGTGCCCAAGGAGCGGCTGGAGGAGGCCAACCAGCTCAACCTCCTGGTCACGTACGGCACGGCCCCGATCGCCGCGCTGCTGTTCGCGGTGCTGTCGGTCGCGGACGACGCCCTGAGCAGCCTCATCCCGTACCTCGCCGGCCGGGAGACCTACCTGGCGCTGTTCATCAACGCCCTCGCGTATCTGGCGTCCGCCGTCATCATCTTCACGCTCAAGGACATCCCGAAGACCGCCCCGGCCACCGCGATCTCCACGCCTTCGGTGCTGCGGCAGATCGTCGACGGCTGGCGGTTCGTCGGCGGCGACCGGCTGATCCGGGGTCTGATCATCGGCATGCTCGGCGCGTTCGCGGCCGGTGGCGCGGTGGTCGGTGTGGCCAAGCTCTACGTGCAGGAGCTGGGCGGCGGCGACGCGGCTTACGGTGTGGTGTTCGGGGCGGTCTTCGTCGGCATGGCGTCCGGCATGTTCTTCGGGCTCAGGTTGCTGCGGGAGCTCTCCCGGCGCAGGCTGTTCGGACTGTCGATCCTGGTGGCCGGGGTGGTGCTCGCGGCGATCGCGGTCGTCCACAACCTGGTGATCGTCGTCATGCTCACCGTCGCCCTCGGGGCGTGCGCCGGGATCGCCTGGATCATCGGCTACACCATGATCGGGCTGGAGGTGGAGGACAGGCTGCGCGGCCGTACGTTCTCCTTCCTGCAGTCACTCGCCCGGGTCACCCTGCTGCTGGTCGTCGCGGTCGCGCCGACGCTGGCCGGCCTGTTCGGCAGGCACGAGATCAGGCTCCGCCAGGAGACGGTCTACGTGTTCGACGGCTCCAACCTGGTGCTGCTGATCGGCGCGCTGCTCGCGATGGTCGTCGGATTCCTCGCGCTGCGGCACATGGACGACCGCGAAGGCGTGTCGATCTTCGTCGACCTGCTCGCGGCGGTGCGCGGCGAGCGCTTCACACCGGAGGGGGACGAGCAGCCGCGCGGGCTGTTCGTCGTGTTCGAGGGCGGCGAGGGGTCGGGCAAGACCACCCAGTCCAGGCTGCTCGCGATCTGGCTCAGGGACCAGGGGTTCGACGTCGTGCAGACCCGGGAGCCGGGCTCGACCAAGGTGGGGATGCGGCTGCGCGCGATCCTGCTGGACGCCGTGCACCAGGGGCTGTCGGCCCGCTCCGAGGCACTGCTGTACGCGGCAGACCGGGCCGAGCACGTGGAGAAGGTCATCCGGCCGGCCCTCCACCGGGGGGCGCTGGTGATCTCCGACCGGTACGTCGACTCCTCGCTGGCCTACCAGGGGGCCGGCCGGGCACTGGATCCGGCGGACATGGTGAAGATCAACAACTGGGCCACCGGCGGGCTCGTCCCCGACCTGACCGTGCTCATCGACACCCCGCCGTCCGTCGGGCTGGCCCGGCTCGGCGGTGCCGTCGACCGGATCGAGGCCGAGCCGCTGGAGTTCCACGAGCGGGTGCGCCGCGAGTTCCGCGCGCTGGCCGCCGCCGAGCCGGAGCGCTACCAGGTCGTCGACGGGACGCTCCCGCAGGAGCAGATCTCCCTGCTCATCCACGACCGGATGCGTGAGCTCCTGCCCGACCCGGTGCCGCACGAGTCGGAGGACGCCACCGGGACCATCCCCGTCATCCGCGACTGATCCCGGCGGTAGGTTGAGGACGTGGGAGTCTTCGATGACCTTGTGGGGCAGGAGCGGGCGGCCGTGACGCTCCGCCGGGCCGCGGCGGCGGGGGCCGAGCTTCTGGCCGGTGGGCGTGGAGCGGGGATGACCCACGCGTGGCTGTTCACCGGGCCGCCCGGATCCGGCAGGGAGGAGGCGGCGCGGGCGTTCACCGCGGCGCTGTTCTGCTCCGAGCAGGGGTGCGGCCACTGTGACATGTGCCATCAGGTGGCGATCGGCTCCCATCCGGACCTGGAGATCGTCCGCCCGCAGGGACTCTCCTACGGTGTCAAGGACACCCGCAGGCTCATCCTCAGGGCGGCCGGCGCGCCGACCCTGGGCCGCTGGCGCGTCGTGCTGTTCGAGGACGCCGACCGCGCCACCGAGGGCGCATCCAACGCGCTGCTCAAGGCGATCGAGGAGCCGCCGCCGAAGACGGTCTGGCTGCTCTGCGCGCCCTCCCCGGACGACATGATGATCACGATCAGGTCCCGGTGCCGGGTGGTCACCCTCGTCACGCCGCCCGCCGCCGCGGTCGCCCATGTGCTGGCCACCCGGGAGAACGTCCCGCCGGCGGTGGCGGAGTTCGCCGCCAGGGCCGCTCAGGGGCACATCGACCGGGCCCGCAGGCTGGCGCTGGACGAGGACGCGCGTAAGCGCCGCGACGCGGTGCTCTCCATCCCCCGATCTCTCACCGGGGTGGGGGAGTGCGTGCTGGCCGCCGAACGGCTGGTGAAGACCGCGGAGGAGGAGGCCGCCGCGGTCACCTCGCTGCTGAACGAGTCCGAGATCTCCGAGCTGCGGCAGATCTACGGTGAGGGGTCCTCGGGCAAGGGGCTCAACAAGGGGTTGATCCGGGGCGGGGCCGGAGCGCTCAAGGAGCTGGAGGAGCGGCAGAAGTCCCGGGCCACCCGGACCAAGCGCGACGTCATCGACGGCGCCCTGCTCGATCTGGTGGCCTTCTACCGCGACGTGCTGGCCGTGCAGTTCGGCGCGCCGGTGGAGCTGGCCAACGAGGACCGCCGGGCCGAGCTGAACGGCCTGGCCACCTCCTCCACCCCGGAGGACACCCTGCGCAGGATCGACGCGATCATGCGCTGCCGCGTGAGGCTGTCGGCCAACGTCAACCCGCAGATGGCCGTCGAGGCGATGACCATCTCGCTGCGGCGGCCCGGACTCTGACCCCTCTCCCCTTCCGGTGGCCGTGGGGACGCTCCGTCGCCACGGCGGGCTGAGCGGGGAAACACCCGTCGCCCTCGCACGGCCGGCGGTCTCCGGTGGGGGGCTTCGTGCTGCCGGGGAGGGCGGCCTCGTGGCCCACGGTGCCCTTCCGGCCGGCGGGGACGGCGCGGGGGAGCGTCTTCTCGTCCGGCGGGGCCGGAGCTCGGCGCGGTCGGCTCGGTCGGGTACCGCAGGCCGGCGGACTCCCAGGATCCGCATATTTCGGATATCGGCTGGTGAGGGGGTGGGTGCCGTTCCCATCAAGCGGCCCCTACATACTGTTTTCTCATTAAATGGAACTATTCCTGGCTGAAGCCCCTCAAAGAATGAGTGCCATCGTTAGAATTCACAGCGAATTTTGCTGCATTCGTTATAAAACTACCGAACAGTGTCCTGCTCTACGGGGATGGGCAGAGAAGGACCGGGGGACGCTTGGCCAGCATGGAAGCACGTCACGGGGTGATGGGGCCGGGGGTAAGGCGAGCCGTCACCAGCCGGGTGAACAGCGACGACACGCTGAGGATCGAGTGGCCGGAGCCCGACGACGGAGAGATCGTCCTGAGGAACGTCGAGACCGGGGAGGAACGAGAGGGCGCTGACCTCACGGGTCTGCGGGCCGGGATCTGGATGGCGTCACACCGGGGCGAACCCCTCGCCACCGACGATCCGGGATTCTCGCTGGACGGGTTGCTCGCCTACGCCGAGACCCCTCGAACCCGGGAGATCCGGGCGTTCCGCACCTCCGGCGGGACCCTCGGGCTGACCGTGCGGGAGGTGAAACCGTACGTCGAGGTGACCGGGGTCCAGTCCGACGACGGGGTGATCGAGGTCGAGGGCCTGATCGCCTACGGCCCGCCGATCGAAGGACCGGCCACGCTGGTGGCCGTGGCCAGAAGAGGGCCGGAACCGGTCAGCGGACCGGCGGCCTTCCACAGGCGGCGCTTCGAGGGCAGTGTCCGGATCGCGCCGATGGCCGCGACACAGGTCAGGCGGCGGGTCTTCTGGGACCTCCACGCGGAGGTCGGCGGCGTACGGCTGCCACTGGCGGCCCGTCTCGACGACGTCACCGACAAAAAGGCCAGAGTGCGCTTCCCCGCCCAGTACGTGGAGCGGGTGAGGGTACGGCCCTACTACACCGAGTCCGACAGCCTGGCCGTCGCGCTCACCGTCGAGGAGGAGAGCTCGTGAAGATCTCCTATCTGATCCTCAACGCCTACGGCATGGGTGGCACGATCCGGGCCACCTTCGACCTCGCCACCGAGATGTCCGAACGGCACGACGTCGAGGTGATCAGCGTCTTCCAGCACGCCGACCGGCCCTTCCTGCCGCTGGGACCCAAGGTCAGGCTGCGCTCGCTGGTGGATCTGCGGCCCGGGGCCCGGGTGCGCTGGCCGTACACCAAGAGGGCTGAGCGGCTGAGCGGCCGGGAGAGCACGCTCGTCCACCCCGAGGAACGTGCCTACGCCTCCTTCAGCGCGTGGAGCGACGAGGTGCTCAGGCGCGAGCTGCAACGGCTCCGCAGCGACGTGCTGATCACCACCCGGGCCGGGCTGAACATCATGGCCGCCAGGTTCGCCCGCAAGAGGATCGTGACAATCGCCCAGGAGCATCTGCACTTCGAGGCCCACCAGCCCGGCATCTTCGCGGAGATCCGGCGGTGGTATCCGAGGCTGGACGCGCTCGTCACCCTCACCGAGGCCGACGAGCGAGACTACCTGAACATGCTCGACCGGGCGCCCACGCGGGTGTTCACCATCGGCAACGGGCTGGCCGGAGGGCCGCGCCCCCGCTCCAGGCAGGAGAACCGGATCGTGGTGGCCGCCGGGCGCCTGGTGCCGGTCAAGGGGTACGACCGGCTGCTGAAGGCGTTCGCCCAGGTGGTCGGGGAACGCCCGGACTGGAGGCTGCGGATCTACGGCGAGGGCCGGGTCTCCGACAAGCTGCTCAGGCTGGCCGTCAAACTGCGCCTGCACAACAACGTCACGTTCATGGGCCCGACCGGCGACATCGAGGGCGAGTTCGCCAAGGCGTCGATCCACGCGGTCAGCTCCCGCTTCGAGGGCTTCGGCATGACCATCATCGAGGCGTTCGCCTGCGGGGTGCCGGTGGTGAGCTTCGACTGCCCCCGAGGCCCCCGCGAGATCATCACCTCCGGGCACGACGGGCTGCTGATCCCGCCCGACGACGTGGACGCCTTCGCCGCCGGGCTGCTCAAGATGATCGAAGACGACGAGGGGCGGCGCGAGATGGCGCGGAACGCCGTCGAAACGGCCCGGAACTACGACATCTCCATGATCGCGGACCGTTGGGAGAAGGCTTTCGCCGAACTCGTGCGCTGAACCTGGGCGCCGAACTCGCGTGTCGAACTCGTCCGCCGAGCGGAGCAGCAGATCCCGTCGTCCGGCGTCTCTGTGACGTGGAAGTCGAACTGCTCTCCCACGGAGAGCCCCTGCCCAGGGACCGCGTCGACGTCGCGACGCTGTTCGCCGAACATCATCTCGGGCTGGTACGGCTGGCGCTGCTCATGGTGGGCGACCGGGCCACGGCCGAGGACGTCGTCCAGGAGGCGTTCGCCCGCACCCACGCGAGCCGTCGTCGTCTGCGCGACCCCGAGCGCGCGCCAGCCTACATCCGCTCGGCGGTTCTCAACGGCTGCCGTTCCGTACTGCGCCGCCGGGCGGTGGCGTTCCGGCGGCCCGTGCCGTACGAGCCACCCGTCTGGTCGGCCGAGCACACCGCCCTGCTCGGCGAGGAGCGCCGCGAGGTGCTCCTCGCCCTCCGGCGACTGCCGGGGCGGCAGCGAGAGGCGCTGACGCTCCGGTACTACCTCGACCTGTCCGACCTGGAGATCGCCCAGACCATGGGGATCGCCGCGGGCAGCGCCCGGTCCACCATCGCGCGCGGGCTGGCCGCCCTCGCCAGAGCACTTGGGGAGGAATCATGACCGTTACCGAGAACCGCCTGCGCGACGCCCTGTCCGCCGCGGCCACGACCACCGTGGACGCCCGCCCGCTGACCACTCCGGCCCGCCGCCGCTCCCGGGTCCCGGTCGCCCTGGCCGCCGCCGTCACGGTGGCCGCCGTCGGCACCGGGTTCCTCTGGGCGCAGCGGGCGGACCCTCAGCCCACGGTCGCCGCCGCCCAGGCCGGCCCGGTTCCCCAGCCCGAACTGGAGATCTCCGTCTTCCTGTGCAGGCCGAAGGACTTCTTCCCCCGGTGCAAGGGAGTGAGGACGGAGAAGGCGAAGATCGCCGAGGCGCTGTGGAGCCGGCCGGACGTGGGGTGGATCGCCTTCGACGACAACAGGGAGGCGTGGGAGAAGTTCAAGAGGCAGTACAGGGACGACTCCGCGCTGGCCAAGGCGATCACCGTGGAGGACATGCCCGAGGTGTTCCGGGTCATCCCCACGTCCGGCGCCGATCGGAAGAGACTCGCCGACGTCATCGGGCGACTGCCCGGCGTCTCCAACGTGGTCGACGACAAGTGCCGGGCGCACTCGGTCGTGGCGGGGAACTCCCGCTTCAGGTGCTGAGAGGGAGTGCTCCACGCGAGTGCCGGGCCGGCGGGAGCGCGTCCCGGTCCGGCCTCAGGTGATCTGATTCCGGGGCGGAGCGCCGAGGTCCGGATCGTGACAGGACCCGGCGGTCCGGCTCCTCGGCGGGACCGCCGTGGCCCGGCTCCTCGGCGGGACGGATGACACCGTGGGGGCGCCGTGGTTCCGTCGCGGTCCGGCTGGGGTCCTGCCGTGGCTTTCCATGGCCTTCCCGTGGTTCCCCCATGGCTTCCCCGTGGTATCCGGGCGGTCCGCCCGCGTAGGGTGGCGGGGTGGGCGCTAGCCGTACCCCAGCAGTTTTGGAGCCACATGAGCATGATCATGGCCGTGAGCTTCACCCGCTACGGCCGGCTGTATTATCTCGACCCCGGCGGCCACACCCCCAAGGTCGGTGACAGGGTGCTCGTGCCCACCGACGCCGGGCCCGAGGTGGCCGAATGCGTCTGGGCGCCGCAGTGGACGAGCGAGGAGATCGGCGGGCTGCCGGTGTGCGAGGGGCTCGCGGGCGAGGAGCACCTGGCCCGTGACGAGACCAACAGACGGCGGCGCGCCGAGGTCCGCAGCGTCGCCAAACGCCTGATCAGACGGCACGCGCTGCCGATGAAGGTCGTCGGCGTCGACTATCTCGACGCCGACAACGTCTACACGGTCTACTTCTCGGCCCCCCAGCGCGTCGACTTCCGGGCCCTCGTCCGCGACCTGGCCCGCAACCTCCATGCCCGGGTGGAACTGCGCCAGATCGGGCCTCGTGACGAGGCACGCCTGCAGGGCGGTATCGGCCCCTGCGGCCGTGACCTGTGCTGCGCGACCTTTCTCAAGGATTTCGAGCCGGTCTCCGTGCGCATGGCCAAGGACCAGGACCTGCCGGTCAACCCGATGCGCATCGCCGGGGCGTGCGGGCGGCTGATGTGCTGCCTCAAGTACGAGCATCCCCTCTACGTCGACGCGCACCGCAGGATGCCCCGGGTCGGGGCGAAGGTCGGCACCCCGGAGGGTTCCGGGACCGTGGTGGGACGGAACGTCCCCTCGGACTCGGTCGTGGTCCGCCTGGACGACGGCGGGCGGCGCTGCGCCTGCCCCTCCGCCTCGGTCTGCTCCCCCCGCAAACAGCACGACACGATGTACGGCGGAGCCGTCACGGTCGCCGAGAGCGGTCCCGAGGATTGACATCCTCTCCGCCCTAAAGGACGGAGATTCCCGCCTGCCGCGTGGGCTTCGGGTGGGTTACTGCTTCGCCGCGCCGCGCCGCGCCGGGACAGGTCCCGGTCTTACCCGCGCTCCACAGTCGTTTAGTCTCTCCGCCTGCCCGGCGGCGAGAATGTTGATCGCCGCGTTGATGTCCCGATCGTGAGTCGTGCCGCACGGGCAGGTCCATGACCGGACGTTCAACGGCATCGATTCGGTGATGGTGCCGCATGCTGAGCACAGCTTCGACGATGGGAACCATCGGTCGATCTTCCCGAGGTACCTGCCGTGTCGTGCGGCCTTGTACTCCAGCATGCCGACGAACTGTGACCAGCCCGCATCGTGCACGCTCCTGGCCAGCTTCGTACGCGCCAGTCCGTTCACGGCCAAGTTCTCCACGTAGACCGCTTGGTTGTCGCGGATCAACGAGGTGGAGAGCTTGTGTGCCCAGTCTCGGCGTGTGTCGGTCACCTTGGCGTACGCCTTCGCGACCTTGAGCTTGGCCTTCTGCCGGTTCGCGGAGCCCTTGTCCTTGCGGCTCAGCGCTTTCTGCGCCTTGCGGAGCTTTTTGGCCGCACGCCGAAGGAGGCGCGGATTCGCCACCTTCCGGCCGTCCGAGGTGATCGCGAAATGAGTGAGACCCAGGTCGATACCGATCTCGGAGTCTGTCTCGGGCAGCGGCTGGTGCGAGGTCCCGACGACGAACGATGCGAAGTATCGGCCCGCCGAGTCCTTGACCACCGTCACCGACGATGGATCGGACGGCAGTGATCGGGACCAGCGAACCGGAACGTCCCCGATCTTGGGCAGGCGGAGTTTCCCGCCCGGCGTGACCGCGAACCGGGCGTTCCTGGTGAACCGGATTGCTTGCCGGGAATCCTTTCGCGACCGGAACCGAGGTGCGGCGACCTTGCGCCCCTTTCGCCTCCCGGAGATCGAGGCGAAGAAGTTGCGATACGCGGTGTTCAGGTCCGCGAGCGCCTGCTGAAGGATCACGGCGGACACCTCGCCGAGCCATGCACGGTCCGGCGTCAGCTTCGCTTGTGTAATAACCCGTTTCGACAGGTCCCCGTCCGAGATGTACGGCAAGCCCTGCTCGCGGGCTTCCTGCCGTGCGCGCAGCCCGTCGTTGAACACCGTCCGCGCGCACCCGAACGCCCGAGCCAGCGACTGACGCTGACCGGGGGTCGGGTGGAGGCGGAAGTTGTAACGAAGCCGCACCCCATGATCTTATCATTGGTTTATGGCAGATTATGAAGATATCAGGACTGGTAGACACTGCGTTTTTGTGCTGCATGCGCATTTGGTTTTCGTGACCAAGTTCCGGCATCGGGTATTCACGGGCAGCCACCTGGAACGCATGGAGCAGATCATGCGCGACGTGTGCGCGGACTTCGAGACCGAACTCGCCGAGTTCAACGGCGAGAGCAACCACGTCCATCTGCTGGTGAACTTCCCGCCCAAGATCGCCCTGTCCAAGCTGGTCAACTCCCTGAAGGGCGTGTCCTCCCGCAGGATGCGCCAAGAGTTCCCCGAACTGGCCCGCCACTACTACCGGGCGAACAAGCTGTGGTCGGGCTCCTACTTCGCCGGGTCGGTGGGCGGCGCACCGCTCAGCGTCCTGCGCCGGTACATCGAGCAGCAAAACCGGCCGAGTTAGGGCACGCTCGGGCCTGGCGGCCCTCCCGCGCGGGCCTTCACCCCCGGCCTGAAGACCGGAGGTGAAGGCCCGCAGACCGGTAGCCGGGCTCCTTTCAGGCGCCGGGCCCGCTCCTTCCGGTTGATCCCGACGATCCGCGGCAGGCAGGCAGGCAGGACGGGTGGGTGGGCCGTGTGGTCCGTACGGCGTCCGCACCGCCGGATCACGGGGGCGACGCGTACGAGGTGCCGGAAAGGGGCGATCACCTCGGCATACAGACCGTTACGCCCCTGCTGTTACGGTCTGCATGCTCCGGCACTCTCCTGACGGTCCCGGCGCTCTTCCGGCCCAGACCCCGCCCCGCCCCGGGCCGGGGGCGCCGGGACGGAGCCGGGAACCGGGGTCGGGGTCGGGAGACGGGACCGGGAGAAGGCTCACCGGAAGCGCTTTGCCAGCAGGTCGCCGCGCGGGTGTGAGCCGTTGATCCGTTCTTCGCCGTCGCTCTGCCGGCGCAACTCCTCGGTCCGCTGCCTGACCATCTTCTCCACGGTGGCTCGCGCCTCGGCGTCGGCGCCCTTGCCGGCGATCTCTATCAGCTGACGTTGCCTGCGGCGCTCCTCCGCCTCCCGGTACCCCTGGAGTTCGAGCTCGCCTATCCGCGCGTCCGCGTCGAGCTGGAGACGCTTCTCGTGGACCTTCTCCCGGGTGCGGGTCGCCTGGTCCACCATGCGGTCGTAGGCGGTCGTGCCGCCCATGAGCTTGACGAGGACGGGAAGGCAGTCGATGAGGACGAGGAAGATCCGGAACAGCCAGCTCGCCCCGAACAGGTAGGGGTTCTCCGCGGTGATCTCGTGCAGGGCCCGCATGCGCTCCAGCAGCCCGACGGGGTCGTCCCTGCCGGGCAGCGAGGCCAGCCGCTCCTGGATCCTGTCCTCGACCCGCTGCCCGAAGTCGGCCTGCTTGTCGGCCAGGGGCCCGCGCAGCGCGGATATCCGGTCCTCCAGAGACCGGAGCGTCCGCTGGTTCCCGGGCAGCCCGCTACGGCTGCTCCACGCCTTCGCCTCCCTGGTGAACCGCTTGCAGAACTGGCCGTCGCCTCTCTGGCCGCTCGTCACGCCGGTCTTGCGGCCCACGCACTCGTCCGTCGCCCGATCGAACAGCCAGGCGGACCGGGCCTTGTCGGCTCTGATCTGTTTCCGCAGCCTCTCGGCGTCGTCCTCCAACTCGCTCAGCCTGGCCACGTCCGCCTCGGCTCCGTAGGCCAGCAGCCTGGCGTTTCCGCACTCCCGGCTCTTCGGCGCCTCGCCCGGGGTCTGCGGGTTGCACGCCAGCAGCAGGTCCCGCTCGCTGTTCAGGGCGGCCTGCCGTCCGTCGACGACATGCTGGACCACGGCGGTCTCGAACACCCTCAGCACCAGGGGCTCGGCGATGATGATGCCCAGCACCCCGGCGACGAGCAGCCGGGGGACCAGCAGCATGACCCGCTGCTGCCAGATGCTGGTCACCGTCGAGACGAGCCACCTGTCGAGGTTGAGCACGATGAGCAGCCAGATCACCGTGGGAATGAGCAGCCCGATGTGGGGGGCGCCCAGGACCTGGCTCAGCGCGAACCACATGGAGACCGCGGCGACGACCGCCGTGCCCAGCACCACACCGCCGAGGCCGACGTGGCGGGTCCGCTCAAGTGGCACCTGATCGAGGATCCCCTCGTCGGCCCCCGCGAGGATCCGCAGCCGCCTTCCCAGCTCAAGCCGCTTTCCGAGGGAGACGCGCCGGGTGTCCGGGCGCCTGCCGACCGGCGCCCTCTCAGTCATCGAGGTCCTCCAGTCCCACCCTGCGCGGGCCGTCGTCTCCGTCCTGGCGCGATCTGCCCTCGCCGAGTTCGAGCCGCTCGGCGTTGTTCGGCGCCTCGATGAAGGGGTCGTCTCCGACGACCGAGGTCATGACCCTTTTGATAAGCATGTGCGTGTCGATGGGGAGGAAGTCCAGTGCCCCGTCGGGCAGACGGTTGATCAGCTCGGACAGGGACTTCATCCGAAGCTCCTGCGCCTCCCGTGTCATGCCCACGGCGTCCGTCATCATCAGCTGCTCACGGCTGACGCCGAACGCCGTGGTGGCCTCCGTTCCACGCTTGAAGATCTTCTCGATCCGGGACACGTCCTGGTTCTCGATCGCCCACTCCAGCTCCTTGCCCTCCTTCTCCCACTTGAGCCGCTTGAGCCGCTGGCCGTGGACGAGGATGTCGTTCGGTGGGAGCAGGGCGACGTTGACCAGGGTGACCTCAAGCCCCTCGATCCGGGCCGGGCAGAACTCCAGGTAGGCCCGGACCCGGTTGACGACCTCCACGGACAGCAGGTGCACCTCCTCGATCGGCCTCGTCGTGCCGAGTTGCATCAGGTGCGCGTCGTTGCGGACATGGTTGGCCAGAACCCCCGAGGCGTCCTGGACCCCGGCGGCCACGACCGCCTCCGGGTCGGTCACCTTGCAGGCGAAGGTCACCTGCACCGCGAAGTGGTAGCCCATGTCCTGAGAGGGGATCTCGATGATGAGCGTGAACTGCCGGCTGCGCATGTAGACGACGCTCACCGACCTCGCCTTCACGACGGCCTCCTCCGACCCCTTGAGATGATGGCCCTCGGTGTACGCCTTGTAGCCGCCGTTCAGCGCGAAGACGAGAACGGTTCCCACCTGGGGCTGGGGGAGTTCGTCGAGGTTGCGTCGGGCGAAGAGTCCCAGCCGTCGCTGGGGAGGTCGGAGAGGGCGTTCCTCAACGATCGGATAACCGCTGTAGGCGGGCATCGGTTTCTCCTTGAATGTCATGGATGGTTCCGCCGGGGGCCCGCGTTGAGCAGGGCCAGGACGATGTCCCTGGTCGGCGGGGAGTCCCGCCGCGCGGGGTGGTCGGCGCAGGCACGGCTGATGGCACGCCTGACCAGCACCGCCGCGGCCTCGGGCAGGGTGGACCACACCGCCCGGCCGAGCGCGTCCGCGGCGGCCGTGCCGCCCTCCTGGTCCTGCAGATACCGCAGAGTACGGCGCAGCGCGCGGACGGCGTCGGCACGGTGATAGGCGTTGTGCAGCGCCCAGGCCCACAGCATGCCGATCGGCACCGCGCCGGCCGGCTGGAAGAGCAGCAGCCGGCCCATGAGCGGCTCATCGTGCTCCAGCCGGTCGGACTCCAGCACCCTCAGCACGGCCTGCAGAGCCCGCCGGGCCAACTGGGGCTCCATGCTCTGGTTCAGGTCGCGGTCGAGGTGCCTGGCGAGCAGCCGCAGCCCGGTCAGCGCCTCGTCGTCCCGCTCGGCCGCCGCCTGGAACATGAGCGTCAGAGCCCGCTGTGCGACGTTGCTCACCCGGATGCCGCGCAGCGACAGATACCAGAGCCAGTCCACGGTGTCGGCCGGGTACCGGATCGAGAGGCCGCCCGCGAAGGCGAGCGCCGCGGTCATGGCCTGCGGCTGCCCGGCGTTCTCCACCCAGCCCAGAGCGGTGCCGAAGGCGATGGCCGCGGTGGTGTCGTCGACGCACATCATGGACAGCGTGCTGGCCGCCGCGAGCCGTTCCTGGGCCGACCCCCCGGCCCAGGGCTCAAGGAACGACTCCCTGACCTCCCCCGGTCTTCTCCGGGCGAGCAGGGCGAGGCCCGCCGCGACCTGGACCTGTACCTCGGGCAGGTCCTCGGCCAGCTCGCGGATCCACCTGCGAAGCGGCTCCTGCACCCGGTACCCGTAGTCACGGTAGAGCCGTGCGATCACCTGCTCGCGGTGGTGGAGGCCGGAGAAGGAGAGCCGGGGCTCTCCTTCTCCGGCCTCCCCGGCCGATACGGCGATCAGGGGATGCCCGTTGTTCCACAGCCTCCGGCTCTGCGGCAGGTCCTCCGCGATGGTACGCCGTTCGCCTTCGGCCCCCTGCCGCTCGACCTCGTCCGCGATGCCGGTCAGCTGTACCAGGAGGCGCTCGAAGACGCGTTCCGGCATGCCGTACGCGAAGGCGAGAGCGGCGACGGCCAGCACCTCGGAACGCTTGGGCTCGCGGTCGAACCACTGGGTGACGGTGCTGCCGCCCAGGTCGGCCAGGATCTCCTCCGGCGTCCGGGCGCCGTCGCGCATCTGCTCGGCCATCTCGACGACCTGGCGGGGGGATCTCAGCCCGGAGACGTGCTCCCGGATGTGGGTCTCCTCGTGGAACGGGTGGCCCGTGCCGAGGTGTGCCTCAAGCAGCCTCAGCGGGTCCGGCGGCTCCCATCCGATTTCGAACGTTCCCAACTCGGAGCGGACCTCCGAACGGTTGAGAGTGATCACCAGATGGGCTTCCGCCTGTACCAGCTTGACGCTCAGCGCGTCGAGGGTGAAGCGCCGCACACTCGTCGCGACGTCGCCCTCGATCCAGTCGTGGATGAAGTAGACGCGGTTCTTCTTGAACGAGGTGGACAGCAGGCCGTCCAGGTCACGGTTGGGAGGGAAGACGATGACCTTGTCCGGGACGAGCCTGACCTCGGTGAGGAGGGCCGCCCCGCTCGTCCACTTGCCGATGCCCTCGCTCCCGACGAGGACGACCAGGTGCCGTTCACGCAGGATCGCCCTGGCCCGCTCGAAGCCGGGGGGCCTGACGAAGTGCCTGAGCGCGCGTTCGATGTCTTTTTGGTCGAGCCGTCCCGAGATCGAACGGGTCCCCGGGCCGCCGGCTATGCCGAAGGACGACCTCTCCGCGTTGACCTCGGCGAAGAAGTTGTTGATCACGGTCGCCGTCTGACCGAGGGCGTCCTCGTTGAAGTCGTCGTCCGTGCTCTCGGCGTTCGCCGCGTTTCCCGCGTTTCCCGCGTTTCCGGGGTTCTCGGCGTTCTCGGCGTTCCTGGGGGTCTCGGCGTCTCCGGCGTTCTTGGCGTCTCCGGCGTTCTCGGCGGGGGTGCCGTTCGGAGCGTTCCCCGGTTGCCCGTCCGGCTGGGGCTTGGCGGAGGCGCCGGGGCGTGCCCCGTCGTTCTGAGGGGGGGAGGGCGCCGTCATGTACGGCTGATTCCGAAGTTCGCCCGGCGCGCGTCGACGGGTCCGTTCATATTGGTGATCACTTCTGCCCGCTGGGAAACGCTTATTCCGCCGTTACGCGGGCCTTCTGCCGTCTCCGGCGGTTCGGAGAGGCATTTCAGGGTTTCGGGATCAAGCTCCGGGGTCCAGATCCATGCTGGACCGGAGTACTCCTTCTCGCGGACCACGACGCGGCGGAAATCGGTGTCCCGGTAGGAGGTGTGCCCCTGGAGCACCACGTCCTCGAAAACCCGCTGGGAGAGAATCAGGACGAGATTCGCCTTCTCCCGCTCGTTGAAGATCTGCTTGAGCGGCTTCCAGGAGACCAGGCGGCTCGCCTCGACCAGCGCCTGACCGGCGTATCCGTTCACGCACGGATAGGCGGTGCCGAAGGCGAGGGCCACCCTGAGCCGGAACCGCTCCTCGGGTGCCAGGGCGTCGTTACGGTGGACGAGCCCCTGGTGGAGCGCTCGCATGTACTGGTCGACGACGAGGGGTTCGGGCTCGCTCGCCGGCAGGACCGCGAGCTCGCCGTCGCCTTCCGGCTGGATCGCCCACTCCTCGCGGTTGAGCCCGGCCTCGGTGGCGGCGGCCGTATGGAGGTCGATGAAGTTTTGCTGCATGGTCTCGTGCCGCTTGTCGTTGCCCTGCCCGTAGCCTCTCAGGTCGCTCGACATGACGAGGGCGCGTTGAAAGTAGTCGCTTTCCATAAGGGTTTCCGGTTTCTTGCCTGATGTTAGCAATGCCGACTGAAGCCATCAGTATGGAGCAGCCCGTAGGGCCACATCCCCTACTGATACGGGATGTGGTCCTGCCAAATACCGAAGATAGAGTTCAAGGTGTATTAATCCATACTCGTATCACGGCTCGCGCCCTTCCCTGGAGGTGGTTCCGAAAGGCGAGGGGAAAAATGTTACGTTGGGTCCGGCAAAAGCCTCATAAGCCAACGAATCAGGACTTGGATGACGCGCTCGCGGTAGCGGCCTCTTTCCAGGGGTGTATCCAGCACGCCGACGCGAAGGCGGGCGTCCTCGTCGTGTTACACGCGGGAGCCGCCGCGATCGTCGCCACCCAGGCGTCGGCGGGCGCCAGGCTCGGCCAGATCGGGGCCGTGGCCGGGTTCGCCCTGCTGAGCCTCTTCCTGCTGGGCTTCGCGGTCTCCGGCTATCACATGCTGCAGGCCGTCCGGCCCATCCTGCGGTCGCCGGCCGTACAGAGCAGATACAGCATCACCGGGATCGGATGCCACGTGCCGTCGCCGGCCACCGAGGACCTTCCGGTCAGGATCACGGAGGCGTGGGCGATGGCCCGGCTCCTCGCCCAGATCGCCGAGCGCAAGTATCGCCATGTGTCCAGGTCCGTGCCCTGGACCGGGCTGATGCTCGGGGCCGCGGTCTGCTGGACGACGCTCGTCGCGGCGTGGCGGTGAGTTCGGCCCTCGGGGGCGGACGGGTTCAGCCCTCGGAGTCGAAGACGCGGAGCCTCTCCAGGTCCGTGATGATCACCTGTCGGTAGCTGGTCTTCAGCAAACCGTTCTCCTTGAGCAGCCGGACCGCCTTGCCCACCGCGGCCTCCTTCGCGCCGATCAGCCGCCCCAGCTCCGGTTGCGACAGCCGGACACCGAGAGCCGTCCCGCCCTCGACCGCGAACCCGTGCCGTGCGGCCAGCTCGCTGAGGACGCGCACCAGCCGTACCGGGACGTCGAAGGCGGCGAAGTCGAGCCTGCGCTGGTTGGCCCAGTCCAGCCTCTGCATGATCATGGAGGTCAGCGCGGACCACGACTGCGGATGCTCGTTGAGATAGGTGATGAAGGCGGTCGCGGGTATTCGGAAGGCCAGCATGGACGTGCACGCCGTGACCGTCGCCGAGCGGCCCATCCCCCGGAGCACCGCCATCTCGCCCACCAGGTCACCGCTCACCCTCACGCCGAGCAACACCTCGACGCCGTTGTCGAGGATCGCCGTGACCTTGGCGCAGGCGGACAGCCCCGGCCGGGCGGAACGCAGCAGGAGGACATGGTCACGTTGAAGGTCGCCCTGCCGGATCAGCGTCGCCCCCGGCCTGTGGGACTGCGGCTTCCCCAGGCTGAGGATCTCTCCCCGCGCGCGCTCGTCAAGGGCGGACATGAGGGTTCCCACGGGCCAAGAGTGCCCGGACTCGTGGCGGAAAGCTGATTTAGACACGAGACCTCCTTGTTTGATGGTGAATATCTGCTCCGCGCACTGATCGTCATGTTCCTGGGGGATGCGGCGGAGGACAACCTCCAGCATCGGGGATCGCCTTCTTTGTGGGGGCGATTTTCCCGCTGTCCTCACAACTCCCCTCCGGCCGCCTTCACCCCTGCCCGGGTGTTCTCACCGCCCCTCCCGCTGTTTTTAACGGTTCCCTTCCGGTCGGTCTCGCCACTTCCGCTGTTTTCTCGATTCCCCTCCCGGTTGGTCTCGCCGATCCCGGCGGCGCCCTCCCGGGCGTACGATGCCACCGGTGCCACCGGTGTGAGACCCGCCGGTCACCTTCGCGCGTCCCGGCTCCCGGGCCGCGCCGCCCGGGTGACCCGACCTACAGAGCTGGAGCGGACAAGGCGTGAGACTCTCCCGTACGGTCGCCGCCCTCGCGGCGCTGCTGCTGCCCCTCACAGCCTGCTCCGGAGTCGGAACCGACGCCGGAGCCGCCGAGTCCCGAACCGCCGAGCCCGGAGCGGGAACGTCGGAGAAGGCGCTCGCCTGGACCGACTGCGGCGACGGTTTCGAGTGCGCGAAGCTCGCGGTCCCCCTCGACCACGGCAAACCAGGCGGCGAGCGGATCAAAATCGGGGTGATCCGGCTCCCGGCCACCGGCGACCGGATCGGTTCGATCCTCCTCAACCCCGGCGGACCCGGTGCCTCCGGGATCGGATACGCCCGCAGCGCGCGCACGGTACTGAGCGAGGAGGTGCGGGCCCGTTTCGACGTGGTGGGGTTCGACCCGCGCGGAGTCGGCGAATCCTCACCCGTCCGGTGCCTGTCGCCGCGCGAACTGGACGCCTACATCGGCCTGGACACCTCGCCCGACTCCCCGGCCGAGATCACCGCGCTGGAGGAGGGCGCGCGCCGGTTCGCCGCCGGATGCCAGGCCCGCTCCGGCAAGCTCCTGGCACACGTAGGCACCGTCGACGCGGCCCGGGACATGGACCTGCTCCGCGCGGCCCTCGGCGACGAACGTCTCACCTATCTCGGCAAGTCGTACGGCACGCAACTCGGAGCGGTCTACGCCGACCTGTTCCCCGGCCGCGTCCGGGCCCTCGTCCTCGACGGCGCCGTGGACCCCTCGCTCCCCCCGCTGGAACTGAACGCCACCCAGGCCAGAGGCTTCGAAGTGGCCCTCGACGCGTTTCTGGAGAACTGTCTCACGGCCGCCGACTGCCCCTTCCACGGCTCGGTGAAGTCCGCCCGCGACGAGATCACGAGCCTGCTCCGCAGGGCGGACCAGCGGCCTCTCACCGGCAGGAGCGGCGACGGTCGCCAGGTCAGCGAGGCATGGGCCGTCTTCGGCCTGGTCACCCCCCTGTACGACCGCCGGTCCTGGCCCGTCCTGCGCCAGGCGCTCGGCAAGGCGATCGAGGGCGACGGGACCACACTCCTACGCCTGGCCGACCTGCTGATCGACCGGCACCAGGACGGCACGTACTCCAACCAGACCGAGGCCAACATGGCCGTCAACTGCGCCGACGGCGACTTCCCCCAGACCTCCTCGGCCTTCGCCGCCGCGGCCCGCGAATCCGCCGCCGAAGCACCGCTGTTCGCCCCGTACCTCATGTGGGGATCACTGCCCTGCGCCTACTGGCCGGTCAGGGGAGGGGCACCGGAGAAGATCGACGCCCCCGGAGCCGCCCCCATCATGGTCGTCGGAACCGAACGCGACCCGGCCACGCCGTACGCCTGGGCCAAGGCTCTGGCCACCCAGCTCTCCTCAGGTGTGCTGGTGGACTTCGACGGCGATGGCCACACCGCCTACCGGACCGGCTCGACGTGCGTGGACCGCCTGGTCGACGACTACCTGATCGACCTGAAGGCCCCCGAGAACGGCACCCGCTGCCCGAAGATCGCCTGATTCGGGGGCGCGGGAAGCCCCGGGAAGCCTGTAGACTGCCGTAGGCCGTGCGTAACACACGGCACGCCGCCTTAGCTCAGTCGGCCAGAGCACTTCACTCGTAATGAAGGGGTCTGGGGTTCGATTCCCCAAGGCGGCTCCAGGTCAAAGGCCCTTCGGGATGATCCCGGAGGGCCTTTGACATGTCCGTACAGCAGCGTCGTACAGCAACCTCGTCTTCCCCCCGTGGTCAACGAGGTGGACAAGGTGAAAGACGGTGGGGGTTCGTGCGTTTGGCGAAAAATTCAGTCGTTGGGCGCCAGGTCGCCCGCGTACGCTGTGAGGTATGAAAGCGGACGAGGCGAAAGATTTGCAAGAGCTACTAAAGCTCTTAGACCGAGCGAAGCCTTGGGAGGAGCTGACCGGTGCTTCTTCTCCCCTCTGGGATGTCCAGTTGGGCAGTGCTCTTGCCGGTGACGACGCCAAGACCGACCCGTACCAAATCTCACACAGCGTTCGTCACGCGCTTACGGTCGCAGTAGATCATCTCAACTGTTTGCGGTCTTCGCTCATCGTTGAGATGGAGAAAGACCGCGCCTCTGTCAGTATCCACACGCACGCTCAGTCGTCGCTTATTCGGGGGGCTATTGAGAACGGAGCACGGGCTGTGTGGATGATCGGCCCCACGTCCCGACTGGAACGGGTGAAGCGGCGGCTGTCTCTGCAAGCTGGCGAGTTGAAGCGCTCGGAGCGGCTTCGTGAGGTCGTGAAGCAGCCAGCGACCCGCACGAAGAAAGAGCGTATGAAGCAGCTGACAGATCTCGTCGTTGCTGCTGGCGTTCCTGCTGAGGAGGGGAAGGCCGCTCTACGGATGCCGCAGTACAGCGACATCGTAAGGACGGCGGGGGATCACACCGCGCTGGGAGCGGACATGGTGGATGTGATCTGGAGTGGCTGTAGCTCTCTTGCCCATGGCGATCTTTCAGGAACCCTTGGTTTGCTGGACAGGGAGATTATTCAGCGAGAAAAAGGCATTGCCCTGGCAAGGGTAACCGGCTCTATCTCCAATCTATACTGGACTGCCGTGGGCGCAGTGGCCGTCATCCATCACGGATTCCGCCTCTACGAGCAGCGTGCTATCAGGCATCACTGAGGCGCCTTAGCTACAAGAAGTCAGGGTACGATCCACCGGGTAGCCCCTGCGTTGAAGGCCCTCCCGATTAATCTGGAAGGGCATTTTGCGTACTGGTTATTAGTTTTGTGTAGCAATTAGGACGCGCTAAGACATCTTCCCGCCAAGGCTCTGATTCAGCCGATCCAGCGCTTTCCGCGTCTCGGGTGCCGTGATCTGCGTATAGACGTTCATGGTCACTGAGATCTGGGAGTGCCGCAGGATGCGCATCGCGACGCGGGGGTGGACGTCGAGGGCGGCCAGGAGCGAGGCGCAGGTGTGGCGGGTGTCGTGGACACGGATCCGGGGGACACCGGCCCTCTCGCAGTAGCGTTCGAAGGATCGGTAGAAGTTGCGCGGCTCGACCGGGGTGCCATTCTTCGTGGTGAACACGAGGTCGGAGTCTTGCCATCTCGCTCTGGCGTCCTGGCGGGCTTCCTGCTGGATTCGCCGGCGGTCCCGTAGTGCCGAGACACAGAGCCCGAGGAGCGGCAGGGACGCCGTCGAGTCCTCCGTCTTGGTCGTGTCCCGGTGGAGGAGTTGCCCGCGGACGCGGTTGAGCTGGTGGGAGATCCAGAGCTGTTCGCCGTCGAGGTCGACGCAGCCCCAGGTCAGCCCAAGCACCTCGCCCCGCCGAAGGCCGAGAATCAGGATCAGGACGTAGGCGGCGTAGAGCGGCTCTTTCGCCTCCCGGAGGTGTTCAAGGAACCGCCGAGCCTCGTCGACGTTCCACACGCTGTGGCTTTTTGCCTTCTTGGTCTTGCTCGCGTTGGGCAGGACCGTCAGCCCGGCGACGTTTTTGGAGATCAACTCTTCACGAATGGCATTGCCGAGCGCGGAGCGCAGGACGCGCCGGATACTCGCGATCGTGCTCCGGGACGGGTAGTTCTTGCAGCACTTTCCCTTGGAGCAGCACCGCCGCTTGTCCTCCGGGCGCCGGTGATCCTTCCTCTGGTCGCAGCAGGTGCACAGGGTCGGCAGGGTGTTGATCCAGGTCTGTACGTCGCGAACGGTGAGCTTGTCGAGGCGCTTCTTGCCGAGGCCGGGGATCAGGTAGAGCCGGACCAGCGGCTCGTAACCGGCGTAGGTGGTCGGCTCTCGGTTGGGTTCGATGACTTCGGTGAGCCAACGCGTCAGGTAGGCGGCCATGGTGGGGTGCTTGGTCGGCACCGGTCCTTTGCTCGCGAGGTCGTGGAGCTTGAGCCACTTCTCGTGGGTCTCCTCGCGGGTCTTGCCGTAGGCCCATTTGCGGGTCTTCTTACCGTCGGGTGTGGTGACCCAGACGTAGCCCGCCCAGCCATCCTTGTACGGGAAGACCGAGCCCTCACCGTTCGAGCGCTTACCCATTAGGCGGCCTCCTCGCGAAGTCGGGTCACGTAGTCATTCAGAGCGGACTCCGGGATACGGCGGCAGCGGACGCCGACCACGACGGAGGTGAGTTCACCGGAGCGGATGAGGGTGTAGAGAGTCCACCGGCTGACCTGGAGAGTGGCCATCGCTTGGGGAACGGTGAGCAACTTAGGACTCATGGCCGTCTCCCAGGTCCGCCAGTGGTCTTCCGGTCAGTGCGGCGGCGAGGAGGGCGTCACCGGCCGACAGACCCTTGCCGGCGTACTCCCAGTGGGAGATGACGAGCACGGTGTCCTCGTCGAAGAGGGGCAGGCGTCCGGTGGTGATCGCTTCGCCGCGCATGTGTTCGGTGCGAGCCGCGCGGAGTTTGCCGAGGGTGGTGGAGTAGCGGCGGCTCTTGGTGGAGAAGTGGCCGCGGAAGCCCAGAGTGTGAGCCCATGGGATCAGTCGGAGATCGGCGAACTCGTCGAGGGCGCCCAGGCGCAGGCATTCGGCGATGAGTCGCCGGGGGTGGTCGCGGAGGTTGAAGGCGGTCAGGTCGTCGAGGGGGTTGATGCGCCGGTCGAGGGTGCCGACGCATTCGGCGGCCTTGGTGGCGTACTTGGCGATGTAGGCGGCTACGGCCTGTTCGGTGAGGTCGCCGTTCATGGTGATCTCGCGTGTGTCGAGTTGGGGGCCCCAGCGCAGGACCCGAGCGGGCTCATCGGCCGCGGCAGGGGCGGTGACCGCGACGGCCGAGGCGGCATGTCGTACGGCGTCCGCCAGAGCGTCAGCCGTTGCCCAGGACGGAGGAGGTGAGGCAGGCCCGTCCGGGCCGTCGAGGCGGATCACCGCGTGGAAGTGGACGACCCCGCGGCGCTGGTACTCGGCGACCTTGGCGAAGGAGATCATGACCTGTTCGCGGAGCTCTCGGAGCGTCAGACCTCCGAGTTTGGCGACGCGCCGGCGGAGGGCTTCGGTGAAGCGCCGCCACAGTTCCGGGGACATGGCGTTGAACAGCACCGATCCGGCGTAGTCGTAGCAGTCCGGGCAGAGCGGCTCGCCCAGGCATCCCTCGTCGGCCCCGTGCCGAGCGGTGCAGGACATGACCCGCCCGTGTGGGCAGGTGGGCGCGTCCCGTCGGGGGTGACAGGGCAGGGTCGTGCCGTTCTTCTCCTGCCGGGTGTGGACGGTGCCGAAGGAGGGGGCGGTGAGGGTGACGAACAGGCAGGGGTGAGCGGTGACCGAGTCGGGGACGCCCTTGCCTCCGACCAGGCCCGCGCGGATGAGTTGGTAGGTGTCAGCCCGGTAGGTCTCGGCGCAGGCCGGGCAACGGGACGCGCGCCGGGTCTTGCAGGGCAGGCGAAGGATGCCGTCCGGTTCGGTGGCGGTGGTGTAGGTGTGGAGGCGCCGGCCGGTGGCGGGGTCGATGTGGAGGACGTGGCCGCGAAGGTGGATGGGCTGTCGGCAGCCGCCGGTCCGGCGGATCTGGGAGGCCCAGCGTTCGTATTGGGGATCGTGGAGCCGGATGATCATCCCGGCTACCGCGTAGGTGTTTGGCATGATGGGGCGCGTCCCTTCCGGGCTATTGCGGTTCGGTGCGGGATGGCCCCCGACGTGGCGGACGTCTTGGCGGATGTGTGGTCACGCCGGGGGCGCCGAGGCTCAGCAGAAGCCGAGGCCTTCGCAGTGCGGGCAGGTCTGGCCGTGGCCGTCGAGCCCGGTTCCGCCGCAGTGGCAGCACTGCCAGCGCTGGGGCGCGAGGTCGACGAGCGGGGTGTCTGGGTCATCGGTCATGTGGTCCGTCTCCCGGTGTCGCGCTTGGGGGCGGTGTTGAGGAACACCCGCCAGGTGTGGGGGCGTTCGTGGAGCGGCAGGATCAGCGAGATCTGGCCGACCGGCAGGATCGTGCGGATCTTGTTGATGGCGTGGACGAGTTCGGCGTAGGTGCCGTCGATACGGATGCGCATGGGGGTTCTCTCTTTCAGGCAGCGTGGGGTGGAGCGTCTGCGGGGGTGACGGGGGCGAGGTCGACGCAGCCCGCGTAGGACTGGTTGGCGTCGTGGCGGGCTTGGGCGCGGGCGAGGATGGCCACGGCGGTGTACTCGACCGGCCCGAAGGTGAGGCCGGTCCGGTAGTGGTCGTGATCCAGGTCGCCGGGGTCGACGTCGGTTCCGAGGAGTTCGGCGATGCCGTCGATCTCGGCGCACATCTCGGCGTCGGTTCCCCTGGCGAAGTGGTGGACCATGAGGAAGGAGGGGACGGGGACGCCGGGGGTGGCCTCCAGAAAGGCGGCCAGGTCGAGTAGGCCCTTGACGAGAGCGGCGCGGGAGTTGGTGGGGATCATGAGTGTTCTCCTTGGGGTCAGGCGGGTTCGGGGCTGTCGCGCAGGGTGCGCAGCAGGTCGGAGGCGAGTTGGCTGGACACGCCCAGGCGGGTGCGTAGCAGGTCACGGGTGATCGGCTTGCCGTGCCGGACGTGGTGTTCGTCGGCGACACGGCGGGCGTAGTCCAGGAGCGGGTTGGCCGTACCGGTGTCGTTCTGGCCGTTCCGGGTGTCGTTCCGGTCAGGTACGGCGAGGCCGGGCAGCGAAACGAGCGCGGCCGGTTCGGCCGGAGTTTCCGGTACGCCGTCCGCAGCGGGAACGATCTTCGATACGGGGACAACCTCCGGGGACGGTTCGGAACAGGGTTCGGTGGCGCGTCGTTCGAGCATGGAGACCGCGATCAGGAACGCCCCGGCCGGAGTCGCGGCGGTGATCCACCCCCAGGCGGACGGGTCGGCTTGGGCGAGGTTCGCGGCCAGTGACAGGACGATTCCGCCGACGAGGACGAGGGTCGGCCAGGAGATCCAGCCGTCTCGCCGGCGTCCGTTCTTCTTGTCACGCTGCCGTTCCCTTGCGGCCATCACACAGGTGAGGTCGACGCAGACCGCCACCGCCCAGGCCATCCAGCCGGACTGTCCGTGTTCGGTGGCGGTGTCGCGGATGTGGGTGAAGCTGCCCGCCCCGGCGATCGCCGCGAGGATCAGTACCGGTCCGGAGTCGGCCAGCCGTACGGCCAGATGGGGCGCGGTCGTGGTCACGGTGGGGTTCTCCTTCCAGGGGTCAGGCGGCGAGTTCGGGGGTGTCGACGCCGGGGAGTTCGTGGTCGAGGCCGGAGGCGGCGACCTGGTTCCAGGAGGGGGTCAGGTCGGCGTAGGTGCCGGCGGCCTGTTCGGCGGTGGTGGTGGAGACGTAGCCGGACCGGGCGCGATACCACCGGCCGTCCGAGCCGGTTATCACGGCGACACCGGGTAGTTCTGGGGCGATGGATCGGGCGGCTACCAGGGCGTCGGGGTCGAGGTCGCCGAGGGTCATGACCGCGGTTTCGGGGTCGTTGACCCGGTGGCAGACCCGTCCGCCGATCTGGGCGCGTAGTGCGGTCACGCCGGGGCCGAGGTCGGAGCCGATCCGCTGGCCGGACAGGATCAGGTGGATGCCGAAGGCGCGGCCGAGCTGGGCGATCCGTAGTAGGGCGGTAGCCGTACGGGTGACCTGGTCCTTTTCGGCTTTGTCGGCGGTGAGGAAGAGTTCGGCGACCTCGTCGACCAGGACCACGACCGGGATGGGGCGGGAGGCGTCCGGGAGTTGCCAGATGTCGCGCACCCCGTACCGGCGGCAGGCCAGCATCCGGGCGCCCATGACCGCGATCAGATCGCTGAGCAGGTCGAGGCACTCGGCGCGGGTGGTGGCCAGCGCGGTGAGCCGGGCGGAGTAGGCCGACAGTTCCACCCCGCCCTTGAGGTCGAAGCCGACCAGGGCGACCGGTTGCGGGGCCAGGCCGACGATGAGCGCGTTGATCAGGTTGGACTTGCCGGACTGTGTCGCGCCCGCGTTCATCCAGTGCGGGATGAGGCGGTCCATCCGCCAGGCCGCCCCGGTCTCCAGTACCCCGACGACCGGCCGCAGCAGGTCATCGGCCCGCCAGCCGTCGCGAGGTTCAGCCGGGGGTACGGCGGGCGCGACGTGGGCTAAAGGGTCGCGGGTGATCCCTTGGAGGGTAACGCGGCCGGGCCGGGAGCCGACGACGCGGACCGCCTCGATCCGCCAGGCGTGCGCGAGCCGTTCGCAGACCTTGGCGTAGTCGTCGGGCACCTGGCCGTCGAGCAGGTGGAAGGTGACGCGGAAGCCGTGCCGCAGGGGCCGGGGCAGGCCCATCCAGGGCTTGGTGTCGACCGCGACCCGCTGGAAGCGCCGCTTGACCTGCACGACACCGGTCGAGGCGACCAGGCCGGGGACGGTGGTGAACCACCAGCGATGCCGCTTCTTGGTCAGCCCGCAGCCGGAGGCCACGTGCCGCCAGGTCCAGCGCAGCCAGACGGCCTTGCGCGGGAAGACGATGACGTACCAGTAGGAGACCGGGGCCCAGCGCCGCCACAGGAGCAGCGCGAAGACGACGCCGAGGACGAGGAGCAGGGGGCGAGGAACGGCGTTCATCGGCCCGCCTCCGCCGCGGCCGAGGTGGCGGGGACGAAGGACTGAGCGCGGTAGGCGATGCCCCAGCGTCCGCCCTGTTCCCAGACGTAGCCGACCATGCCGACCGGGACGATCTCGTCGCCGGCGGAGATCTGCGGTTCGGGGGTGATGCTGACCTTGACGAGTTCCATGCGGCCGAAGTGGTCTTCGATCAACAGGGTGACCTCGTACATGGTGTTGCCGTCCTTGTCGCGCTTGATCTCGCCGGTCTCCTTGCTGACGAGGCGGGGGCGGGCGGCCTTGGCACAGGTGATCTGGAGCTTGGTGACGTCAACGGGGATGGGGATGGTGCGCATGATCGTTTCCTCTGCTAGATGGACTTCTTGGAAGACATGGAACACTTAGAATTCTAAGTTGTCAATGAGTGCTTCGCAGACCTGGTTGGTTTCTTTACCGGCGTGTGCTCAACTGGAGGCGAGACGAGGAGAGAGCGGATGATGGTGGAGAAGACCGGCCGACCGGCCTACTTGCAGATCGTCGACGAGCTGCGCGGCCAGATCCGTACCGGCTCGCTCCCGGCCGGCGCGGCGCTGCCGTCCATCGCCCAGCTGGGTGAGCGGTTCGACGTCTCCGCCAGCGTGGTCAAGGCCGCGATCAGCGTGCTCCGCACCGAGGGGCTGGTGATCGGCCAGCAGGGCAAGGGCGTGTTCGTGCGCGAGGTCCCGACCGACACCGCCCCGCAGCCGTCGGACGCGGACTCCGAGATCTTGGACCAGCTCTCCCAGATGCGCCAGAGCCTCAAGGAACTGGGGGATCGGCTCTCTCACCTGGAGACGGCGGTGTTCCAAGAGCCGAAACGATCTCGCTGACCCGGCAGACCAGCTCGTCCAGCTCCATCCGGATCGCGGCCAACTCCCGCACGATCCGCTCGTCGTCCGCGCTCACGGTGCCCTCCCTCGCGTTCCCCGGTGCTTTTCGCCTTTCGGGATGACACAAGTTCACCGTGAGCTGGGGAGTTTCTGTATCACGCCGACCTAGCTAAGCTTCTTCAGGTTGCCTTAACCGCGATTTACACGAGCGTTTTCACCTGCACGACCGCACACCGCGCACCGCCCCCAAGTGTGAAGGCGAAGGTATGCAATGAAGACGACCCAGCGACCCGGCTGGATCCCTTCCCGCCTGCGGGAACACCGCGAAGCCCACGGGCTCACCCTGGAGGCCGCAGGCGAACGGCTACGCCAGACAGCCGTGCGTCACGGCCTCACCGTGCCGGCCGCCAACTTCCAAACCCTGTGGGGACACGAGCAGGGAACCGGATACCCAGGCCCGCATTACCGGCGTGCTTATTGTCTGCTCTATGAGACCACCGAGCCCGAACTTGGCTTTCGTCCCGCTTTGCCCGGTGAATCACAGAAAGCGGAAATTGTGATTTCCGATCTGCCCGCGCCCACCAACCCCGCAGCCGACAACGCCGCCGCCCAGGTCATTGAGGAGACCTTCACCAAGGTCTCCATCGGAGACATCGAGGCGGACGGCTCCCCCCAGGCCCTCCTACGGGGCCGGGTCGTCGACGCCTGGCGCAGACGCCACGGCGGAGGCAGCCCCAAGCCCATCCTTGTCCTGGTCGGCGGGTACGCCGGATCGGGCAAGACCGAGTTCTCCCGTTTCCTGTCCGACGTCACCGGCTGGGCGTTCCTGGACAAGGACTCTCTGACCCGCTCCATCGTGGAACGGCTGCTCATCTCCCTGGGCAGCGACCCCAACGACCGCCAAAGCGAGCTGTACCTCAAGGAGGTCCGCCCGCTGGAGTATCGGTGCCTGATGGAGACCGCGTGGGACAACCTCGACGTCGGCACCTCCTCCATCCTGTCGGCCCCGTTCATCGCGGAGTTGAAGGACGAGGCGTGGTTCACCCGCCTGGAGAACCGGTGCGCGGCCAAGGGCATCGACCTCGCCGCGATCTGGGTCCGCTGCGATCCCGAATCGATGCGCGAGTACATCGAGTTCCGCGGCGCCGCCCGGGACGCCTGGAAGCTGAACAACTGGGAGCAGTACGCCGCGGGCATCGACACCGACACCAGCCCGCCCACCGCACACGTCACGGTCGACAACCGCCTGGGTTCGGCGATCAGTCTTGCCGACCAGACCCGCGAAGCGCTCAAACGGATCCTGGCGTGAGCCCGCACGGCATCGTCTTGTACGGCCCGCCCGCCAGCGGCAAGGACACCGTCACCGCGGCCCTTCACCGGCTGGATCCGCGATTCGTGCTGCTGCCCAAGCTCAAGGCCGGAACCGGCCGAGCCGAGGGGTATGAGTTCGTCACCGCTGAGCGGTTGGAGAAACTGCGCGGCGCGGGCCGCCTGGTCGCCGAGACTCACCGTTACGGCAACGTCTACGCCGTCGACCGGCAGACGATCGACGACATGGAAGCCGTCGGCAACGTGCCCGTCGCCCACATGGGCAACATCGGTGACCTGCGCCGCCTGGTCGGCCGCGAGCCGGACTCGTGGCTTCGCGTGCTGCTGTGGATCCCGCGCGAGATCACCGAGCAGCGTTCCACCGCTCGGGGGGACGCCGACACCGGCAAACGCCTGACCGCATGGGACGAGACCCTTGCCGACCTGAAGGCCAACACCGACGAGGGATTCTTTCATCTGCGCATCCACACCGACCGGCTCAGCGCCGACGCCGCAGCCGAGGAGATCATGACTGCCTATGACCGGCTACGGACGGCCGGGCGTTCTCGCGAGGAGGCGTGCCCCCCGTGAGCCGGGCCGCGACGTCTGGCGGGATCAGGTCCAGCCGCCACCAGGTCCCGCAGCCGGTGCACCTAGCCCCCGTCCACATCCCCTGAGGGTTCGACGTCCAGGACACAGAGACATGCGAGCAGGCGTTGGGGGAGAGGCCGTACGCCGCCGGTAAGGCTGTCACCCCTCCACCTCCGTTCGCACCGGTTCCTGATCCTGCGATGTCCGTGCCTCCCCCGCCCCTTGGGGCTGCCGCAGTGCGTGTGCCTGCCGTCGAGGCGATCTCGTCTCCAGGGAAGGGATGTGGATGAACAGTGTCATCGTGGGTGGACACGGACACTGTGGACGAGATCGCCGTTTCGGCGGGACCACGATCTGAGCGATCGCCCGTGACCTCCGGGACGGGGGAGGAGTCGACCGGGAACCACAGCCGGTTGGCTCCCGGTAGGCGTGACGGCGAAGTCCCCCTCCGAAGCTCACGCCGCCACGCCCGTCTACCGGGTTCTTCCGGACAGCAGCGCCGTCCAGGTCACCCGAGCCTCACTGATCGGCATGCAGGAGGTCTCGTGGATCTCGTGCTTGCCGTCGAGCTGAACCGTCCGCCGCAGGAACGCGCGGCCCCCGCCCACGCACAGCTCATACACCGTGGCCCGACACCAGCAGGTCCAGGCCACCGGCCGCACCCGCTCCAACACCACCGCCCGGCAGGGGGAGCGCCACACCAGCCGAACGTGGTCACGCTGAAGCATCGCCACATGCGGACTCACGCACTCCTCCAGGGCGATCACGATGCGTTCTCTCTGGAGCGCACGTGCTGCCGACGAAGAGCGGCGTAGTGGAAGGCGATCCGGCGGGCGGCCCGAGCGGAGTCCGCCGCGGGATGCCAGTTGTAAACGACCTGCTGTCGCTGTTGGTCCCAGCCGACACGCCACCAGAAACGCTGTCCGTAGCACCAGACGTTGATGCCGGCCCAGATCGACACCAACGCCAAGCCGTACCCATGGTGGACACCGGCCGCGATCTGGTGCTTGGCCAGCGCCTCGCGGAGTTCCTCCGCCGCGTCCACCGGATCCACTTCACCAACGAACGGCGTGGTCATGCCTCACCCCCTGCTGCGCCGGTTGCCGCATCTCGCGTCATCTCGATCTCCAAGGCCGGAACCGTCCGAGTCAGAGGGACGGCCTCGAACCCTCTGCCCCTCGTTGCGGGTCTCCGGTCGTCGGTCATGCCAGCATCATAAGCAAAGAACACTGTGGTGCACCATAGAACACCGCAGTATGTGTTGGTGGAGAGGGCTCCACCGTGCACTTCTAGCGTGTGCCCATGACTGAGCTGCGAGACGATCTGCCCAGGTGGCGCCAGGTACGCGACATCATCGTCAAGCGCATCGAGGCCGGCCAGTACAAGCCCGGACAGCGAATCCCCTCGGTCGTCGACCTCACCCAGGAGTTCGGCATAGCCACGCAGACCGCGCAGAAGGTCATGAACGCCCTGCGCAAGGATCGCTGGATCCGCACCGAACGCGGCATGGGCAGCTTCGTCACCACCGTCGAGGAACGCACAGCCGAACCCGACGAGGCTACGGAGTAGTCCACAAGCTCAAGATCATCGGAGGCCGCTTACTTGTGCGACCGACAGTGATCGTTTACGCCTGGGTCTGAGTCTGGGTCCTCTGCTTGAGGCGTTCGTAGGGAGTCTGGCCGCCGAGGCCGCCGTGGG
>NZ_JBEXUG010000046.1:0-42569 GCF_040614315.1 Streptosporangium sp. NPDC006007 | reverse complement strand
CGCGCTGAGCTGGATCTGCCGACTCACATCCAACCCGCTCAGGCCTGGCCACCGCGAGCAGCGACCCGGTGAACGTTCCCGGTCACCGCACTAGATAGGGGAGAGATGTCGAAGAAGCGTCCAGTATCGCCCGAGGCGAGCGGAGGTGCTGGCACGCTCTTCGAGTATCGGGTCGGTGCGATCATGCTGAGCCATCTGCTCGCAGGAACACACCCGCCTGGGCTGTCTATGCCGGTCGTCGGAGTGGCATGGCAGCAACTGGTCACCGGGCACCTGCTCGATGACATCGTCGTGTACGGCGAGGACGCCCCCAACGGGCTGTGCACCGAGTACCAGGTCAAACGAACCCTGAAAGTGACCACCAGTGACAAGGAGTTCATCGACGTGCTGGCTCAGGTGCTGCACACCCTGAGCGAGCGCAGAGACGCCGTCGCTTGTGGGGAGCTCGCACTCGGGCTGATCGCCGATGGCGAGGCTGCTCCACTGGACCAGCTTAAAACGCTGGTCCAGTATGCACACGCGCATAGCTCATACGAGAGCTTCGACAAGGTGTTCGTCGTCGGGGTGGTCAATGAGAAGGTCCGAAACCGTCTGATTCAGGTTCGCCAAGCTGTCGAACAGGCGATCCGAAACGGCGCGCCAGACTTGGGCGGCATCTATCACACTACGCATGCCGCGCTCGCTGCGTTGCATGTGTGGCGCGTGAGCGACGCCGACCACCAGGAGGCCCTGAATCGGATCAGGCCGGTCGCTGAGGCGTTCGACAAGACTCCTGTCGACCTGTTTAGTCATCTCACCGCTCTGGCTGAGGAGTGGGGACCACTCGCGGGCGTGGTGGACGCGGCCAGCGTATGGAGACAGCTCCGGCGACGCGGCCTCCGGCAACGCCCCGTCGAAGGGCAACCGCCAGCCGAGCCGGTCGACGCGGACGCCGTAGTCCGCGGTCCCATGGCCTCGCTGGCCCTTGAAGCCGCGTTCGACGAGGCGAACCGGTTGCTCGCAGAGGGGGATCCATCAGCGGCGCCGAGGTTTCATGAGATCGCCGACAAGTTGGAGGAGAAAGGCTTCGCCCCACATGCGACCCTGGTACGACGCCATGAGGCGGACGCTCTCCAGAAGAACGGCGACGCCGACGCTGCGGTGCGCACACGGGTCGCTCTCGCTTGGAGCCTTCTCGACGTAGTCCAGCCCTGGGAGGCGGGCTTCGCGCTCAACGACGCGAATCCCGTATCCGAGGCGAGCACTCGTGTCCTGGCAGCCACGCAGGCTGCCGTCCATCTGGCAAAAGGCGGTGACATTAAGCAACTGGCCGTGGCGTTCGACGCTCTCGCGGACGACGACCCGTATCGGGACCGCACGGCGGCGTTCCTGAGCGAGGAGGCCATTGCCATGGCCGAACCGGAAATCGTCCTCGTGCGGCAACAAGCTCTCGAAGGCATAGCACGCTCAACCTCACAGGCCGCGATGCGCGTTCAGATGTGCCTTGGGGACGCCACAGGACAATGGCTGCCACGTTTACGTGACATCCACCGCCGTTTCGACCGGCCGTTGGTGGCCTGGGCACATGCGCGTTACGCCCGCCACCTCGCACTCACAGGTGACGGGGCTGGAGCGCAGGAGCAATATCTGTTGGCCATCGAACGCGCCTGCGTCGCGGAGATGTTCGATGAAGCGGCCGACTGGCTGTACGCGTGGCGTACAGTCCGCTTCTGGTACCACGATTTCGACGAAGATGAGCAACACCCTCTGGCCCAGGCGCTGCGGCCCAACGCGCGTCCCAGCCGTCTTCCAGGCTCGGCTCACACGACCGAGCAAGCGCTGCGCGCCATGCAGAAAGAGGATCATCCGGCTGAAGCGTTGCGGCGCGTACGACTGTGGCAGTGGCAGGCAACAGTGCGCGCCGACCTGAGCGGAGAGGTCGAGGCGGCTCAGACATTGGGAGCGCTGCTGCGCCGCCACGAGCACGCCGATGCGGCGATTCCGTGGTTCGTCCGCGCGGGCGCGGCAAAGCTCGCGGCATCAGCAGCCAAGGAGCTTACGAAGGCACCGACCGAGTTGGACGTATCAGTCATGCCGACTGTGGACATTTGCAAGGTTGCCGTATTTGCCGCCGTTGCAGCCGCTGCCGATCTGCTGGATGACGAGTCGGCCAGAGCATGGGCGGCCCAGGCACTCATGGAGATCAGCAAGGAACCCATCAATGACCAGGCGGAGGATGTGCGGATACGCGCTTTCGAAGTACTCGCCGCGTTGTGCCCTACGCTTACTGATCCACAGATCCACGAATTGCTCCGTGTAGTGGAGCCCTTGATCGAGCGTTCACCAGGTCAGTATCGCCTCACCGATGAGAGCGTCGCGAAGATCCTCGTCACTCTGACGGAACGGTCACCGGACGCGGTGCCCCTCATGGCTCGCGCTCTCACCGCCCATGAGCGTATGGCTGGGGTTGTGCTGGATCGCCCTGAACTCCTGGCGGCGAACCGGGACGTTGTGACTGAGTGGCTGGTTCTGGCCGCCGCACATAACCAATTCGCCTGCCTTGGCTTGATCATGTCGGGAGCAGATCCCGCGTCTGCGATCCCGCTGGCGCGGGAGCGAGTGGCTCGCGATCTGCTGCCCCAGGAGCATCAGCAGGGACGGGTCGTTTATCGTGCTGGCGCGGACGCTGCCGCGATCCTGGCCTCTGTCCTGGAACCCGAAATCCGCGTGGAGTTCGCGCGAGCGATGCTGAAGCGAGCCCTCGATCGCCGTGAGACGACGACGAGCCGGCGAGACGCCCTGAACGGTCTCATCAACATTGCCGACAAAATCGATGAAGACTCACGGAAGGCCATCCTGCCTCAGATTCTGGAACTGGCACGGGGTGAGTGGGACGGCGGGCCTACCGACGAAATCGAAGCCCTCTGGCGGGGGCCATTCAATGGGGTCACCATCAACACGGGATCCAACACCCTGACCGATCTGGCGCTCCTGGGCGCCGCCCGGCTTGCGTCCGAGCTGGCCGACCAACTGATGATCGAACGGATCGGCATGGCACTACTGCGTGGTGCGGATCGACCGGCGCAGTGGCGCATCGGGTACGCGTTCACTCTTCTCTCCGCTACCGGTTCCAATCTCGACCTTGAACATTGTGCGATCCATCCCGTGCCCGCACTCCGCGCGGTAGCAGCGGTCCGCTGGGCTCGAGATCCTGGTTGTCTTCCCAGCGAGCGAGTCGAGGCCCTCGCCAAAGACGACAACTACCTGGTGCGCCGAAACTTCGCTCTCGCGGTCCGCGACAACTACGAGACGCTCCCGGCCGACTTACGAGACCGTGTCATCGAGCTTCAGTCTTTGGACAGCCACCGGAGCATCCGGCAGTTGGTACCGGGACTGAACTGAAGCAAGCTCCTCAGCCGACTCTAGAAGTGTGTCAGAGCAGGGCTGTCGCGAACCAGCGTGTGCCAAGCTCAGCCCAGGTTGATGTACTGCATCGTTCACCAGGCACAGTCCTGATCATGCAAAGCCCGTTCGAGGCGTGTTCGATAACTCTCGCTGGAAGGCCCCGTAGGCGCATCGAGAACTACAGAGCGAGGAAGCTCTGGATCCATCCCCTAATCCGGGGGCTTCATGGACTTCCGATGCGCTTGAACCAGGCATGTCATCCCGAGGCTTATAACCAAAAGATCAAGGTGCCCAGGAAAACTCACTTGAACACGTCTATGCCCTCTGATGGGGTTCCGGTCGACGGTCGAATGACGGTCAAACGATCAAGAGGCCGGATCCGCGATCTTGGGATCTGGCCTCTGAGGTGGGGGAACTATGTGGGGCTACCAGGACTTGAACCTGGGACCTCTTCCTTATCAGGGAAGCGCTCTAACCGTCTGAGCTATAGCCCCTTGTTACACGAAAGAACGGTATCGCATCCGTCTGGCGGAGGCGAACCCGTCCTGTCCAACAGGGAAAAGCTTACCCTGTTCCGACACCGGCTTGTGCCATGTCCCCGGGTGGGGGACCGGGGACATGGCGGATGCCTATTCGGCCTCGCTGAAGGTGACCTCCACCCCTCCGACCAGGTCGGAGGCGATGTTGTAGATCACCGCGCCCAGGGTGGACAGGGCCGTGATCAGCACCACGTTCACGGCGCCGATCAGGGCGGTGTAGCCGAGGATACGGACCGGCTCGAACCAGGAGCCGATGTCGAAGCCGCTGGTGGACGGCTTGCCGTCCGAGACGGTGAACTGGTTCACCGTCTGGATGATGTTGTCGAAGACGCCCAGCCCGGACAGCACCATGTAGAGCACCGCGACCGCGACGAACAGCACCACGAAGCAGACCAGGGACACCACGAAGCTGAACTTCATGGCCGACCACGGCTCCACCCTGCGCAGCACCAGGTGGGCTTTGCGGGGGGCCCTCGGAGAGGTGTCGGGGGCCTTCCTGGCGTCCGGAGCGGGGGACGACAGTCCACCGGGTGCCCAGGGGGCGTTCGGCGGCTCCGCGGCCGTCGGACGAATCCGCGGCGCCGTGGGATCGCTGATCTTGCCGTCCTCGATAGCCGTCACGCGTTGCCTGCCCTTGAAATCGTCGGTTACCGACTTATCGGTCTCCGGCGTGGGCTTGCTACCGTCTGCCGGCGAGTCGACCGCCTCGATGGGATCTGTTCCAGCGGCCTTGTCCATCTTCTCCGTCACCTGATCGCGTGTCGAAGAGGAAGCCGGACGTGGACCTGGTCTGGCCTGAGCGCTCACGGGCTACTCCCCTTCCCCGTTTTCCTCAGTCTCCAACGCCTCGGCGTTACGGGCGAGAGCCACCACGCTGTCCCCCTCCGCGAGATTCATCAGACGCACCCCCATGGTCTGGCGACCAGACTGCTTGATCTCCCCTGCGCTGGTCCGGATAACCCCGCCGGCGGACGTGATCGCGAAGACCTCGTCCTCCGGACTGACCATGACAGCCCCAACCAGCTTGCCACGAGCGCTGACGATCTTTGCCGTCAGGACACCCCTACCGCCTCTTCCCTGCACCGGATACTGCTCGGCAGGTGTGCGCTTGGCATACCCACCCTCGGTCGCGATCAACACATCCTCGCCGTCCGCGACCCGGTTCATCGCCAGCAGCTCGTCGCCTTCGAGGAACCGCATGCCGATCACTCCGCTGGTCGCGCGGCCCATCGGGCGCAGGGCCTCGTCGGAGGCCGTGAAGCGGATGGACTGGGCGCCGCGGGAGACCAGCAGCAGGTCGTCGTCCTCCGACACCAGCCTGGCTGCGATCACCTCGTCATCTTCCCGCAGGTTGATGGCGATGAGACCGCCCGAACGCGGCGAGTCGTATTCCGACAGGCGTGTCTTCTTGACCAGGCCGCTGCGGGTGGCCAGCACGAGGTACGGCGCGACCTCGTAGTCACGCAGGTCCAGCACCTCCATGACGATCTCGTCCGGCTGCATGGCCAGCAGGTTCGCCAGGTGCTGACCACGGGCGTCCCGGCCGGAGTCGGGCAGCTCGTACGCCTTGACCCGGTAGACCCGGCCCTTGTTGGTGAAGAACAGCAGCCAGTGGTGGGTCGTCGTGACGAAGAAGTGGTCGACGATGTCGTCCTGGCGGAGCTGCGCGCCGCGCACACCCTTGCCGCCGCGCTTCTGCGCCCGGTAGAGGTCGGTGTTGGTGCGCTTGGCGTAGCCGCCGCGGGTGATCGTGACGACCATGTCCTCCTCGGCGAGGAGGTCCTCGATGGACATGTCGCCCTCGTAGGCGATGATCTCCGTCCGGCGCTCGTCGCCGTACTTGGCGGTGATCTCCGAGAGCTCGTCGAAGACGATCGTCCGCTGCCGCTCGGGCGAGGCCAGGATCGCCTGGTACTCGATGATGTGCGCCATCAGCGAGTCGTACTCGTCGGTGATCTGCTGCCGTTCCAGGGCGGCCAGCTTGCGCAGCTGCATGTCGAGGATGGCCTGCGCCTGGATATCGTCGATCTCCAGAAGCGCGATCAGGCCGCCCTGGGCGGCGGCCGCCGACGGCGAGCGCCGGATCAGGGCGATGACCTCGTCCATCCGGTCGAGGGCCTTGAGCAGCGCGCGCAGGATGTGGGCCCGCTCCTCCGCCTTGCGCAGCAGGTAGCGGGTCCGGCGGACCACGACCTCGATCTGGTGGCTCACGTAGTGGCGGACGAACTGGTCCAGCCGCAGGGTACGTGGCACGCCGTCGACGAGCGCCAGCATGTTGGCGCCGAAGGTGGTCTGCAGCTGGGTGTGCTTGTAGAGGTTGTTCAGCACGACCTTGGCGACCGCGTCGCGCTTGAGCACGATGACCAGGCGCTGACCGACCCGGGAGGAGCTCTCGTCGCGGACGTCGGCGATGCCGCTGATCCGGCCGTCCTTCACCGCCTCGGCGATGGACAGCGCGAGATTGTCCGGGTTGACCTGGTAGGGCAGCTCGGTGACGACGAGGCACTGACGGCCCTTGGCGTCCTCCTCCACCTCCACGATCGCCCGCATGGTGATCGAGCCGCGGCCGGTCCGGTAGGCGTCGTCGATGCCCCGGCGGCCGACGATCAGCGCGCCGGTCGGGAAGTCGGGGCCCTTGATCCGGGCGATCAGCGCTTCGAGGAGTTCCTCGTCGGTCGCCTCGGGGTTCTGCAGGGCCCACCTGATGCCGTCGGACACCTCGCGCAGGTTGTGCTGCGGGATGTTCGTGGCCATGCCGACCGCGATACCGGCGGACCCGTTGACCAGGAGGTTCGGGAAGCGGGACGGCAGGACCAGCGGCTCCTGGGAGCGCCCGTCGTAGTTGGGCTGGAAGTCGACGGTGTCCTTGTCGATGTCACGGATCATCTCCATGGCGATCGGCGCGAGCTTGCACTCGGTGTATCGCATGGCGGCCGGCATGTCGTTGCCCGGCGATCCGAAGTTGCCCTGGCCGTCGACCAGGGTGTAGCGCAGCGCCCAGGGCTGGGCCAGCCGTACCACGGTGCCGTAGATGGAGGAGTCACCGTGCGGGTGGTAGGACCCCATGACGTCGCCGACGACGCGGGAGCACTTGAAGTAGCCGCGGTCGGGGCGGTAGCCACCGTCGTACATGGCGTAGAGCACGCGGCGGTGCACCGGCTTGAGGCCGTCACGGACGTCGGGCAGCGCACGGGACACGATGACGGACATCGCGTAGTCCATGTAGCTGCGCTGCATCTCCGACTGGATGTCGACCGGTTCGATGCGCTCTACGGGCGGAGTGTTCACATCCGTCACGGGTGATGAATCCTTTGCAGAGAGAAGGCTGTACGGCTACCGCTACACATCGAGGAAACGGACGTCTCGTGCGTTCCTGATGATGAAGGAGCGGCGAGCCTCGACGTCCTCACCCATGAGAACGCTGAACAGCTCGTCGGCCTGGGCGGCGTCGTCGAGGGTGACCTGGAGCAGGACGCGGGTCTCCGGGTTCATCGTGGTGTCCCAGAGCTGGGCCGCGTTCATCTCGCCCAGACCCTTGAACCGTTGGATGCCGTCGTGCGCGCGCGGGTCGCGCTTGCCCCTGTTGATGCCGTCCTCGATGATCGCGTCACGCTCGCGGTCGGAGTAGGCGTAGGAGGCGTCCTCGCCCCGGCGGTCCCACTTGATCTTGTAGAGCGGCGGCTGGGAGAGGTAGACGTGCCCGGCCTCGATCAGCGGGCGCATGAAACGGAAGAGCAGCGTCAGCAGCAGCGTGTTGATGTGCTGGCCGTCGACGTCGGCGTCCGCCATCAGGATGAGCTTGTGGTAGCGGAGCTTGGCGATGTCGAACTCGTCGTGCACGCCGGTGCCCATGGCGGTGATCAGCGCCTGGACCTCGGCGTTCTTCAGCACCTTGTCGATGCGGGCCTTCTCCACGTTCAGGATCTTGCCGCGGATGGGCAGGATGGCCTGGAACTTGGAGTCGCGCCCGCCCTTGGCCGATCCGCCCGCCGAGTCACCCTCGACGATGAAGAGCTCACACTTCTCCGGATCGCTCCACTGGCAGTCGGCGAGCTTGCCCGGCAGCCCGGAACCGGACTCCAGCAGCGACTTGCGGCGGGTGAGGTCGCGGGCCTGACGGGCCGCGAGACGGGCGCGCGACGCCTGCAGGGACTTGTTGATGACGTCCTTGGCCTCGCCGGGGTTGCGCTCGAACCAGTCACGCAGGTGGTCGTTGCACGCCTTCTGGACGAACGACTTGGCCTCGGTGTTGCCCAGCTTGGTCTTGGTCTGACCTTCGAACTGCGGGTCGGCCAGCTTCACCGAGATGATCGCGGTGAGACCCTCGCGGATGTCCTCACCGGTCAGGTTGTCGTCCTTGCCCTCTTTAAGGAACTTCTGCTCGCGCGCGTAGCGGTTGACGATCGACGTCAGCGCGGCGCGGAAGCCCTCCTCGTGGGTGCCGCCCTCGGCCGTGTTGATGGTGTTGGCGAAGGTGTAGACCGACTCGCTGTAGGAGTTGTTCCACTGCATGGCGATCTCGACCGAGATCCCCTCGCCGTGCTCCTCGAAGTCGATCACCGAGAGGTGCGCGGGCTCCTTCTTGGAGTTCAGGTGCTTCACGAAGTCGGACAGACCGCCCTCGTAGTGGTAGACCACCTCGGTCGGCTCGCCGTTGACGATGTGGGCGGGCCGCTCGTCCCGCAGCGAGATGGTGAGGCCCTTGTTCAGGAAGGCCATCTCCTGGAAGCGGCGTGAGAGCGTCTCGAAGTTCCACGTGGTGGTCTCGAAAATGGTCTCGTCGGCCCAGAAGGTGATCGAGGTGCCGGTCTCCTCCGTCGGGTCGCCCTTGACCAGGGGGTGGACGGGCTTGGAGGCCGCGTAACTCTGCCGCCAGTGGTGGCCGTCGGTGCGGATCTCCACCTCCAGCCTGCTCGACAGGGCGTTGACCACCGAGACGCCCACGCCGTGCAGACCGCCGGAGACGGCGTAGGACTTGCTGTCGAACTTGCCGCCCGCGTGGAGCACGGTCAGCACGACCTCGACGGCGGGGCGGCCCTCCGCCGCGACGATGCCGACGGGGATGCCCCGGCCGTTGTCGAGGACCCGCACCCCGTTGTCGGCGAGGAGCGTCACCTCGATCCTGTCGGCATGGCCGGCCAGCGCCTCGTCGACGGAGTTGTCCACAACCTCGTAGACGAGGTGGTGGAGACCGCGTTCGCCGGTCGAACCGATGTACATGCCTGGGCGCTTACGGACCGCCTCAAGCCCTTCGAGAACGGTGATTGAGCTAGCGTCGTAGGACAAGTGCGAAATCCTCCTGCCGCGGACACGCGGCGGGAGAGCCTCGCGGCCCCGCCGTGCCCGTCACCGTCGTGAATGCCCCGATGCGCTCACCCAGAGAAGTCGGCGCGGATGCCGGGGGTGACACGCAGCGGACGTGTCCGGAATTCGATTTCATTCTAGCGGCTCAGAACGTGTCGTGTGGCATTGAAGGGCTCTGGAAGCCTCTGTCGCGCGTCGACTGCCGGCTCAAGCATCCCCCTACACGGAAGGGGGTCGTCGCGCCAGAAGGGCCGCTGATCCGTTCTCCGGGTGATCGATCAGTCATGGATCGATCAGCCGTGGACGGTGTCAGCCGTAGGTGTCGCCCGGACCTCGGCTGCCGGTGACGCGCAGGGCCCCGCTGGGACGCGGGCCGTTCTGCGGTCCCCGCACCTTCACCCGCTGTACGGTTCCGTCCCCGAGTTCCTCGTTCAACCTTCTGACCAGCGTCCTTGCCAGCAGCCGGACCTGGGTCGCCCAGGCGGTGGAGTCGGCGACCACCAGGACCTCCCCGTCGGCGAACGTCTCGGGCTTGGTGTGGGCGGCCAGATCGGGGCCGACGATCTCGTGCCAGCGGCCGAACACCCCGCCCACCGCGACGGGCTGCTCCCAGCCCCGGTCGGCCAGCAGGTCGACGATGGCCCTGCCGAAAAGCTGGGGATCGCCGGAGTCCCTGCGCGGTCCGTACGGCCTGCGCCGCGGCTCCCTGCGGGGCAGCTGCCCCCGCCTGGCGGCGTCCGATTTGGCCTGGGCCAGCTTCTCCCTCGCCATCGCGGCCCCCTTGGCGGCCACGTTCTTCGCCGAGGTCGGCTCGGGGCTCTTCGCCGGGGTCGGCTCGGCGGATCCCGGCTCCGGCGAGGACCGCGCCGGTCGCGCGGGTGGGGCGGGCGACGTGGGTGGGGCGGGTGGGGCGGGGGCGGGCACCGGCCGCAGCTCATCGGACACGCCTCACCCCTCCCTCGCCGACGTCGAACCGGCCTCCGGCCAGCTCCACCGGCACGTCGTCGGCGACCGCGGCGGTGATCAGCACCTGTTCGGCCGGGGCCACGATCTCGGCCAGCCGGCGGCGGCGCTGGTTGTCCAGTTCGGCGAAGACGTCGTCGAGGATCAGCACCGGATCACCGCCGTCCGCCCTGAGCAGGTCGTAGGCGGCGAGCCGGAGCGACAGCGCGAACGACCACGACTCGCCGTGGCTGGCGTAGCCGCGGGCCGGCAGGTCTCCGAGGCCCAGGAACAGGTCGTCGCGGTGCGGCCCGACGAGCGTGACGCCGCGTTCGAGCTCGGAACCGCGCACCTCAAGCAGGGCGGCCCGCAGCCGCTCCTCCAGGGCGTCCCTGTCGAGCTCCGCCCCTCCGGCCGCCCCGGTTCGCGCTCCGTCCCGTGCCCCGCTCTCCGCTCCGGCGGGCACGGTGCCCCGGTACTCCAGGGCCGCGGGGGCCGAGCCGGGCGCGAGGGCCGCGTAGGAGGAGGCGACCAACGGCCGCAGCGCCTCCACCAGTTCCAGCCGTGCCGCCAGCAGCTCCGCACCGTGCCTGGCCAGGTGGGCGTCCCAGACGTCCAGTGTGCTCAGCGGGTCTTTGGCCCCAGCCTCGGTGAACGCCGCGTCGCTCTCGGCCCCGCGCCCGCCCCGGCCCCTCCGCCGCGACTGCGCCGCCGTACGCAGCAGGGCGCCGCGCTGCCGGAGAACCCGGTCGTAGTCGGCACGGACCCCGGCGTAGCGGGGCGTCCTGGCCACCAGCAGATCGTCGAGGTATCGCCGCCGCTCCGAGGGGTCGCCCTTGACCATGGCCAGGTCCTCGGGGGCGAACAGCACCGTGCGCAGCAGGCCGATCGCGTCGCGGGGCCTGGACACGGGTGAGCGGTTCAGCCTGGCCCGGTTGGCCCTCCCCGGGTTGATCTCCAGCTCGATCAGCGCCCGCCGGTCGTCCCGCACGACCGCGCACCGCACGATCGCCCGCGCGGCCCCCTGCCGCACCAGCGGCCCGTCGTTGGCCACCCGGTGACTCGACTGGGTGGCCACGTAGCCCAGCGCCTCGACCAGGTTGGTCTTGCCCTGCCCGTTCGGCCCGACGAACGCCGTGACGCCCGGCTCCAGGCCGAGCTCGACGGCGTCGTAGGACCGGAAGTCGGTCAGCGAGAGGTGGGCGACACGCACCCCAGGAAGATTAGTCGGCCACGACCGTCACCGGAGCCCCGCCGCCTCGGTACGGCCCGCGCGCCCGGCGGAGGCCCCGCGCTCCGCCGGGCCCGTACCCCGGGAAACCGCGGGGATCCACACGACCCATGACAGTCCATGACAGTCCATCGAAATCCACAGCCTGTGGAAAACCAGGGAGTGGCGGGCGCGGGCCGTGACGCGCGTGACACTACCCGTCGGCCTCCACCGGGGGGACGACGTCGGCGCCGGGGGCGTCGGCGCCCTTGGCCACCTCGCCCTCCTTCGCGGTGACGGCGTGCCCGCCGAACTGGTTGCGCAGGGCGGCGACGACCTTCATGGCCGGCGAGTCCTCCTGCCGGGAGGCGAACCTGGCGTACAGCGCGGCGGTGATGACCGGCAGCGGCACCGCGTGGTCCACGGCGGCCTGCACCGTCCAGCGGCCCTCGCCGGAGTCCTGGGCGTAGCCTCTCAGCTCCGCCAGGGCCGGGTCCTCGTCCAGCGCGCGGACCATGAGGTCCAGCAGCCACGAGCGGATGACCGTGCCGTGCCGCCAGCTGCGGAACGCGCCGGGGACGTCGGTCACGACGTCGGAGGCCTGGAGCAGCTCCCAGCCCTCGGCGAACGCCTGCATCATGCCGTACTCGATGCCGTTGTGGACCATCTTGGCGAAGTGGCCCGCGCCGACGTCCCCGGCGTGGACGAAGCCGTCCTCCTCGGGCTTGAGGGTGTCGAAGACGGGCATCAGCCGCCGGACGTCGGCCTCGGTGCCGCCGGTCATCAGCGCGTAGCCGTTCTGCAGACCCCAGACACCGCCGCTCACCCCGCAGTCGACGAAGCCGATCCCCCTGGCGCCGAGCTCGGCGGCGTGCCGCTGGTCGTCCAGGTAGTGCGAGTTGCCGCCGTCGACCACGACGTCCCCCGCCGACAGCAGGGTGCCGAGCTCCTCGATCGTGGCCTGGGTCGGCGCGCCCGCGGGCACCATGACCCACACCGTGCGGGGCTCCTGGAGCCTGTCGATCAGCTCCTTCAGGCTGGAGACGTCGCTGACCGCCGGGTCGCGGTCGTAACCGACGACGTCGTGACCTCCGCGGCGCAGCCGCTCGGCCATGTTGCCGCCCATCTTGCCCAGCCCGACCATGCCGATCCGCATACGAGCACCCCCTTCAGGGTTTCCATCATTCACCTACACCAGGTGTACCGGTGCGAGCCGTACCGGATCGGTGTTTTCCATCGACTGGGTCGTCCACAGGGCTGTGGAGGGCGCCCCGGCGGCCCGTGCCGGACGGTTCCGCCGTACGGCGCGGGGGCACCCCGCCGCGAGCGGCGCCGAGAGGCCCTCTGCGAGCCCCGACCGGCGAACGCGTGGCGGTTACGGTCACACCCGCCCCACGGGCCTCACGGGCCTCCTGGGCGAGCTCCAGGGGCATCGGGGGGAGCGTGAGGCGACCTCAGCTCGACAGGCGGATGGGCATGATCAGGTAGCGGTAGTCCGGGACGCCGTCGTCGTCGGCGGGTTTTCCACCGGTGAGGATGGCGGGCTTGGTGGAGGTGGTCATCTGCAGGCGGGCCACGTCGGAGTCGATCGCGCCGAGCCCCTCCAGCAGGAACTGGTGGTTGAAGGCGATGTTGATGTCGTCGCCCTCGAAGTCCACCGGCAGCACCTCGACCGCCTGGGCCTCGTCACCGCTGCCCGCCTCAAGGACGACCTCGCCGCCGCGGAAGGCCAGCCGGACCGGGGTGTTGCGCTCGGCCACCAGGGCCACGCGCTTGACGGCCTCGACGAAGGTGCCGGTGGACAGCTCGGCGCGGGCCGAGAACTCGGTCGGCAGCAGCGAGCGGTACTTGGGGAACTCCGGGTCGAGCAGGCGGGTGGTCGTACGGCGGCCGGCGCTGGAGAAGCCGATCATGCCCTCGCCGGTGCCCCCCACCGAGCTCATCGCGACCTCGACCTCGGCCCCGGTGCTCCCCAGGGCCTTGGCCGCGTCGGCGAGGGTCCTGCCGGGGATCATCGCGATCGCCGAGAAGTCGGGCTGGCCGGGCTGCCACTTCAGCTCCCGCACCGCGAGGCGGTAGCGGTCGGTGGCGGCGAGGGTGACGGTGTCGCCCTCGATCTCCATGCGCACGCCGGTCAGCATGGGCAGCGTGTCGTCCTTGCCCGCGGCCACGGCGACCTGGCCGACGGCCGAGGCGAACACGTCGCTGCCCACCCGTCCCGCGGCCGGGGGCATGGTCGGCAGGGAGGGGTAGTCCTCCACGGGCATGGTCAGCAGTGTGAACCGGGCGCTGCCACAGGTGACGACCGCCTTGGCGCCCTCCACCACGAGGTCCACCGGCTGCGCGGGGAGCGCCCTGGTGATCTCGGCGAGCAGCCTGCCGGAGACGAGCACCACGCCCGCCTCACCGCTCTGCGGTTCGAGGGTCACCTCGGCGGACACCTCGTAGTCGAAGCCCGAGAGCTTGAGCTGTCCCTTCTCCGTGACTTCGAGACGCATGCCGGCGAGCACCGGCACTGAGGGACGGGCCGGAAGGCTGCGTGCCGTCCATGCAACCGCCTCGGCGAGCACGTCTCGCTCGATCCGGAACATCACGTGGATCTGCCTCCTGTGTGTCGAGCGCTGTCCGCTCGGTGCCTTGGGGTCAAGTGTTCACTGTCTCGCACCTGTGCTCCCCCGGAACCCTTCTGTGGGTCTTGAGTTTTCTAGTTAGAGATACAAGGGGTCATCGCATTAGGGGCGGTGGAAACTGTGGAAATCTAGTGTTTCCGCAGCTCAGCCATGGTTTTTTCATCCACCGAGGGTGTGGGTGAAGGATGTGGACAACTCCCGGGGCTGGGGAGAACCGCGCTGTACCCACAGGCCGTCCCCAGATCTTGGGTCGTTCATCCACCGGTTATCCACGAGGTTTCCCCAGGTTCTCCCCAGGGTAAGCGGTCGTTTTGTCCCTGGGGAAAACTCCCTGCACAGGGCGTCCACAGGTTGTCCACGAGTTCTCCCCAGGTTGTCCCCAGGTTCTCCCCAGAGTTATCCCCAGGTCTCCGGAACTTCTCGAACCTCTCATACCTAAAACAATCATGATGGAACGCTCCGATCGCCGTCGCCCGCCACGGCTCTACCATTGATCCACAAGGTTTTCCACAGCCTGTGCATCACGGGTGGGAAACTCTCATCCATTGCGCGACTGCTGCTTGATCCTGGTGGTGAGCTCGTTGACCTGGTTGTAGATCGAACGACGCTCGGCCATGAGGGAGCGGATCTTCCGGTCGGCGTGCATGACCGTGGTGTGGTCGCGTCCGCCGAACTGCTGCCCGATCTTGGGCAGTGACATGTCGGTGAGCTCACGGCAGAGGTACATGGCGATCTGCCGGGCGGTGACCAGGACGCGCGAGCGCGACCCGCCGCACAGGTCGTCGATCGAGAGACCGAAGTAGGCCGCGGTGGACGCCATGATCGTGGCGATCGTTATCTCCGAGCCGGCGTCCTCGGTGATCAGGTCCTTGAGCACGACCTCGGTCAGCTGCAGGTCCACCGACTGCCTGTTGAGGCTGGCGAAGGCGGTGACCCTTATCAGGGCCCCCTCAAGCTCACGGATGTTGGTGGAGATCCGGCTGGCGATGTACTCCAGCACCTCGGGCGGCGCGGCCAGGCCCTCCTGTATCGCCTTCTTGCGCAGGATCGCGATCCGCGTCTCCAGCTCGGGCGGCTGGACGTCGGTGATCAGCCCCCACTCGAACCGGTTGCGGAGCCGGTCCTCCAGGGTGACCAGCTGCTTGGGCGCCCGGTCGCTGGAGATGACGATCTGCTTGTTGGCGTTGTGCAGGGTGTTGAAGGTGTGGAAGAACTCCTCCTGGGTCTGCTCCTTGCCCTCCAGGAACTGGATGTCGTCCACCAGCAGGATGTCCACCGCCCGGTAGCGGCCGCGGAAGTTGTCGGCCTTGTGGTCGCGGATGGAGTTGATGAAGTCGTTGGTGAACTCCTCCGAGCTGACGTATCTCACCCGGGCGCCGTCGTAGAGACTCTGCGCGTAGTGGCCGATCGCGTGCAGCAGGTGGGTCTTGCCCAGGCCGGAGTCGCCGTAGATGAAGAGCGGGTTGTACGCCTTGGCCGGAGCCTCCGCCACCGCGACCGCGGCCGCGTGGGCGAAGCGGTTGCTGGAGCCGATGACGAAGGTCTCGAAGGTGTACTTCGGATTCAGCCGGGCCGGTTCTCCCTGGGGACGGCCGCCCCTGCCGTCCCATCGGTTGTGCACGGGGCCGGCGGCCCGGTTCGGGGCGGGGCGCTCGAAGCCGTCGGCCTCCTGGCGGGAGGGGGGCGGCTGCGGGGTGTAGCCGCCGCGGCCGTATCCGGTGCTCTGCTCCGCCGGCGCCGAGGCGGGCGGGTCCGCCGGGAGGTACGGCTGGGCCGGCTCCTCGGCGTGCTGGTAGGGGTAGGGGAACTGCTGTCCCTGTGGCTGATGCTGTGGATAGTCGGTGGACGGCGGGGCGGCCGGACCGGCGGCATGGTAGGGGGGCTGAAGGCCGGAAGCGCTGTGGTGCTGGGAGGTCACAGGCTGTGCATAACTCTGCTGCGGTCCACCACCCTGTGCATAACCCTGCTGCGGCGCCTGTGGATAAAGCTCTGCTCTGGGGACGCCGACCGGGTCGGAGCCCGCGGCGCTGGGGTCCACCATGACCGCGACCCGCATCGGGCGGCCGAACTCCTGGGAGAGCGCGTGACTGATCAGGGGACGAAGCTTATTTTCCAGGACATCTCTGGCGAAATCGGTGGGAGCCGCGAGCACCACGGTGTCGTTCATCAGCCCGAAGGGCCGGGTCAGGCTGAGCCACACACGCTGCTGGGAAGGGACACTCTCGTTGAGGGAGTTCTCCAGTGCTCGCGCCCATACCTCGCCGAGGTCCATTCCATCCATGCCCGGCCCATCCTCCTCCGACGCGGCCCCCGACTGAGCTCACCGCGATCTGTTTATCCACACCGATGGCCGCCGGGCGCATCGGATTACCCCGTTGTCCACATGCCGCGGCCCCCGCGGTCCCCCAGAGATGGCCGCCGGTAATCCACATCGAATCCACACGGTGTGCACAGCCTCGCACCCTGCCACCGGGCACGTCCTGGCAGCGGAGAGCGGGGCTGGAGGAGTCGACAGTAGCCCTGTCCACAGCCTGTGTCCAAGACGTTGTCCACAGCCTAGTGGCAGTGCGGGGGAGGCTGAGTGCACATCCTGTGGACGGCGGGGCGCCGGTGGAAAAAGGGGCTGTGGATTCGTGGATAACCTATAACCGCGTGCGCTCCGGTTTGACCTGGGGCGCGCGTTCCCCGTAACGTACGACGGTCGGCTTGCCACGCGACGGCTATTTCGCATGCCCCGCTTCCGGCAAGCCAGCCACTGTCGAGCGTCCCCATGTGCTGGGGGCGTGCCTCAAGCCTGGAGCCCACTCGTGAGCAAGCGTACTTTCCAGCCGAACAACCGTCGTCGCGCGAAGACCCACGGCTTCCGGCTGCGCATGCGCACCCGCGCCGGCCGCGCCATCCTGGCCGCCCGTCGTCGCAAGGGCCGCGTCGAGCTCTCCGCCTGACGCGTCCGGTTGCGCCCGGTCCGCCGGGCCAAGGCAGCAGCGTTCTGTCGCCCGCCGGCCGTGATGTCGGCGGGCGATAGCCGTACCTGCCCCTGGGTCAACCAAGGTTCTCTGGTGTTGCCGTCCGTGTCCCGCATGCGCCGGGGCGAGGAGTTCGCCGGCGCGATCAGGAAGGGCAGCCGAGCAGGCCGCCCCACACTGGTCGCGCATTTCGGCATGCGTACCGAATCGGACGAACCACCCTTGGTGGGATTTGTGGTGAGTCGCGGAGTAGGAGGCGCGGTCATCAGAAATCGCGTCAAACGTCAACTGAGACACATCATGCGCGACCGTCTGCATCGCCTTCCGCGAGGTAGCCTGCTGGTTGTACGCGCCAATCCACCGGCCGCGTCCGCGCGAAGCGAGCGCCTTGCCGCCGAACTCGACGTCGCGCTGGATCGTTTACTCAGGCGGCGAGAGCCTTCCCAGGCTCGCATGGATGGGCGATGATGACGGCGCAGCATACCGCCGGGATTTCTCCGGCTGCCAGGACCCTGATGGCTCCTATCCGGTTCTACCGGGCCTACGTGAGCCCCCTGCTGGGTCCCCGTTGCCGTTTCCATCCTTCGTGCAGTGCCTATGGCCTTGAGGCGGTGGCCGTCCACGGCGCGCTGCGCGGTACGTGGTTGACGATCCGAAGGATCGGGCGTTGCCACCCATTCCATCCCGGAGGTTTTGACCCGGTGCCCCCGAGCCCGGGCCGGTCCGACGAAACGCAAGGGAGCTAGCTCGGTGGAGCTGTCCTGGCTGAACTGGCTGTACACAGCCGTCGCCCAAGTCATCACCTGGATTCACCAGGTTTATAGCAGCTTCCTCGACCCGAACAGCGGGCTGACCTGGGCGCTGACCATCGTCACCCTGACGGTGCTGATGCGACTGCTCATCTTCCCTCTCTTCCTCAAGCAGATGCGCTCGTCGAAGAAGATGCAGGAGCTGGCGCCCAAGGTCCAGGAGCTGCGTAAGCGGTACAAGAACGACAAGCAGCGCATGAACCAGGAGGTCATGGCGCTGTACCAGGGGCAGGGGGCCAACCCGCTCGGCGGCTGCCTGCCGGTCGTGGCCCAGTTCCCGATCTTCATCTCGATGTTCACCGTGCTGAACGCGATGGCCCACGGCGAGCTGAAGTTCGGCATGTCACAGCAGCTTGTCGACAGCGCCCGGGCCGCGCACATCTTCGGTGCCCCGCTGCCGGCGACCTTCTGGACCAGCAGCGAGCAGATCCAGGCGCTCGGCGGGGCCAACCCGATCCAGACGAAGATCGTGCTCGGCTTCTTCGTGGCGATCAGCTCGCTGACCACCTTCCTCACCGTCCGGCAGAGTGTGACGCGCTCGATGGCGCAGATGCCGGACAACCCGATGGCTCAGCAGCAGAAGATCCTGATGTACGTCTCGCCGCTGTTCGCGATCTTCTCGCTGAACTTCCCCCTGGGCCTCATCCTCTACTGGGTCACCACCAACCTCTGGACCCTGGGGCAGCAGCACTGGTTCTACAGCCGCCACCCCTCTCCGGTGCCCGACGCCAAGGGCAACATGGTGACGCCCGAGGCCAAGCCGGGCCTGCTGAGCAAGGTCAGGAAGAGCGCTCCCGAGCCTGAGGCGCCCCCCGCCCCGCCGGAGCCCAAGCCCATCCGCCAGCAGCCGACCCGCCAGCCTCGCAGCAAGCGGACGGGCAGTAAGAAGTCCTGACGATCATCCCCGACAGCACGAAGGAGTGGCCGGACGTGACCGAGGCCGAAGCCGAAAAGGAGACCGTGAAGGCGGCTCCGGATCTCGCTGCGCTGGAGCAGGAAGGCGAGATCGCGGCGGACTACGTCGAGGGTCTGCTCGACATCGCCGACATCGACGGTGACATCGACATGGACGTCGAGGGCGATCGTGCCGTGGTGTCGGTGGTGGACATCAAGGGCGGTGACCTCGTCGGCCCCAACGGTGAGGTGCTGGAGGCGATCCAGGAGCTGACCCGGCTCGCGGTCCACCGCCAGACAGGGGAACGCTCCCGGCTCATGCTGGACATCGGCGGATACCGCGAACGCCGCCGGGGCGAGCTGCGTGAGCTCGGCACCAAGGTCGCCGCGGACGTCAAGCGCAGCGGCGAGTCCAAGGCGCTGCAGCCGATGACCCCCTTCGAGCGCAAGATCGTGCACGACGCGATCGCGGCGGCGGGCCTGCGGAGCGAGTCCGAGGGTGAGGAGCCCCGGCGTTTCGTGGTGGTCCTCCCCGCATAGCGAAAGCAGCCACAGACAAGGCCGCCGCCCCTGACCCTCAGGGACGGCGGCCTTTGTGGTTTCCGCCCGCACCACGGTCCCCGTCCACCCCCGGGCCCCCACCCGCGCGGCGGTTGGTCCGGTACGGCGTCCCTTCCCCGCCTGCCCTTGTACGGCGGTGTGGAACGGGCCGTTAGCCTTAGAACGCCCTGACCCAGACAGTTCCCGAGGAAGAGTGAGCGTCGAGTGAGTGACCAGATCCCCGAGCCGCCCGAGGTCGCGCGCGAGGTGTTCACCGGCGACGCCTGGTCCAGAGCGGAGACGTTCGCGGGGCTGCTGGCCGGCCCCGGGGTGGTGCGCGGACTGCTCGGCCCCCGCGAGGTTCCCCGCATCTGGGATCGTCACCTGCTCAACTGCGCGGTGGTCGCCGAGGCCGTGCCCGTCGGGGTGCGGCTGGTGGACATCGGCTCGGGAGCCGGTCTGCCCGGCCTGGTGCTGGCGATCGTACGGCCGGACATCAAGGTCACCCTCCTGGAGCCCCTGCTCCGCCGGACGGTGTTCCTCCAGGAGTGCGTGGAGTCGCTGAAGCTGGACAACGTCGAGGTGCTGCGCGGCCGGGCCGAGGAGTTCGCCGGCAAGCGCGAGTTCGACGTGGTCTCCGCCCGTGCGGTGGCGCCGCTTGACCGGTTGCTGAAGTGGTCGATCCCCCTGCTGCGCGAGGGGGGCGAGCTTCTCGCGATGAAGGGCGAGCGGGCAGCGGAGGAGCTGGCGGACGCCGGGCCGCAATTGCGAGCCAGTGGGGTGCGAACCGCCGAGCTTGTATCGGTCGGGCACGGTAAGGTCGAGCCGCCTGCAACTCTCATCAGGGTGGTCGCCGGCCGGGCCTCCGATGAAGCACGGCACGGCACTCGCCCCAAGAGCCGCTCCCCCCGGGCGAAGCGGACACGAGGCCAGTAGACAGACCGAGCAGAGCGAGTATGAGGCCGGTGGATGACCCTGAAAGTGCGATTGTGAGCGCGGGATGCGGTCTCGGCTGGCCTGAGAATCCCGTTGTTCAGCCGTATGGGCGGCCCTCTTCTGGCCTGGGCTGGCCGGCACCTGCACCCGCCGCTGTAGTCAGGCCGGTTGAAAGGACGACGACCGTGACCCAGCCCCCCCTTAATCCCGGCGACTCGCCGTTGGTACGAGAGGCACTCAACTCAGTGGTTTCACGTGAAACATCGGCCCAGACGACTACGGCCGTCCCCAGAGGCGCCACCGGGGCACGGGACGGTGACTGGCCCCGGCCGCCCAAGACGCGCATCTTCACCGTCGCCAACCAGAAGGGCGGGGTGGGCAAGACCACGACGTCGGTCAACCTGGCGGCCGCGCTCTCCATGCACGGTCAGCGGGTGCTCGTGGTCGACCTCGACCCCCAGGGCAACGCCTCGACGGCGCTCTCCATCGAGCACCGTGGTGACGTGCCGGACATGTACAAGGTGCTCGTGGAGGATGTGCCCCTGGTGGAGGTGGTGAAGGAGGTCCCGGAGATGCCCGGCCTCTACTGCGCCCCCGCCACCATAGATCTGGCCGGCGCCGAAATCGAACTCGTCTCGATGGTCGCGCGCGAGGCCCGCCTGCAGCGCGCGCTGAACGCCTATGACGCGATCCAGTTCGACTACATCCTCATCGACTGCCCGCCCTCCCTCGGGCTGCTGACCGTCAACGCGCTGATGGCCGCCAACGAGCTGCTGATCCCGATCCAGTGCGAGTACTACGCGCTGGAGGGCCTGGGCCAGCTGCTCCGGAACGTGGACCTCGTCCGTGCCCACCTGAACCCCACGCTTGAACTGTCCACCATCCTGATGACGATGTACGACGGCCGGACCAGGCTGGCCTCCCAGGTCGCCGAGGAGGTCCGCTCCCACTTCGAGGACACGGTGCTGAAGACGCTGATCCCCCGGAGCGTCCGTGTCTCGGAGGCGCCGAGCTACGGTCAGTCGGTCATGACCTACGACCCGGGTTCCAGTGGCGCGATGGCCTACATGGACGCGGCCCGTGAGATCGCCTACCGCGGCGCCGCCGTGTGAGCGCGCGGAGACCTCGGACAGCCATCATCGTGAAGACCACCGAGGGCGGGGCCGTGCGCCAGGGGAGGGACAGCAGTGGTGAGTAAGCAGCCCAGAGGTCTGGGCAAGGGGCTGGGAGCGCTCATCCCCACCGGGCCGGCCGTCGTGGAGACGGCGGCGGTACCGTCGGCGACCGCGATCATGGTCGCGTCCGAGCCGCAGGCAGAGCGGTCGCCGGGCCTCCGGCCGGTCGCGGGCGCCTACTTCCTTGAGATCGCCGTCAAGGACATCGCGCCCAACCCACACCAGCCCCGGGGCGTCTTCGACGAGCAGGCCCTGGAGGATCTGGCCACCTCGATCCGCGAGGTGGGTCTCCTCCAGCCCGTCGTGGTGCGCCCGGCGGGTGAGGGACGCTATGAGCTGATCATGGGAGAGCGTCGCTGGCGTGCCTCCAAGCTCGCGGGTCTCTCCGAGATCCCCGCGATCGTGCGGAACACCCAGGAGGACAAGCTCCTGCTGGACGCGCTCATCGAGAACCTCCAGCGTGAGCAGCTCAACGCCCTGGAGGAGGCGGCGGCCTACCGGCAGCTGCTTGACGACTTCGGCGCGACCCATGAGCAGCTCGCCGCACGGATCGGCCGCTCCCGCTCCCATGTGACGAACACGCTGCGCCTCCTCAACCTGCCGCCCAAGGTCCAGCTCCGCGTGTCGGCCGGTACGGTCAGCGCCGGGCACGCGCGGGCCCTGCTGACCCTGGACGACCCGGTGGCGCAGGAGCGCCTCGCCGATCGGATCGTGGCCGAGCTGCTCTCGGTCCGTGCGGTCGAGGAGATCGTGGCCGTGGGTGACGCCAAGGCCGCTCCGGCTCCCAACGCCAGGGCTCCGAGGGCGAGACCGTCCGAGGAGCCGGCCCTCCGCCGGCTGGCCGACCGTCTCTCCGACCGTTTCGAGACCCGGGTGAAGGTCGACTTCGGCCGCCGCAAGGGGCGCATCGTGGTGGAGTTCGCCACCATCGACGATCTGGAACGCATCATCGGGACGATGGCCCCGGGATCCATGGAGACGGTCGGGGAGTAGCCCCGTCCTCGTTGCCGGTTCTCTCCTCTGGAGCGATCCCTGTTCTGGACGGCCGCCGTGTTTCACGTGAAACACGGCGGCCGTTTCATGCCGGACCCATGGTCGTGAGGTCTTCCGCCGGAGAGCCGCTGACCCGCCGGGGCCGTCCTCGGGTGAGCGGGCGCACCTCTGCCGGGCGCTCGGTCGCGTCCGGCCACCCCTCCGTGTTGCCGGGATGATCGTCAGGATTCCTTAGCGCCCGTCCGCTCGCTGCGAGGCTTGCGGGTCGGCCGTCGGCGGCCTCCCCTCGTGGGTGCCGAGTGGCCGTCATGAGAGAGTCGCCGGGCCGCCGGACGCCCGGCCAGGTCTGTCGCGCCTCGACGACTGTCCGGGAAAGGCCGCCCCAGTCGCTCGGTGAGGGGCTGCCCCCCGGCCATCCACTCCAGGGCCTTCCGGGGGTCGTTCCCGCCCCCAGGACCCCGCTCCGACCTCCGGGGCGCCCACCGGAAATCGCCCCGCCCCGCCTCGTCGCGGCTCATCCGGGAAGCCGGGCCGCCCATCCGGGAGGTCGATAGGTCGTCGCCCTGAAACGGGATCTGTTGTCCGGTGGATTAAAGCAGGCGGCCCAGAGGGCGGCGGAGACGGAGGAGGCCACCGCGGGCGCCGGGAAGAGGAGATGTTTCACGTGAAACGTGGTGCGAGCGGGGGGCGTCCCCGGTGTTTCACGTGAAACAGTCGCCCTCGCCGGCCCCCGTCAGACGTCGACCTCTCCTCGTAAGGCGCGGCGGATGTCGGCGATGAACGTGTCCACCTGCTGGGGGGTGGTGTCGAAGGACGTCACCCAGCGCACTACGTTCTCGGCCGCGTTCCAGACGTGGAAGAGATAGTGCCGCTGGAGATCGGCGATCACCTTCTCCGGGAGAGCCGGGAAGACGGCGTTGGACTGGACGGGGTAGCGCAGCGAGACGCCGGGCAGGTCGGCGACGCCGCCGGCCAGCCGGTGGGCCATCGCGTTGGCGTGTGCGGCGTTCCGGCGCCAGAGGTCGTCGGTGAGAAGCGCGGTCAGCTGGGCGGAGACGAAGCGCATCTTGGAGGAGAGCTGCATGCTCTGCTTCCGCAGGAACAGCGCCGGCGCGTGCAGGTCGGGGCGGAGCAGGACGATCGCTTCGGCGCCCATGGCGCCGTTCTTGGTGCCGCCGAAGCTGAGGAGGTCCACGCCGGCATCCGCGGTAAGCGCTCGTATCGAACAGTCGAGCTCGGCCGCCGCGTTGGCCAGCCGGGCGCCGTCCATGTGGAGGAAGAGCCCCCGGGCATGGGCGAAACCGGAGAGTTCGGCGATCTCGTCGGGGGTGTAACAGGTGCCGCACTCGGTCACCTGGGAGATGGAGATGACACGCGGCTGGGAGTGGTGCTCGTTGCCCAGCACGGAGAGCCGGTCCCGGAGGTCCGCCACCGTGATCTTGCCGTTCTCCGTGGGGATGGGGATGAGCTTGGTGCCGAGCGCGCGTTCCGCCGCGCCGCATTCGTTGGTGTTGATGTGCGCGGTAGCCGGGCAGAGGACGGCGTCATAGGGGCGTAGCACGAGACCCAGCCCCACGACGTTGGCGCCGGTTCCGTTGAACATGGCGTAGGCGGCGGCCTGGACGCCGAACTCGGCCCGGAAGGCGTTCTCCATCGCCCGGGTCCAGGCATCCTCGCCGTAGGCGGGCGCGTCCCCGGTGTTGGCCTCGACGATGGCGGCGAGCACCGCCGGATGCACGCCCGCGTGGTTGTCGCTGGCGAAGCTCTTGGGGAAGGTGATGGCAGAAGTCGGCACGAGTCCAGCCTAGGCGTTCCGTCTTGGGAGATTCATGACAGAGCCGGTGGACGGGAGGCCACCGAACGCGGTGACAGTGGATGTCCGGCTGATGCTCGGCCGGCGCCGGTGTCCGGGGCGCCCCCGCTCGGGTGGCGTGATGACCGCCGGAGGGCAGGCGGTCACCGGGGGGAAGTGAGACTCAGAGCGGGGGCGTCGGGGAAATCAGGCGTTGGCGCGGGCCGCGGCCTGTTCCAGCAGGAGGCGGCAGAGCGCGCCGAGGTCGTCGCCGGCGGCTTCGACCGCCATGGGAAACAGAGAGGTCTCGGTCATCCCGGGGGCGACGTTGACTTCGAGGAAGTAGGGGAGGCCCGCTCTGTCGACGATGAGGTCGGTACGGGAGACGTCGCGTAGGCCGAGGGCGGTGTGGGCCGTGACGGCCATCTGGGCGCAGGCGGCGGAGACCTCGGGGGACAGGCGGGCGGGGGCGAAGAACTCGGTGTGGCCGGCGGTGTAACGGGCCGCGTAGTCGTAGACGCCCGTGTCGGGGACGATCTCGACGGGTGGAAGGGCCGTCGGGCCGTCACCGAGGTCGATCACGGAGACGGAGATCTCGACACCCTCGACGCAGCGTTCGATCAGCGCGGTGTCACCGTAGGCGAAGCAACCGACCATGGCGGACGGGAGGTCTTCGGCGGCCCGGACGATCGAGGCCCCGAGCGCGGAGCCGCCTCGGGACGGCTTGACGAACAGCGGGAGGCCCATGCGCTCCACGATGCGGGCCAGCACCGAGGCGGCGCCGAGATCGTGGAAGGTCTCCTTGGGCAGTGTCACCGAGTCGGGGGTGCGCAGGCCGACGGAGCGGACGACCGTTTTGGCGGTGGGTTTGTCGAAGGCCACCCGGCACGCGTCGGGGCCGGCCCCGACGTAGGGAACGGAGAGGAGTTCGAGAACCGAGCGGATGGCGCCGTCCTCGCCGGCCCCGCCGTGCAGGGTGACGAAGACCGCGTCCGGCGGATCGGCGAGCACGTAGGGCACCAGTGAGGCGTCGGTGTCACGTGTCTCCACCGAGACGCCCGCCCCGCGCAGCACCTCGCTCACCCGGCGACCCGAACGCAGGGAGACCTCCCGCTCATAGGAGAGTCCGCCTGCCAGGACGAGTACGTGGCCCAGATCACCCATCCGAAAATACCTCTCCTCGCAGCCCATGCCGAGTCTTGGGGTCGCTCTCCCCGTGACCGGGGCGATCTGCCCCATAACGGCGCCGACGCCCCATAACGGCGCCGGAAGTCACCGTACGGCACGGTGCCGGAAGTCACCGTACGGCATCCCGTCGCGTCGGCGTACGACCTGGGGCCCCCGATGAGGGGACGGAGTGTCTCCACGTGAGAGGTGAGGGGCCGGGGTCTCCTGCCCGGGGATGCGCGGCGGCGGGTGCGTTGACCCCGCGTGGGCGGGGAGAGCGCGGGCCTCACCCGCCTCCGGCCCGGGCATGAGGCCGGGGCATGAGGCGGGAGGCCGGGAGGCGGGGCTCACGGGGGTGGCGGGGGTGGCGAGGATGGCGGGGATGTGGTGACCGGCGCGGGACGCGGGGACGGTGGCGAGGAGGCCACCAGGCCGGCGGTCAAACTCCCCCGGGCGCCGGAGGGCGGTCAGAGCCGGAACAGGTCAAAGGGGAGGGCGACGGGGTGGGCGCCTCCCCCCCCCGGAGACGCCCGTTCCAAAGGGCCGTTCAGGCGAGGTCGGGGCCCGGGGTGTCCACTCCGGTGTGCTCGGCGGACGCGCCGGGACCGAACATGTCGCGCACCCGGAGCTCCTGCTCGATCACTCCGGCCAGGCGGCGAACGCCCTCGCGGATGCGGTCCGGCTCCGGATAGCAGTAGGACAGCCGCATGTGGCGCGCCCCCCCGCCGTCGGCGTAGAAGCCGGTGCCCGGGACGAACGCCACCCGCTCGGCGACCGCGCGCGGCAGGAGCGCCTTGGAGTCCAGTCCCTCGGGAAGGGTGGCCCAGACAAAGAAACCGCCTCCGGGGCGGGTCCAGGTGCAGCCGGCGGGCATCAGCGACTCCAGTGAGGCGAGCATGGCGTCCCGCCGTTCACGGTAGAGCTCCTGGAAGGTCTTGATCTGCTCGCGCCACGGCTGGGTGGCGAGATACTGGCCGACGGCGAGCTGGGTGAAGGAGGAGTGGGACAGCACCGCCGACTCCATCGCCAGCACCAGCTTGTCCCGGATGGCGTGCGGGGCGAGGGCCCAGCCGACCCGGAAGCCGGGGGCCAGGGTCTTGGAGAACGAACCGAGGTAGACGACCCCGTCGGAGCAGTCGGCGCGCAGCGCCCGCATGGACGCGCCGTCGAAGCCCAGCAGGCCGTACGGGTTGTCCTCCACGATCAGCACGCCCGCCCGCTGGCAGATGTCCAGAACCTGCTGCCTGCGCGCCACGTTGAGCGTTACCCCGGCGGGGTTCTGGAAGCTGGGGATCGTGTACAGGAACTTGATCCTGTTGCCCGCGGTCTGCAGGGCGTAGACGGTCTGGGCGAGCGATTCGGGGATGATCCCCTCGTCGTCCATGGCGATGTGGACGACCTTTGCCTGGTAGGCGGAGAAGGTGCCCAGCGCGCCCACGTAAGAGGGGCCCTCGGCGAGGATGACGTCGCCGGGGTCGATGAAGATGCGGGTGATCAGGTCAAGGGCCTGCTGCGACCCCACGGTCACGACGACGTCGTCGGAGTTGGCCTCGACCCCCTCCAGGCGCATGACGTCGCAGATCTGCTCGCGCAGGTGCGGGTCCCCCTGGCCGGAGCCGTACTGGAGCGCGACCGGGCCGCGGCGGGCCACCAGGTCGGCGACGAGCTCCCCCACCACGTCGAGGGGGAGGGCGGTGACGTACGGCATGCCACCGGCGAGCGAGACCACCTCCGGCCTCGACGCGACGGCGAAGAGAGCTCGAACCTCGGAAGCGACCATCCCGGCAGCTCGTGCGGCGTACCGATCGACGTAGGCGTCGATCCGCGACCCTTGGGGCGCGACGGTCTGACCGTGATCGGAGTCTTGGGGCACGGTCCACCTCCTAGGTTAAGGGGAGCACACAGTGCTCAAGCTAGAGAAACCAGGTTACGGCAGGGGTCGTTGTCGTCTGCGTGTGGGGACGGGACACCCTGAAACCAGGGCCCGCACTGAGCTACGATGCCAGCTGGGGACGCTGTTTTCGCGGGTTTTTCGCCATGGCTTGCATTCGTCTCGCCAGGATTGGGGCCAACAGGTGTCGCGTCGGCTGGCAAACGTCACTCTTGATAATCTCGACGACTTGCCGTACCGCTGCCGCCGGTGCGTTTTCTGGGAACTGGACCCGGTGAACGGCAACCGCGCGGTGGAGGCGGGTGACCCGGGTCTGGAGAAGGAGGCCTGGATCTCCTCCACCCTGCTGGAGTGGGGCAGCTGCGGGAAGATCGTCTATGTGGACGGTGTGGCCGCGGGCTTCGTGCTCTACGCGCCGCCGCACTACGTGCCCCGCTCGGTGGCCTTCCCGACCTCTCCGGTCAGTGCCGACGCGGTGCTGCTGATGACCGCGCACATCATCCCGGAGTTCTCCGGCGGCGGTCTGGGGCGGATGCTGGTCCAGGGGGTGGCCAAGGATCTGACCCGGCGGGGGGTGCGGGCGATCGAGGCGTTCGGCGACCTGAAGTGGGAGCAGCCGGGGGCGTGCCTGATGCCCGCCGACTATCTGCTCTCGGTGGGCTTCAAGACGGTCCGGCCGCACCTGCGTTTCCCCCGGCTCCGGCTGGAGCTGAAGTCCGCCGTTTCGTGGCGTGAGGACGTCGAGGTGGCGTTGGAGAGGTTGCTGGGCTCTATGAGTCCGGAAAGGGCGCTAAGGCCCGTCTGAGGCGATCTGGGGCCTCTGTGGATGCCCTCTGGTCGTCCGCGCCGCGCGTGGACGCGCCGGAGGCGCGTCGGCGTGAACAGGCCGCCGCCGGTGGGCCGTGCGCGGGGAGGCCCGCGAATCCGCCGGCGTGAGGGGCCTCCGGCCGGGCCGGGGTGCCGCGCGGAGGCGGGACACCCCGGCCGGTCTTCGCCACGCGGACAATCCGAACAAAGCATCGGATAGTGCCGGATGTGCGGACAAGAAGGCGCGGGACGGCGCCTGCTGTGGTGACCATGAATGTTCGCCGGGTCGCGCGTCGTTCACCGGCGCCGGTCAGGCCTGCGCCGCCGCTCGCCGCACTGGACGGCGGTCAACCCGGCGAGGGGTGTCACGCCCACCGGCGAGGGTTGTCACACCCGCCGGGAACCGGGATCGAGTGATCGAGTGATGGCGATCCTCACTCCAAGAACCTAGATGATGCCCTCAAGCTCGCGGAGCAGCATGGCCTTCGGCTTGGCACCGATGATCTGCTTCACGACCTCCCCGTTCTTGTAGACGTTCAGGGTCGGGATCTGGAGCACGCCGTAGGTTCCGGCGGTCGACGGGTTCTCGTCGACGTTGAGCTTGACGATGGTCAGCTTCTCGGCCTGCTCGTTCGCGATCTCCTCCAGGATCGGGGCGACCTGGCGGCAGGGGCCGCACCACTCGGCCCAGAAGTCGACGATGACGGGTTTATCGCTTTTCAGGACGTCGGCCTCGAAGCTGGCGTCGGTCACGTTCTTGATGGCGCCCAAGGTTCCTGATCTTCCTTTCTGGAGTGCTGACCGTTCGGGTCAGCTGTCGTGGTCGGCCAGCCAGCGCTCGGCGTCCAGTGACGCGGCGGTGCCGGTGCCCGCGGCGGTGACCGCCTGACGGTAGATGTGGTCGACGACGTCGCCGGCGGCGAAGACACCGTCCAGGTTGGTGCGGGTGAAGGGGGAGTCGACCTTGATGTAACCCTGGTCGTCCAGCTCCACCTGGCCCTTGACCAGCTCGGTGCGGGGGTCGTGGCCGATGGCGATGAACAGGCCGGTGGCCGCCAGGTCGCTCTCCTGGCCGGTCTTGAGGTTGCGCAGACGCACGCCGGTGACCTTGGAGTCGCCCAGGACGTCGACGACCTCGCTGTCCCAGACGAAGCGGATCTTCTCGTTCGCGAACGCGCGGTCCTGCATGATCTTGCTGGCGCGCAGCTCGTCACGGCGGTGCACGACCGTCACGGAGTTGGCGAACCGGGTGAGGAAGGTGGCCTCCTCCATGGCGGTGTCGCCGCCCCCGACGACCACGATGTCCTGGCCGCGGAAGAAGAAGCCGTCACAGGTGGCGCACCAGGAGACGCCGTGGCCGGACAGCCGCTTCTCGTTGGGCACGCCCAGCTCGCGGTAGCCGGAGCCGGTGGCCAGGATGACGGCCTTGGCGAGGTAGGTGTCCGTGGCGGTCCTGACGACCTTGGGGTTGGCGGCCAGGTCGACCTCGACCACGTCGTCGGCGATCAGCTCGGCCCCGAACCGCTCGGCCTGCTTACGCATGCTGTCCATGAGGTCGGGCCCCATGATCCCGTCGGGAAAACCGGGGAAGTTCTCCACCTCGGTGGTGTTCATCAGGGCACCGCCGGCGGTGACCGACCCCTCGAAGATCAGGGGCTTGAGGTCCGCGCGCGCAGAGTACACCGCCGCCGTGTAACCGGCGGGACCCGATCCAATGATGATCACATTCCGGACGTCGATCACTACTGCGCCTCTCCCTCTGTCATTGCCAGTGGCGTCAACAGATCCTAGGCGTCGATGATTCCCGCCTGGCACGGAGAAGCCCGGTATGGACGAATCCATACCGGGCCTCCCTGCGGATGAGGTGTCTTCAGCGGTGTCGGCGGGTCACTTCCAGTGTGCGAGCGCCGGCTTGCGCACGTCGTCGCACTGCGGGCCCACGACGTGGACGCGCACCGAGTTCTTGGCCCGGTTGTGCCAGAAGACCAGGATGTTGGCCTCCTGCCCGTTGTAGAGGCCCTGGTCCACGGCGAACGGTGCCGTGCCGACCTCGCCCGAGACCTGCTGGATGCACTTTTCGAGTTTGGAGCCCTCGACCGGGTCCTGGGCGTCCACGATCTGCGCCGGACCGATGTACTCCAGGAGCGAGCCCCTGAGCTCCCGGTCGGTGTAGTTCCAGTTGCTGTCGGTCAGTTGGTAGCCGTCGCTCGTCTGGGCGGACTGGGCCGGCTGCGCGAGCGGTGCGGGCTTGGCCGGGGCCGCGGCGGAGAGCACGCCGCTCGCCATGGTGACCGCGCCGATCACCGCCGCCGCCACTCCCGCCACCGCGGGCAGGGCCCACCGGCGCCGGCGCGTGGCCTCACGCCGCCTGGCCGGCACCACGGTGCCGTCCTCGGAGACGACCCCCAGTCGTGTCGCGGGCTCAGGCTCTCGCTCCGGCTGTGGAAAAGGAGTGCTCTCCCACGGCGCGTCGCGCATGATGTCGTCCCAGGCCGGTGCTTCCACCAGGCCTACTCCACCTCCACGGAAGCTTTCTGCCTCGGCTGCCAGTGCGCGGTCGATCCGGAGCGCGACCCCCATCGGCATCGCCGGCGTCGGCGTGGCCGCGAGCATCTCACGGACCGCCGCGAGGTCGGCGAGGTTCTCGCCACAGGGATCGCAGATCGCGAGATGCTCGCGTACCTGCAGGGCCGTGGCGGCGTCGAGAAGACCCTCGGCCAATTCGGCCAGGATCTCCAGGTCGTAGTGCGTATCACCCGTCACGAAGTTCTGCTCCCTTCGCGGATGAGACGCGAGACAGGTCGGATCGGTTCCGCAGGTGCGAAAGAATTGGGGCGAGTTTCGCGCGTCCACGCGCGCATCTGCTCTTCACGGTGCCGCTTGGTACCTCCAGAACCTGGGCCGCGTCCTCCACGGAGTAGCCCATCATGTCCACGAGCACGAGCGCGGCCCGCTGGTCGGACGGCAGCAGTTTGAGTGCCGCCGAGACCTCCATCGAAACCTCGCGCTCGGCCGTCTGATCCAGCACCGGGGTGTCACGTTCGGCTGCCTCCACGAGCTCGTCGTCGGCGACCGGGCGGATGGACTTCCGGCGCATGCGGTCCAGGCAGGCGTTCACCACGATGCGGTGCAGCCAGGTGGTGACGGCCGCCTCGCCGCGGAAACTCTCGGCCTTGCGATAGGCCGAGACAAAGGCGTCCTGGACGGCGTCGGCCGCCTCGTCGGGGTCACCCAGCGTGCGCAGGGCGACCGCCCACATGCGGTCTCGATGTCGTCTGACTATTTCACTGAAGGCGTGCGGATCCCCCGCGATATGCCGGGTCAGCAGCTCGGCGTCGGGCACAACGGGCCGCGCCGTCTGCTGGTCCGCCACGGGCGGGGTCTCTGGTGGGGAATTCACAAGGAGAGTCCTGCTATGCCGATCCGGGGAGAACACCACTACGTGATAGATGGTGCCACGAAATCTTCCACGATCTGTAAGAAGCCGGATAAAAGCGATCAACTACCACTGGCGTCACTTGACGGCGAGAACCTTCACATCGACCACACTGCCGCGGAACATGCCCTGGTAGGTGGGGAAGTCGGGCAGCCTGGTGAACCAGATCAGAACGTAGCGGCCCTTCTGCGGAGAGTCCGCGTTGAAGGTCTTCTTGCCCACCGTGTCGGTGAACTTGTGGGCCACCGACAGGACACCCAGATCGGATGAGTCGCCGACCCTGACCTCCACGGTGCCGCCGACGCTCTTGGCGCCGAAGTCGACCGTCATCTGTTTCACCGGCACGCTCTGCCCCATGTCGAGCAGGAGGCCGACCCCCTGCTTCAACCGGCCGAAGTCGGCGGACCCGTACGATTCGGAGTGCCAGTCGGTGGAGGGCTTGCCGTCCACCGCGTTCAGGGCGAGCTCGGCTCGCTCCTCACCGTCACCCAGCGGGTCGAAGCCGGAGACCGACTGGGGCTTCACCTCGCGGGTGGCGACGGTCACGGTCGGTGTGGGCGTCGCGGTCTCGCCGACGGCCGGGGTGCCGCCGTTGCCGATGTTACGGCCGAGGGTCCAGGCGCCGAAGCCGACGGCCGTCATCACCAGCAGCACGACCACGGTCATGGCCACCTTGCTGACGATCCCGCCACCGGCCGGGCGAGGCCGGTGGTGCTGCGGGTGCTGAACGGGCGGGCGCGGACCGGGACGCCGAGGCTCCGTGACGTCCAGCCCCTCCGAGCGCGAGGCCGTCACCGGGGGCAGCGCGGTCATCGGCATGGGCATCGGCATGGGCGTGGGCCGGGGCACCGAGCTGAGCGCCTCGGCGAGTTCCGCGGGCGTCGTGAACGGGGTGAGCCCGCGCTTGCCCTCCGGCAACATCGCCCGGCAGACGATGGTGTCGAGATAACCGGGCACGCCCGCGGTGACCTGCCGGGGCGTGCAGAAGTGACCGTCGCTCATCGGCGCGGGAGGGAGCCCGAAATCCTGCTCGCCCGGCCAGTGGCCGGTCAACCCGGCGTACAGCAGGCGGCCGAGCCCCTCGGTGTCGGTACGGGCGGGATCCTCGCTGGTGACGTCCATGAGCACGGCGTCCACCCCCAGGCCGAGCAGCTTCAGCGTGCTGCCCGCCGTCCACACCAGGTGCTCGGGGGTCAGGCAGAGGTGGCCGAGGTTCGCCTCGTGCGCGTGGGCCAGCGCCTCGGCGGCCTCCGCGACCAGGGCCGCGGCCCGCTCGGGCTCCAGCGGCCCGGCGGCGATCATGTCGGTGAGGGTCTCCCCGCTCACCCACTCGCTCACGACGTAGGAGTGACCGTCGTCCTCGGTGGCGTCGAAGACCTGGGTCAGCCGCGGGTCGGTCAGCCGGCTGGCCACCCGGGCGGCCGTCACGACCTCGTTCAGCCGGGGAAAGTCGGGGTCGAAGGTGTGCACGGCGACGGGCCGGGCAAGCACCTCGTCGATGGCCTTCCAGAGGGTGGCTCCGCCGGAGGTGTGGACGCGGTCCTCAAGCCGGAAACGCTCGGCCAGTTTTGTGCCGGGCTCGACGGCGGAGGGACTCATGAGCTCTCCACGGATGAGAACACGACAGCGCCCCACCAGGTTGACACATCAGGACACAACACGCGATGCCGGGTGGATCCGCCCACGCCCTCCTGCTTCCATTAGCCGCATGTCACCACACGCGTCGCACCATGTTAGTCCCGTGCAGGTTCCGCCCGTGTTCTCCTTTTCAGACGCTTGGAACAACCCTTTGGGTTACCTGCGTACCCGGCTCGCGACCATTTCAACGACCGAACTCACCTCGGGGATGCGCATCCGGTGTGCGACGGCCAGATAGAGAACCATACCGAGACCGCCGCCCGCGGCCAGCATGATGGTCGCGCTGAGCGCGTTCAGCCCCGCCAGCTCCTGGGTGAGCCAGAGCACGCCGAGTGCGAACAGCGCGGTGGGGAGAGCGGCCACGTACATCCGTGACAGACCTCTGGCCACCTTACGCCCCTCAAGACCCCGCACACGGCGGCTGGCGAGGATCCAGCCGACGGCGGTGCCGGTGATGTAGGCGACGGTGAACGCGAACGCCAGGCCCATCAGGATGTAGCGCGCAGGCAGGGTGAGGTAGACCAGCAGGCTGAGCGAGGCGTTCACCGCCACGTTGCCGACGGCGAGGAAGGCCGGTGTGCGGGTGTCGCCGAAGGAGTAGAAGACGCGGAGCAGGAGCTGGAAGAGCGAGAACGGCACCAGCGCCAGGCCGAAGACCTGCAGCACGTTGCCGATGGAGACCGCCGATTCGACGGTCATGTTGCCCCACGAGAAGATCAGCACGGTCACCGCGGGGCCCAGCACCATCAGCAGCAGCCCCGCCGGCACCAGCAGCGCCGAGACCAGGCGAACGCCCGAGGAGAACTCCTCCCTGACCGAGTCGAGCCGGCCGTCGGCCACGGCCCGGCTCATCCGGGGCAGCACCGCGGTGATCACGGAGACCGCGATGATCCCGTAGGGAAGCTGGAAGAACTGGTAGGCGTAGGCGTAGGCGGAGTTGCCCGAGCCGGGCGACTGCTCGCCCGCGCCGGACGCGAGCTTGGTGGTGATCAGGAAACCGAGCTGGCTGATCCCGACGTAGGCGAACATCCACACGGCGGTGCGGCCCATCTCGCCGAGCCCCGCCTCACGCAGGTCCAGCCGGGGCCGGAACCGGAAGCCCACCCGGTGCAGTGAGATCACCAGCACCGCGCACTGGGCCACGATCCCGGCGGTGGTGCCCAGGCCCAGCAGGGCCAGGTCGGCGTTGGTCACCGTGCCGATGTCCGGGCCCGCCTTGCCCAGCTTCACGTAGTAGGCGAGGGCCACACCGATCATCACGATGTTGTTCAGCACCGGGGCCCACATGGGAGCGGCGAACCTGTCGCGGGTGTTGAGGATCGCCCCGGCGATCGCGCCGACGCCGAAGAAGGCGATCTGCGGCAGGATGTACTGCGCCAGCCTGACCGCGACCTCGATCTTCGTGGTGTTCCAGTCGGCGCTGTAGAGGCTGACCAGCGGTCCCGCCAGCAGCACACCGGCCACCGCCACCACGGTCAGCGCGACCACCCCGAGCGTCATCAGCCGCTGCTCGTAGGCCCGGCCGCCGTCCGCGTCCTCGCGCTGCCGCCGGACGATCATCGGCACCACGACGCTGCTCAGGATCCCGCCGATGAGAAAGTCGAACAGGATGAGCGGGATGGCGTAGGCGACGTTGTAGGCGTCGCCGAGCGCGTAGGTGCCGATGGCCGCCGCGAGCACCGCCGTACGGACGAAGCCCGTTACGCGGGAGGCCATCGTCCCGGCCGCCATGATCGCGCTCGCGCGCAGGACCCTGCTCATCTTCTATCCTCCGCCAGATCGCCAGGTGCTCAGGACTCGGTGCCGGCCGTCGCGTTCGCGCGCCTCTGTGGTGCGGCGGGCGTACCGCGGCGGCCTCCCCTGCGGCGCAGGACGCGCATGACCACGGCCGCCAGCATCACCACGAGGGCCGCTCCGACGATCACCAGCGCGATCCCGGTGTAGCCGGTGGTCCGCACGGTGAGCTCGACCGGCGTGCCGTACCTGCGCCCCTCACCGGTCACCAACTGGACCCGCACCGTGGTCTGGCCGCTGGCCAGCGCGGTCATCGGGACCCGGACGGTCTGGTTCTGGCCCCCCAGGATCACCATCCGGTCTTCGTAATGCTCGATCCGCAGCAGTTTGGGCTGCTGGGAGGTCACCCTGAGCCGGACCGAGACCTCGCTGCCACGTCCCGTCAGCCCGTTGCGGACGCTGATCGGCACCTCGCCGTTGGCACCGGCCAGGGTGCGGAGCGGGGACTGCTCGCCGCCGGTGATCGAGACCTCGCGGATCCGGCCGTCGACCGCCGCCCCGACCTGCGCGACGTACGGAGCCGCGGCCTCGGCCCTGTCCCGCCAGGCGGAGGAGGACAGCCGCAGCAGCGCCAGGTCGAACACGTCGATGTCCTGGACCGTGGTGATCGCGGAGGTCAGGTCGGCGCGGCGGCCGACGCGTTTGACGCCCTTCATGTGCGGTCTGCCGAGCTCCCTGCGCCGGTCCTGGTCGGTGTAGGTGAGGTCGGCCCTGTCGATCTCGGCGCCCTTGCCCCGCTTCACCGCGTTCAGCGTGGCGGGGGCGAGCCACGGCAGACCCTCGGCGGTCTTGACCAGGTCCGCCAGGTAGGCCGGATCCGGGTTCCAGCGCCGCGACGGGGCGGCGATCACGGTCCGCGAGGTGGTGACGGGCTCCAAGCCGATCATCGCGGTCTCCGCGATGAACCGCCGCCGGTTCAGCAGGGCGTCGCCGGGGGTGGAGGTGTCCGCCGACAGGGTCTCGCTCAGCGCCGTGTCGGCGATCAGGGCCGTGACCGGGCCGTTCACACTCTCCACGGTCGCCGAGGCGTCCGGAGTGGTGACCGGGGGCGTCACGGGCGGCAGATTCGGCTCGCTCAGCAGTACGGTGTCGACCCCGCCGGTGGCCAGCAGGTCCAGCGCGTCATAGTCGATCAGCCCGTTCACCGGCCAGTTCACGGTGGTGATGAGGTCGCGGCCGAGGGTCTCCCTGCCAACCTGCCCGGCCGCCTCGATCGCCGTCCCCGTGGAGTCGTCGACGCCGTTGTGGGCCAGGGCGGTCACGTCGGGGTCGGCGTAGGGGGTGGCCACGACCGGCGGCTTGGCGAGCGCGGTGCGCAGGGAGGTGAGCCAGGCGGCGGCCGAGGTGTCGGCGGGGCGCTTCTCCGTCTTCTCCCCGACCTTCACCGAGTGCGGCCTGCTCAGCGTCTGCACGTCGTCGAGAAGCGCGGGGTCGACCACCCAGGTGAGGTTCCTGGCCGAGGTGGTGCTCTGGGCGAGCTTCAGCAGGTTGCCCAGGCGCCTGCCGGGGGTGATGGCCGCGGGCAGGCCGTCGTCGACGAAGGTGTCGTCGACGGCCCTGCGCGGCTGGTCGATGATCGGCAGCACCATGGCGAGCCTGGTGCGGGGCACGGTGAGGTCCTGTGGCAGATAGACCAGGAGGGTGCGCTGGGTGGCGACCTGACGGCCTAGGGCGTCGAGCACCTCGATCATGATCGGGTAGACGCCGAACCGGGAGATTCCCCGCTGCTGCGGGGTGAACACGAACTCCCACGGAGCCTTCGCCGAGGGGGGGAGGCTACTCGGCTGGAGGTAACGCTCGTCGCGCCAGGCGGCCGGGTGCGGCCCCTGGCCGTTCTGGTAGGCCGCCATGTCGGCGCGCCGGGCGAACGGCTGGGACGAGTAGTGCATCCGGACCCGCATGCCGGTGACCGTCTCGGCGCCGGTGTTGACGAAGGAGCCGGTGACCCTGATCTCCTCGGTCGGCTCGCGGGGCACGTCCGGGGTGATCGTCTCCACCACCAGCTGGGGCGCCTGCCGATGCGCCGAGGCCGTCCGCGCGTCCGCCGTACCCTGAACGGCCACGGCCGCGGGGAAGAGCAGCGTGGCGGTCAGCACGGCGAGCAACGTGGCCTTGCGGATCACGTGTCGGCCAGGGGTCGGGTACGGCGCACGCCCGCAATGCTATGGCCTATCCGGCGAGCGGGAAGGTCGCCGCCTTCTTCCGTGACCGTGACCGGGCCAGGTCGATGGTCTTCCCTGAAACAAGCGCGAGCAGGTGATCGGCGCGGATCAGCAGCGCGGTGCGGCGCTCCCCGGCAGGTGTGTGAACGAGTTCCCGGCTTCCGGCGAGTCGCCCATCGACCAGCACGGTCAACCCGTCGGGGAGCAGCAGCGGGCAGACCAGCCCGGCCGCGTAGTCGGTGGCGGAGTTCACCGTGAAGGCCGAGGCGGGACGGACGTGGCGGGTGCCCAGGAGGGCGCCGATCGCGCCGGGGCGGGGCGGCGCGTCCACGGAGGCGACGACGGCCACCGGCTCGGGGCCGATCCGGGTCGTGACCTCGAAGACCGTGACCCCCACGCAGGTCGCCGGGCTCACGGCCAGCAGTTCCGGCAGCTCCTCGGCGCACGTCATCGCGCGCGGAAGGCGTACGATCTCATGGTGGACCTGGTGTGCGAGGAGCCGGCGGTGGATCGCGAGGGCGTCCTTCATGTATGTGCTCCTTGCCTCGACTCGCCTCGACGCACGGCCCCCGACGGTCTCCTCACCGACCGTAACCTGGTGATCGCTTGAGGTGTATCCCCAGAGGGAACATGTTCCGTAACCGAAGGACCTACCCGGCTTGTCCCTTTCAAACCTGACTGAGAACCAGCGGCACGGTATGAGCGAGCTGTTTCGGAAGATCGCACCCGTGGCCGACGAACTCGGCGAACTGTTCGCCGCCAGGGGGTATCAGATCGCCCTGGTGGGCGGTTCGGTCCGTGACGTCTTCCTGGGCAGGATCGGCAACGATCTCGACCTGACCACGGACGCGCACCCCGAGGCGGTTTTGGAACTCGTCCGCGACTGGGCCGACTCCATCTGGACGATCGGCATCGACTTCGGCACGGTCGGCGTCCGCAAGGGCAACTGGCAGCTGGAGATCACCACCTACCGCAGCGAGTCCTACGACCCCAAGTCGCGCAAGCCCGAGGTGGTCTACGGCGACACGCTGGAGGGCGACCTGGCCCGGCGCGACTTCGCGATCAACGCGATGGCGCTCCGCCTGCCCTCGCGTGAGTTCGTGGACCCGCACGGCGGCCTCGACGACCTGCGCGCCAGGGTGCTGCGCACCCCGGGCCCCGCGCGGCAATCGTTCGACGACGACCCGCTGCGGATGCTCAGGGCCGCCAGGTTCGCCAGCCAGCTGGGCTTCACCGTGGATCCGGCGGCGTTCGCCGCGATGAGCGCGATGGCCGAGCGGATCGAGATCGTCTCCGCCGAGCGGATCCGCGACGAGCTGGACAAGCTCGTCCGAGGCGACCGCCCCCGCGAGGGCCTGGCGATCCTCGTCGAGTCGGGGCTGGCCGCCCACGTCCTTCCCGAGCTCCCCAGGCTCCGCCTGGAGATCGACGAGCACCACCGGCACAAGGACGTCTACGAGCACACGCTGATCGTGCTGGAGCAGGCGATCGGCCTGGAGGAGAACGGCCCCGACCGCATCCTGCGCTGGGCCGCGCTCCTGCACGACGTGGGCAAGCCCAAGACCCGCCGCCACGAGCCCGGCGGCAGGGTCTCCTTCCACCACCACGAGGTGGTGGGCGCCCAGCTCGCCAGGAAGCGCATGGCGGAGCTGAGGTTCCCCAAGGACGTGGTGGCCGACGTCTCCCGGCTGGTGGAGCTGCACCTGCGCTTTCACGGGTACGGCACGGGGGAGTGGACCGACTCGGCCGTGCGCCGCTACGTCCGCGACGCGGGGCACCTGCTCGAACGCCTCCACAAGCTGACCCGCGCCGACTGCACCACGCGCAACAGGCGCAAGGCGCAGGCCCTGTCGCGGACCTACGACCAGCTGGAGGAGCGCATCGCCCGGCTGGCCGATGAGGAGGAGATCGGCAAGATCCGCCCCGAGCTCGACGGCAACGAGATCCAGCGGCTCCTCGGCGTTCCGCCGGGGCCCGTCATCGGCCGCGCCTACCGGTTCCTGCTGGAGATGCGGCTGGACAGGGGCGTTCTCGGCGAGGAGGCGGCCACCGAGGCCCTGCGCGACTGGGCCCGCGAGAACGGGCTGCTCTCCTGACCGGCCTGGCGGACTCAGACCGCGAGCACGTCTGGCACCCGTACGCGGCGGTGCCGTCGCCGACGCCGGCGCACGTGGTCTCCAGGGCGGAGGGGGTACGGCTGACGCTCGCGGACGGCCGGGAGCTGGTCGACGGCATGTCGTCGTGGTGGGCGGCCGTCCACGGCTACAACCATCCCCGGCTCAACCGGGCGCTGAGGGATCAGCTGGAGGACATGGCGCACGTCATGTTCGGCGGGCTCACCCACGAGCCCGCCGTACGGCTGGCGCGCACCCTGGCCACCATGACCGGGCTGCCGAAGGTCTTCCTCGCGGACTCGGGCTCGGTGGCCGTCGAGGTAGCGATCAAGATGGCGTTCCAGTTCACCGGCAGGAGCCGTCTGCTCACGGTCAGGGGCGGCTACCACGGCGACACCTTCGGGGCGATGGCCGTCTGCGACCCGGTCGGCGGCATGCACCACCTGTTCTCCGGCGCGCTGCCCCGGCACGTGTTCGCCGATCGGCCACCGGCCGTGCTGGACGGCGGCTACCTGGCCCATCTGGACGAGACGGTCGCCCGGCACGCCTGCGAACTGGCGGCGATCATCGTGGAGCCGGTCGTCCAGGGGGCGGGCGGCATGCACTTCTACCACCCGGCCTACCTGCGCAGGCTCCGCGAGCTGGCCGACGAGTACGGTGTCCTGCTGATCGCCGACGAGATCGCCACCGGGTTCGGCCGGACCGGTGAGCTGTTCGGCTGCGACCACGCCGGGGTCCGGCCGGACATCATGTGCCTGGGCAAGGCGCTGACCGGCGGCTACATGTCCATGGCGGCGACGCTCTGCACCGAGCGGGTGGCGAAGGGCGTCGGCGTGCTGATGCACGGGCCGACCTTCATGGGCAATCCGCTGGCCGCCGCCGTCGCGAGCGCGTCCCTGGAGCTGCTGGGGGAGCGTCCGTGGCGTGAGGAGGTCAAGCGGATCGAGGCCGGGCTGGCGGAGGGCCTGGCGGAGGCCGCGCGGGCTCCGGGGGTGAGGGAGGTGCGGGTGCTCGGCGCGATCGGGGTCATCGAGACCCACGAGCCCGTCGATGTCTCGAAAATTCAGGACATCGTAATAGGGCACGGCGTCTGGCTCCGCCCGTTCAACCGGCTGATCTACACGATGCCTCCCTACTCGATCGGCGACGACCTGGAGACGATCACGACGGCGATGACGGCAGCGGCTCGTTCGCTCGGCTCGGCGTGATCGCCCGGTAGAGCACCGCGCCCCCCAGATATCCGGCCGCGATCAGCCCCAGCACCGGCAGCGACCTGCCGTCGGCCGGCAGCAGCGCCGCGGCCAGGGCCGCGGCCAGCACGTAGGTGCCGTTGAAGAGCATGTCGTAGATCGAGAAGGCCCGGCCGAGGTAGGCGTCCTCGACGTCGCGCTGGACGCTGGTGTCCGCGCAGATCTTGATGCTCTGCCCGGCGACACCGAGCACGAGGCCGCCGACGGCGAACCCCCACTGCTGGAACGGCGCGCAGAGCGCGAACGTCAGGACGCCGGCGGTGACGAGCATGGCCGGGATCCAGCTCTCGACGGTGAAGCGCTCGGTGGCCCACGGGGTGACGAGGATGGCCAGGAAGTAGCCCACCCCCGAGGTGGCCGCCACCAGGGAGGCCGCGGCCAGCGCGTTCTCGGCGCTGTCGGCGAAGTAGTAGCGGGAGAGCATCACCAGCATCGCCGTGCACATGCCGTACATGAACCGGTGGGTGGCCATCGCCCCCATCGCCGCGGCGGCGGCCCGGTGGTGGACGATGTGCCGCGCGCCGTCGGTCAGGCCGCTCACCACGTGGCGCAGGGCCTCGCGGGTCTGGGGCCGGTTCGGGTCGTAGGCCGGGCCGAGCAGGTGCCGGTCCATGGTTCTGGCGATCAGCGCGCTGAGCCCGAAGACGACACCGGAGGCGATCATCAGCACCGCCGTACCCCGGTGGTCCGCCCCGAAGACCGTCCGGAGCAGATAGCCCAGGCCCACGCCGAAGAAGGTCAGCACGGTGCCGGAGGTGGGGGTGACCGCGTTGGCCACCAGCAGCCGGTCGGCCGGGACGACGTGCGGCAGCGAGGCCCCGAGCGCGGCCAGGAAGAACCGGTTCACGCCGAGCACGGCCAGCGCGGCGGTGTAGAAGAGCGCGTCGGGGGCGTCGGCCGCGACGAGCGCGGCGGTGGTCAGCAGCAGCGCCCCGCGGACCAGCGGAGCCACGACCAGGATCTGCCGCCGGGACCACCGGTCGATGAACACGCCCGCGAAGGGCCCGAGGATCGAGTACGGCAGGAGCAGCACGGCCAGCCCGGCGGCCACCTCGACGGCGCTCGTGCTCCGCTCCGGGCTGAAGAAGGCGAATCCGACCACCGCGAACTGGAAGATGCCGTCGGAGAACTGTGAGACCAGGCGGGTGCCGAACAGCCGCCGGAAGTCCCGACCTTCCAGGACCACGCGTAGATCGGATACGAAGGACACGCGCTCAGCTTACGCGCGGCCGCCTTGAGATAAGCATCAGGAATATCCCGGAGATATACGGAAATATCCGTCTAACGCCCGTCCGGCTTCCATGATCTAAACGCTGATCAGGCCCGATGGATCGGTATGGTCACGTACCCTCGGTCGGGTGACAGCTGATGAACACGTCGTGCTCGTCGACGCCGCGGGGAACGCGATCGGTACGGCGCCCAAGGCCACGGTGCACGGCCCGGACACGCCCCTGCATCTCGCCTTCTCCAGCTATGTGTTCGACCGCCTGGGCCGGGTGCTTCTCACCCGCCGGGCCTCGCACAAGCTCACCTGGCCGGATGTGTGGACCAACAGTTGCTGCGGCCACCCCCTGCCGGGCGAGTCGATCCCCGAGGCGGTCGGACGCCGGCTCTCCCACGAGCTCGGGCTGAGGGCCGCCGGGGTCGATCTGCTGCTGCCGCGCTTCTCCTACCGGGCGGTCATGGACAGCGGGATCGTCGAGCGGGAGATCTGCCCGGTCTACCGGGTGGTCGTCGACACCGAGGCCGCGCCGAACCCCGAAGAGGTCGGGGAGGTGCGCTGGACGCCGTGGCGGGAGTTCGTCGACGGGGTGCTCGGCCACCGGCTCGCGATCTCCCCGTGGTGCCGTGAGCAGGTTCCCCACCTCGTCGAGCTCGGCCCCGACCCCCTCGCCTGGCCGGTCGGCGACCCCGCGGAGCTGCCGCCCGTCGCCCGCTGACCCCTGCCCCGCCAGGGTTCACCCGGGTGCGGGGGAGCCTCGCGCCGCCGAGACCGGGCGCCCGCGAGCCGATGACGGCCGCGTTGGTGATCGGCGGCCTCACGGCCGCCGAGGCGGCCGGGAGACCGGTGTGCGGGCGCGGAGCCGTACGAGATCGTCACCCACGACCACGAGCATGGTCTCCATGAGCGCGGTCTCCATGAGCGCGGCCTCCGGGACCGGGAGTCCCGGAGGCGGTGAACCCCTCCGCTCAGCG
>NZ_JBEXUG010000045.1:0-43134 GCF_040614315.1 Streptosporangium sp. NPDC006007 | reverse complement strand
CCCGCGCCCGTCCCTGGGTCTGGGGCCGTCCAGCTCCCGAGCCTCGCCCCCGCCGACGCCGCTTTATCTACCTGCTTTGAGGAACGTCGCACTAGACCTGCGACATCGCCGGATCCGTCCGGTCCGCGGGCGGCGGATCGTCCAGCGGGGAGGTCTCGTCGAACGGGAGCCGGCCGGACAGCACCTCGGCGGCGCGTTGCCGGTCGAACTCACCGGTCCAGGTGCCGACCAGGACGGTGGCGACCGCGTTGCCGGCGAAGTTGGTCAGCGCGCGGGCCTCGGACATGAAACGGTCGATGCCGACGATCAGGCCGACCCCGTCGACCAGGTCGGGGCGGTGGGCCTGCAGGCCGCCGGCGAGGGTGGCGAGGCCGGCGCCGGTGACTCCGGCGGCTCCCTTGGAGGCGATGACCATGAAGACCAGCAGGGAGACCTGCTCACCGAGCGAGAGCGGGGCGCCGGTGGCGGTCGCGATGAAGAGGGTGGCCATGGTCAGGTAGATGGCGGTGCCGTCGAGGTTGAACGAGTAGCCGGTCGGCACGGTGATGCCGACGACGGGACGGCTCACGCCGAGGTGCTCCATCTTGGCGATCAACCGGGGCAGCGCCGACTCCGAGGACGAGGTGGACAGGATGAGCAGGAACTCCCGGCCGAGGTAGCGCAGCAGTGACAGCAGGTTGACCCGGGCGACCAGCCAGAGCAGCGGCCCCAGTACGGCGAGCACGAACACCAGGCAGGTGAGGTAGAAGCCGAGCATGATGACGGCGAGGCTCCTGAGCGCGTCCACCCCGGTCGCGCCCACCACGGCGGCCATCGCGCCGAAGGCCCCCACCGGGGCGGCCCACATGATCATGGCGAGGATGCGGAAGACGAGCCGCTGGACGTGCGCGACGCCGGCCAGGATCGGCGCCCCTCGCTCCCCCATGGCCTGCAGGGCGAATCCGGTGAGCAGGGCGGCCAGCAGGGTCTGCAGCACCTGCCCCTCGGTGAGCGCCGACATCAGCGTGACCGGGATGATCCCGAGCAGGAAGGCCACGGTGTCGCTCTCGCCCCCCTTGACCGCCTCGGTCTCGGCGGCCCGGCGGAGCTCCTCGGTGAGGTGGAGTCCCTGGCCGGGGTCGACCAGGTTGCCCACGGCCAGGCCGACGGCCAGTGCCACGGTCGACATGGCGAGAAAGTAGCCGAGTGCCAGGCCTCCGACCCGGCCCACCCTGGCGGCCCCGGTAACCGATCCGACGCCGAGCACGATGGTGCAGAAGACGATCGGGCCGATCATCATCTTGATCAGCCCGACGAAGGCCGTACCCAGGGGTTTGAGCTCCAGGGCGACGCCGGGGGCAGCGAGCCCGACGGCGACCCCGGCGGCCACCGCGAGGACGACGGCCGCGTAAAGGTATCGGGTTCGATCTCGGGACATGGGCGCTCGGCCTCCCCGGTCTCTGCGGAAACTCCGGTCCGGCAACCATGAGAACCCACACTCCGGCCCACGTCAGCGTTATCCGCTTTTCGGATGGGACAGCCGGGAAGTTCGATGAGTTAGGGAAGTCCGAAAACCCGGGAAAATCACGGGAGGCCGCCCGGGGAGTCCGGAGAGCTCGGGGCTCTCAACGGGCCCGGGGAGTCGGCGGCGGCCCGGGCGCACGTCCGATTCCCACCGGGGCGCACGGCACCCCGGCGCGCCCCCGGCCGGCCCGCGCACCGCCTCCGAGCCCTCCCCCTCCGTCGAGGAGGTCCCGCCGAAACTCTGACATCCTCCCGGCCCCGAAGGACCGGGGACGCACGCCGCGAGCGCCCGGTGATCAGTTACCGTGGTCCAGCGGCACCCGGGGGGCGTCCACGATCACGTCGGAGAAGATGTCGACCGCCAGGGCGATCACACCGCCGACCGCGACGATTACGGCTCCCACCCAGAAAAGCGTCCAGCTGGGACCGATACACAGGGCCACACCGCCGACGGTGAACCCGAGCAGAATGACGACCACCGCAAGCCAAGACTTGGGGCTTCCTCCGTGGCTTCCAGCCATGAGCCTTCTCTGTCCTCTCTTCTGTGCGCATCAGCGATGCGCGCCGTTCGCCGCGGCGATCACCCTGGTCAGCGACCGGTGGAGCTCCTCTAGCTCCTCCAGGTCCATACCCAGGCGCTCGACGACGGACGGCGGAATCCTCTCAGCCTCGCTCCTCAGCGCCCGGCCCTCCGGGCTGAGCGTGACCACCAGGACCCGCTCGTCCTGGCTGTCCCGCTGCCGCCGGATGTAGCCGATCGCCTCAAGACGTTTGAGGAGCGGTGACAGCGTACCGGGGTCGAGTTGCAGTAGCTTGCTCAGCTCCTTCACCGACAGCGGCGCGTGCTCCCAGAGGGCGAGCATCACCAGGTACTGGGGATGGGTCAGGCCCATGGGCTGCAGTAACGGCCGGTACACTCCGATGACGCCGCGCGAGGCGACCGCCAGGGCGAAGCACACCTGGCGCTCCAGGCTTAAGGCGTCGGTCATGTCGCTCACACACCCCTCCTGCCGACATAGTACGATAATTGGTACACAAACTATTGTGGCCCCAACCGTCGGCCGGCAAAGGAGTCCCATGTTTCACCGCAAGCCGATCGAGGAGCGGATCGCCGAGCGTCAGGCCCTGCGCCCGTCGCTCACGGAGGGCAAGCACTTCGAGCACGGGCCGGCGAAGTTCGTCTTCATCTTCGTCATCGTGTTCGTGGTCATCGGCCACATCGCGGGCCTTCTGCTGCTGATAGCCATGGGCCTTCACTGAAACCCCCGAAGATCCCGAAACCGCCGAGGAAACCGAGAACACCGCCTGCGGGGCGTCACCCGGGCTCGATGAAGGCGGTCCGCCGAACCGGGAGGCCGCGATCATGCTCGGCGAGCCTCCGCCCAGACTACCTTGGTGAACAAGAGCCTCTCCTGTTCCCGTCAACCGGCTTCCGCTGAGGGACATGAGAGGATGATGATCCGGTTGGCCGGAGTTGGACTGCTCGTCCAGATTCAGGAGGTCCGTATGTCTGACGTCACGCCGGAGCCCGAGAGTTCCGAAGACGAGCTGAAGCGCAAGTTCCGCGAGGCACTGGAGCGTAAGAAGCTCGCTCAGGCGGAGTTGGGCGGTGGCGGCAAGGGGAAGGGCTCCTCGAAGATCCACGGCGCCCACGGCCCGGTCGGGGGCAAGCGCTCCTTCCGCCGCAAGAGCGGCGGCTGAGCCAGGCTCGAACACCGCCCCACCGCCCCACCGCCCCACCGCCCCACCGCCCTCCCGGTGAGAACGGGTGGACGGGCGGCGCCCGGTTCCACGCGTACCCGTCCAATAGGGTGCTTTTGTGCGTGATCTCGATGAAGACCCGCGACCGGCTCGCGGCGCGGTCCGGGAGGTCCACGGCGTGAGCCGGGCGGCCTGTCTCGACTACTCCCCCGATCTCGACGGGCTCGCCGACCCCGGTGAGATCGTCTGGGCCTGGGTCCCCTACGAGGAGGATCCCACCAGGGGCAAGGACCGGCCGCTACTGGTCGTCGGCCGCCACCGGCGGAGGCTGCTGGCGATGATGCTGTCCAGCCGCGGCGGCAACGGCGATCCAGGCGGGTGGCTGGAGCTCGGCCCCGGTCGCTGGGATCGGGAGAACCGGGTCTCCCACCTGCGCCTGGACCGGGTTTTCGAGCTCGACGAGGACGGCATCCGCCGCGAGGGGTCGGTCCTGGACCCCCAGCGGTTCGCCCGCGTCGCGGCCGTGCTGAGGACGGTCCACGGCTGGGCCGCCGACGGTTAGACGGCCCGCGGCGACACCGCTCCGCGGCCGGGGCCGCCGGACGGATCCGCGGTGATGGGTTATATCGATCGGTAATAAGGTTTACGGCCTATGTCGAGGAACGTTAGGCTTCATGAGAGTAAGCCCTTTTTGTGGCTTCTTGCCGTCAGCATTTCGGCGTCACTCATGGTCGGTAGCGGTGTACTGCTGAGCGGTCGTCCGGCACCGGCCCGCGACGAACCCGCGCCGCCCGACTTCCCCGCCCCCGGCCTGCCCGAGGTCTCCGTGACGCCCACCCCGCCCCCGGCCCCGCCCGAGTCCGGGGGGCCCGCGCCCGAGCGGACGTTCCTGCTCGCCAACGGGCGGCGGCAGCCCCTGAGAGAGCGGGTTCCCGCGTCGGCGAGTGGCCGGTACACCGTGGTCCCCGGCAACGCCCGGCCTCCCGGGAACCACGGGGAGGGCAAGGCGGTCCGGTACACGGTCGAGGTCGAGGACGGGCTGCCGTTCGACCCGCGCGAGTTCGCCGACGAGGTGCACAGGATCCTCAACGACCGGCGCGGCTGGGGGTTCCGGTTCCAGCGGGTCGGGCGAGGGCCGGTGAGATTCCGGGTGTCGCTGTCCAGCCCGGCGACGACGGACCGGCGGTGCAGGCCGCTGATCACCTTTGGCGCGCTGTCCTGCTGGAACCGAGGGCGCGCGGTCGTCAACGCGGTGCGGTGGAACGCGGGCGCGCGGGGCTACGGCCGCGACGTCGCCTCCTACCGCGAGTACGTCGTCAACCACGAGGTCGGTCACGGCCTCGGCCACGGCCACGTACCGTGTCCGGGACCGGGCAGGCGGGCTCCGGTGATGCTCCAGCAGACCAAGTCGCTGTCCGGCTGCCGCCCCAACCCCTGGCCCTCCCCCCGGCGCTGAGGCTCGCTCCGGGACTCCCCGCCCGCGTGCGGCCGTCCCCGCCGCCCCGTCCGGCGGGGCGGACGGGGCGGGTACCACGGGGGCCTTGAAAATGCACCGTTTGTCAGACCATAAGGTGTATGCGGAGTTATGCCTCTTATTGAGCGAGGGGACCGTCTGAATGCTGCATGAGAGATTGTCGGACGTCTACGACAACGTACTGCGCCGCAACCCGGGGGAGATCGAGTTCCACCAGGCCGTCCGCGAGGTGCTGGAGAACATCGGGCCGGTGCTCGGCAAACATCCGGAGTACGCCGAGTCGAAGGTGATCGAACGGATCTGCGAACCCGAACGGCAGATCATCTTCCGGGTGCCCTGGGAGGACGACCGGGGCGAGGTGCACATCAACCGGGGTTTCCGGGTGGAGTTCAACAGCGCGCTGGGCCCCTACAAGGGGGGCCTGCGGTTCCACCCCTCGGTCTACCTCGGCATCGTCAAGTTCCTCGGCTTCGAGCAGATCTTCAAGAACAGCCTGACCGGCCTGCCGATCGGAGGCGGCAAGGGCGGCTCCGACTTCGACCCGAAGGGACGCTCCCACCGCGAGGTCATGCGGTTCTGCCAGAGCTTCATGACCGAGCTCTACCGCCATATCGGCGAGTACACCGACGTCCCGGCCGGCGACATCGGCGTCGGGCAGCGCGAGGTCGGCTACCTGTTCGGCCAGTACAAGCGCATCACCAACCGCTACGAGTCCGGAGTGATCACCGGCAAGGGGCTCAGCTACGGCGGCGCGCAGGTGCGGACCGAGGCGACCGGGTACGGCTGCGCGTTCTTCGTCGACGAGATGCTGAAGGCGCGCGGAACGTCGTTCGACGGCAAGCGTGTGGTGGTGTCCGGGGCGGGCAACGTCGCCGTCTACACGATCGAGAAGGTGCGGCAGCTCGGCGGCGTGGTGATCGCCTGCTCCGACTCCTCCGGTTACGTCCTCGACGACAAGGGGATCGACCTGGACCTGCTCAAGCAGGTCAAGCAGGTGGAACGCCGCCGGATGGACACCTACGCCGAGCGCCGCGGCGGGAGCACGATCTTCGTACCCGGCGCGAGCGTCTGGGACGTGCCGTGCGAGGTGGCCATGCCGTCCGCCACCCAGAACGAGATCACCGGCCGGGACGCCGAAAGGCTTGTCCGCAACGGCTGCGTCGCGATCGGCGAGGGCGCCAACATGCCCACCACCCCCGAGGGGATACGGATCTTCGAGGAGGCGGGCGTCGCCTTCGGACCGGGCAAGGCCGCCAACGCGGGCGGGGTCGCCACCAGCGCGCTGGAGATGCAGCAGAACGCCAGCCGCGACTCGTGGACCTTCGAGTTCTCCGAGGCCCGCCTGCGGCAGATCATGCGTGACATCCACGGCCGCTGCCTGCAGACCGCCGACGAGTACGGCATGCCGGGCAACTACGTGGCCGGGGCCAACATCGACGGGTTCAAGCGTGTCGCCGACGCGATGCTCTCGCTCGGCCTGATCTGAGCACCTCCCGCCGCCACCTCGCCAACGGAGCCGAGGTGCCGGAGGGCGGGAAACCACGGGAAACGATGGGAAACGATGGGAAACCCCGGGAAAGGCCCGGCCAGGAGAGCGGGGACTACCTCGCCGGTGGGCGGCTGCTCCACCTCGGCCTGCGGAACAGATCCCGGCGCTCCAGGAGGTAGGCGAGCTTCGAGGCCGTCGTCCGGACCGTCTCCTCGTGCCGGTGTCTCCTGCCCGGGGCGGCACCGCTCCAGCGTTCGAGCAGGCGGGCCATCTCGTCGGCCACCTCGCCGATCACACGGTAACGGGTGCCGAAGGCGTAGAGATCGCCGTGCACCTCGTTCACCAGGTCCTCGTCGACCCCGCGGGTCAGCGGCCTGATCTTTCCGAGCATGTCGGCCTCCACGGCCGCGGTGACCGGCGCGCGGCGGGCGTCCCCCTCGGGCACCATGATGAGCGCCCTGACCCTGGCGACGGCCAAAGCCCGCTCGGGCTGCGAGGTCGCGGGGTGCTCGGCGAGGTCCAGCAGGCGCCGGAGGGTCTCCTGCGTCTTGTCGTCGAACATGAGGAACCCGCTCCCGCCTCTCGCCCCGCCCGCCGTACAGGTGCGATCACATGCTATTCGACCGGGCGTCCCCGGTTCACGGCCCCCGCGGACGCGGCAGCGGCCACCGGAGTTCAGCGGGCGGTCTTCCGGTACGGGTATATGTGCTCCAGTCCGTGACCGGACGGCAGGACGCACCGGCGGCCGGCCTCGGTGTGGGGACAGCGGGACGCCTCGTCACGGCGGGGTAACGTCGACTGCTCCTCGTGCCCGGATCCACCGTCGTCGGCGGGCTGGTGGGTCATGGACGCGCATCCTCCTGTGGCAACCTCAACGGAACGCTCCAAGCGGAACCCCGGCCGGGCGTCATCGCCGCGGCCGACCGGCGGTCCGTGGGACCAAGCAATCTATCCTCACGGGTACCGCGTGCCCAGAACCCGCGATTTGACTCGACCCCGTTTGATCACTGTCAGAGGCCGCGCGTCCGCCCGCGGACCGGCGGCCATCGCGGTCCCGCGCCCCGGAAGGCTGTCATGGCGGCCTCTTCGAGGGGATCAGGACGAACCGGTGGCACCGGCTTCCGCCGCACCGGCCACGCGGGGCGCGCACACCCGGCCACCCGGACCCTACCGGGACACACCGGAGCGCGACCGGCCCGGATGCGGCTCCGAGCACGGGAAACCTCGGAGGACCGGGCATGGCAGGCCAAGGAGGCCGGCGGCCACGGCTCTGTGGAGGGACGCGTCCGTACCCGGCCGGTTCACCTTCGGGTAATGTGTCACGCCCGGCAGCCGCACCCCCGAGGGCCATACCGTCGCGAGGCCATACCACCGCGATGTCATAACACGGCGATAGGGGTTTTTTGCCACATCCCCCCCTTGTGTCACGCCGCATACCTTGACAGCACCCCCCACCAGGAGTGCACATGTCGAGTAAACACCCCCTGTTGGCGGTTACCGCCATGGCCGCCCTCTCCGCGGCGGCCACCGTGGCCCCCGCCGCCGCCGAACAGGCCCCGCTGTCCGCGGCCCAGCCCCCCTCGCTCATCGAGGCGCTCCGGCGTGACCTCGGCATCACCGTCGAGCAGGCCGTCACCCGGCTGGCCAACGAGTCGCGCGCCGCCGTCGCCGAGACCTCGCTGAGCAGGACGCTCGGCGAGAAGTACGCCGGTGCCTGGCTCAGCGCCGACGCCACCGTACTCTCCGTCGCCACCACCGACGCCACCACCGCCGACACCATCGCGGCGGAGGGCGCCCGGCCGGTGGTCGTCGGCCGGAGCCTGAACCGGCTTGAGGCGCTCAAGGACCGGCTCGACCGGGCTCCGGAGCAGGTGAAGAGCGGCGCGGCCCTCTGGTACATCGACATCCGCACCAACGGCGTCACGGTGCTGGCTCCCCGGCAGGCCGAGGGCGAGGCCCTCGTCACCGCCTCCGGCGTGGACAGGAACGCGGTGCGGGTGGTGGTCTCCGGCGAACGCCCCCGCCCCCTCGTCAACCTCCGGGGCGGCGACCCGTACTACATCGACGGCGGCAGCCGCTGTTCGATCGGCTTCCCCGTCACCAGGGGCGGCACCCCCGGCTTCGCCACCGCCGGGCACTGCGGCCAGGCGGGCAGCGGGACCAGCAATCCGTACGGCACCTTCCAGGGGTCGTCGTTCCCCGGCAACGACTACGCCTGGGTCGCCGCCCCGGGCCACACCCCGCAACCCTGGGTCAAGGCGACCGGCGGCAACGTCGTCGTCCGCGGGTCCGCCCAGGCCGTGGTCGGCGCCTCCGTCTGCCGTTCCGGCTCCACCACCGGCTGGCACTGCGGCACCATCCAGCAGCACAACGCCTCGGTCACGTACCCGCAGGGCACGATCACCGGCCTGACCCGGACCAGCGTGTGCGCCGAGCCGGGTGACTCCGGAGGCCCGTTCGTCTCCGGCGACCAGGCCCAGGGCGTGACCTCCGGCGGTTCCGGAAACTGCCGGTCCGGCGGCACGACCTACCACCAGCCGATCAACGAGATCCTGCAGACCTACGGGCTCACGCTCCGCGTCGGCTGACAACTCTCCTCTTCCGCCTCGTATCAACGAGCATCCCCCGGAGGCCCGGCAAAGTGTCAAGAGTCATCCGTTTCGTCATCGCGTTCGTCCTGAGCCTCTCGCCCCTGGCGATCGTCGTCCCCGCCCAGGCCGGAACGGCCGCTCGGGCGTCCACCGGCGTGGCCGCCGTCCAGATACTCCGGTACGACGCCGGCCACGCCGCCGAGTTCCGCTCCACCGTGGACCAGGCGGCCCAGATCTGGAACTCCAGCGTGACCGATGTCCGCCTGGTGGCCGGTCACCCCGCGGACTTCGTGGTACTCGCCGACGACGGCTGGCCCCGCGCCCAGCTCACCGATCTCGGGCGCGGCACCGTGTGGATGGGCAGGCAGGCCACCACCGAGGGTCACGACCCGCTGCGCATCGCCACCCACGAGATCGGCCACATCCTGGGTCTGCCCGACCGGCGCACCGGCCTGTGCGAAGACCTGATGTCCGGTGCGAGCGCCGGCACCGGCTGCACCAACCCCTATCCGAACGCGGCCGAGAGGGCCGAGGTGGAAGGTAACTTCCGCGGCTTCGCCCCGGCCGCCGGCTTCGGCCGGACCTATGTCGACGACCTGGAGTCCACGACCCCGTAGGACACCACGGCCGTCTGGCCGGGCCGGTCGCCCCGACCGGCCCGGCCTTCCGTCTGTCCGGGCCCCGAAGCGACCGGGCGACCCCGATGAGCCGCGGCTCCAAGTCCGCTACAAGAGATCGACAAGTTGGGGTCCCTAACGTCTCCTCACGTAAGCGGGTCACCGCGCGCCGGTGCCCCGGGGGGATCGACCATCGTCGTGAAAGCGGCGGAAGGGAACCAAGAATGTCGAAGATCAACATTGACGACATCCCGTTCGAGGGAGCCGAGCTGTCCGAGGCCGAGCTGGGCGAGGTCTCCGGCGGCCGGATGTCCGTGTCCTGGCGCAACAGCAAGGGCCAGGCCTGCGAGTGGACCGTCAGCTAGGTGCCGTGACCGGGACCCCTCACCGGATCGCGCGCCGCTCGCCGGCCGCCGATCAGGCCGGCGTCACCGCCTCGCCGTACCGGCGCGGTGGGAGGCGCCGGACCCGGTGAGGGCGGAGGGTCGATGATCGGACACGCGGCGGGGTGGGCGCTCCCCGCCCCGCCGTCTCTTCCATGACGAGGGTGAACGTGATCCTGATACTGAGCGACCGGCGCGACGACACGGTCGAGATGGTGCTGCCGGCACTGAGGCGCCGGGGCGCGCCGGTGACCTGGTGGGACCCGGGCGACTTCCCGGCCCTCGGCACCCTCACCGCCGTCCTCACCGGCGACGGGCACCGGATGGTGCTCGACACCGGCACCGAGCGGCTGGATCTGTCGACGGTGCGTGCCGTGTGGCGGCGGCGCCCGAACGCGCCCACCCCGGCCGGGAACGTGACCGCGCCCTCCCACCGCCGTCACGTGGTCCGGCAGGCGGAGTTCCTGCTCGACGGAGCCTGGGAGCTGGCCCCGGCCCGCTGGCTGCCCTCGCGCAGGGACACCGAGCGCCGGGCGCACAACAAGATCATTCACATGGCCCGCGCGGCGGCGCTCGGCTTCTCGGTGCCGGAGACCGTCTTCACCAACGATCCGGCCGAACTGGTGCCGTTCCACGACAGGACGTCCGGGCGGCTGATCGCCAAGCAGATCGACTCCGGCGAGTTCGACGTCGACGGCGTCGACCACCGCACGTACACCACCGTCCTCACCCGGCGCCACCTCACCTCGCGCCACCGCCTCCGGCACGAACCGGTCATCCTGCAGCCGTACATTCCCAAGGCCGTGGAACTCCGCGTGATCGTGGTGGGTGACCGGGTCTTCGCCGCCGAGATCGACTCGCAGGCGTCCCACCGGGCCAGAGACGACTGGCGGCACTACGACGACGACCGGGTGCTCTACACCGCCCACCGGCTCCCCGGCGACCTGGAACGCCGGTGTGTGGAGCTCGTCACCTCACTGGGGCTGACCTACGGCGCGATCGACCTCATCCTCACCCCGGAAGGGGCGTACGTGTTCCTGGAGATCAACCCCAACGGGGCCTGGGGCTTCCTGGAGCAGCGCGCAGGACTGCCCATCGGCGACGCGATCGCCGACTGGCTCGTGGAGACGGACAACAGGAATGGATCATGAGTGATCTCGGGACGATACTTGAGTCCGGCGTGCGGCTGCTGCGCGGCCTGCCCCGGCGGCGGGCCCGGGTGGAGGAGGCCCGGCGGGCGGCCGCCGCGTGGGCGGCCGGGCATCCCGGCCTCCACGCCGAACTCGTCGTCGACGAACGCCCCGGCACCCAGGTGGTCGACTTCGACCTTCTGCTGGAGGCCCCGGACGGCGGAACGGTCGCGCTCACCGCGCCGGCCGACGACGGCGTGCCCTGGCTGATCGACCACTCGACGCACTGGGCGGCGGGCCAGCTGGTCAGCGTCGACGACGTGCACCTGTCGGTCGCCCAGGCGCTGACCATGATCCGGTCGCTGTCGCGCCGCGACGCGACGCCGCACGACGAGATCGTCGATCAGTGCCTGATCCTCAACGAACTCCAGGGCGACACCGGGCCGGTCGACGACGAGGAGCTGCAGGCCGCGGCGGACGAGTTCCGGCGGGGCCGGGGTCTGCACGACCGCGCCTCGACACTGGCCTGGCTGGCCGAGATGGGCATGACCCCGCCCCAGTTCGAGACCTACATCGCCGGTGTGGCCAGGCGGCGGAGCTTCCGCCGGCGCAGGGAGGCCGAGCTCGGACCGGTGCGCCTGGCGGCCGAACCCCGGACGTTCGACCGGGTCCGCGGAGTCTGGATCACCGGCCCCGAGCGGTCTCTCGCCCGCCGTGCCGCCGAACTCGCCCGGATCGGCGGCGGTGACCTGACCGCCCTCACCGCGGAGGCGGACGGCGGGACCGAGACGACGATCGCCGAGCGCCTGGCCTTCGAGCTGCCGGAACCGCTCAGGGACGCCTCGCCGGGGACCGTGGTCGGGCCCGTGGCCCACGGCACGGCCTTCATCGCCGGGATCGTCTTGGACCGTGTCCCCGTGATCCCCGCGTCGGCGGACGAGCGGACGCTGGCCGCGGCCGGCCGCGTGGCGTTCGCCGAGTGGCTGGCCGAGCGCCGCGGGCACGCCTCGATCGAGTGGCACTGGTGATGGGACGCGCCGTCTTCCGTGAGGAGTCGCTGCGGCGGCACCGGGCCTCCTCGGAACGGGAGGGGATCCCGCTGACGATCCGTACGGGCACGCTGGTGGCGCTCTGGGCGCTGGTGGCGCTGCTGCTGGCCGCCGGGGTCGCGTTCGCCCTGTTGCTGCGGGCCCGGACGGGGGGTGCGCCGTGAGACGCGTGCCGGTCGTGCTGCAGAACACCGCCACGGAGTGCGGGGCCGCCTGCCTGACCATGGTCTTGTCCCATCACGGCCGCCGCACCTCGCTGCACGAGATCACCGACCGGCTCCAGATCGGCAGGGACGGTCTCAGCGCCAAGGCGCTGCTGGAGGGTGCCAAGGAGTGCGGGCTGAAGGCGCGGGCCTTCTCCCTGGCCCCGTCCGACCTCGCCCGCGTGCCGATGCCGGCCGTGGTCCACTGGCAGTTCAACCACTTCGTGGTCGTCGAACGCTGGGAGCGGGACCGGGTCCACGTCGTCGACCCGGCCGGGGGGCGCCGCAGGCTCACCACCGAGGAGTTCGACGAGGGCTTCACCGGCGTGCTGCTCGCCTTCGAACCCGGACCCGGCTTCCGCCCCGGGCGCTCCAGCCCCGGCCACGCCTGGCGCCGACGGTTCATCCGCGCGCTTTTGATGCGGAGAAAGGGGCTGCTCGCCCAGGTGGTCCTGGCCTCGCTGCTGCTGCAGCTCCTCGGCCTGGTGCTGCCGTTCTTCTCCGAGGCGCTGGTGGATCGGGTCCTGCCCGCGGGGGCGGGCGGGGTGCTGGCCGTGATCGGCCTGGGGCTGGCGCTCGCCGCCGCGACGCAGTTCGTGGTGGGCTGCCTCCGCTCGGTCCTGCTGGTCGCCATCCGCGCCGGGGCCGACTCCGAGCTGACCGGCGGGGTGGTCGCCCACCTGGTCGCCCTGCCGTACCGCTACTTCGCGCTGCGCGGCAAGGGCGACCTGATGACGCGGGCCGGCAGCGTGGCGGTGCTGCGCGAGATGCTCACCGGGCAGGCCCTGTCGGCGCTGCTGGACGGCCCGCTCGCCATCGGCTACCTGATCCTGGTGTTCAGCCGGGACGCCGTCTTCGGCGCCTGCCTGCTCGGGTTCGCGGCCCTGCAGGTGCTGCTGCTGCTGGTCACCGCACGCAGGGTCGGACGCCTCACCCAGGAGGAGCTCACCGCCTTCGCGGCCACCCAGAGTCAGCTCGTCCAGGCCATCGGCGGTATCGAGACGCTCAAGGCGTCCGGGGCCGAGCACCGCGCGGTCGCGCAGTGGTCGAAGCACTTCACCCACCAGCTCAACGCCGACATGCGGGGCGGCCTGACCCAGGGCCTGCTGGACGCCGCCCTCGGGACGCTCCGCCTGCTCGCCCCGCTCGCGCTGCTCTGGGTCGGCGCGTGGCGGGTGCTCGGCGGGGAGCTGACCCTGGGCACCCTGCTCGCGCTCAACGCCCTGGCCGTCGCCGCGCTCACCCCCATCGCCTCACTGATGACCAGTTTCCAGGGACTCCAGCAGGCCGGGGCGCACTTCGACCGGCTGTCCGACATCCTCGCCTCCGAGCCCGAGCCGACCTCCGGCGTCGAGGTGCTCAGACTGCGCGGATCGGTGGAGTTGCACGGAGTCGGTTTCCGCTACGACCCCCGTGGCCCGTGGACGCTCCGCGGCGTCTCGGTGTCGATCGGCTCCGGGCAGAAGATCGCCCTGGTCGGTCCGTCCGGGGCGGGCAAGAGCACCCTGGCCCGGCTGCTGCTGGCCCTGCACACCCCGTCGGAGGGGCGGCTCAGCTATGACGGGGTGCCGTTGACGGAGCTCAACCTCCGCTCCCTGCGGCGCCAGTTCGGCGTGGTCACCCAGGAGCCGTCGCTGTTCACCGGTTCGATCCGGGAGAACATCGCGCTCAACGCCCCCGAGGCGTCGACGGAGCAGATCGTGCAGGCCGCCGAGCTCGCCTGCCTGCACGACGAGATCTGCATGATGCCGATGGGATACGAGACCATGCTCGTGGAGGGCGGCGGCCTGTCCGGCGGCCAGAGGCAGCGGCTCGCCCTCGCCCGCGCGCTGCTGTCCCGGCCGAAGATCCTGCTGCTCGACGAGGCCACCAGCCATCTGGACAGCACCACCGAGGCCCGGATCGAGGCCAACCTCGGCTGGCTCACCCAGACGCGCATCGTGATCGCCCACCGGCTGAGCACGGTCAGGGACGCCGACCTCATCCTGGTCGTCGACGAGGGACGGATCGTGGAGCGGGGCACCCACGAGGGCCTGCTCACCCGGGGCGGCCGTTACGCCACCCTGGTGGCCGCCCAGACCTCGGGGGCGGTCCCCGCCTCCCCCTGACGCCGCCTCCACGGAGGGGGACGGGGTTTCGGGGGTGGGCGTCCCGGGGGAGGGAACGGGCGTGACCCACTCCCGCATCACCGTCTCGGTGAACACGGCGGCCCGTCCCGAGCGGGTGTTCTCCGTGCTGACCGACTGGCCGCGCCACGACGAGTGGATGGTCCTGACCCGCGCGCGCGTCACCGCCGGCGACGGCCGTGGCGTCGGAAGCCGCCTGGCGGCCTTCACCGGTCTGGGCCCGGTCGGGTTCCTGGACACCATGGAGATCACCGGGTGGGATCCGCCCAGGAGCGTGACGGTCCGGCACACCGGCCGCCTGGTGCGCGGGACCGGCGTCTTCCGCGTGCTGCCCCGCGAGGACGGCGGCAGCACCATCGTCTGGGAGGAGGAGCTCGACCTGCCGTTCGGGCCGGTGGGGCGGCTCGGATGGCCGCTGGTGAGACCGGTGAACGCGGCGCTGTTCCGGCTCTCGCTGCGCCGCCTGGCCGGCCTCAGCGTGTCCCGCTGACCCCCGCCGGCTCCCGGTGGGCCTCAGCGGTCGGTGATGCCGCGTCCGGAGTCGCGGACGGCCGGGCCGCCCGGCTCGTCCCTGATGACCTCGCCGTGGATGACGGGGCCCGAGCCCCGGCCACGCGCCGCGTCGAAGAGGTCGAAGGGCGGGCCCGCCTCGCCGAACGGCGAGCCCACGCCCGGACCCGCCTCGGCGAGCCCGCGGATCCGCCGGGCGAAGAGCGCCGCACCGAGTCCGCGGACCAGCGGCCGGGTGAGGGGCAGGACGCAGAGCAGCCCGAGGAGGTCGGTGACGAAGCCCGGCACGATCAGGAGCATGCCGCCCGCGACGGCCACCGCGCCGTCGGCGAGGTCGTGCTCGGGCATCCGGCCGCTCCGCAGGGCCTCCTGCAGGTTCCGCAGGGCCTTGCGGCCCTCCCCGCGGATGATCCAGACGCCCAGCAGGGCGGCGGCGAGCAGCAGGGCGGCGGTGGGCCAGCCGCCGATGGCCTGGCCGACCTGGATCAGCGTCCAGATCTCCAGGACCGGGATCCCCAGGAGGATCAGGAACAGCACAAGGCGCATCTTTTCCTCAACTCACGCGACAGCCCTACAACAGTGACAACGTCCTCGGGCGGCGGCGCGTTCCGCGTTCGCTCAGCGTGGACGGCGCAGACGTCCGGGCAGGCCGGAGAGACCCCACACGGTGACCCGCCACAGCGCCTCCGCCACGATGCCCCGGCTCATCTTGCTGGCCCCGGCGGTGCGCTCCACGAACGTGATGGGCACCTCGGCGACGCGCAGGTGGTGGCGGACGGTGCGCAGCGTCAGGTCCACCTGGAAGCAGTAGCCCTGCGACTCCACGTCGTCCAGGCCGATCTTCCGCAGGGTGGAGGCGCGGTAGGCGCGGAATCCGGCGGTGGCGTCGCGGACCGGGACGCCGAGCATCATCCGGGTGTAGACGTTCGCGCCGCGGGAGAGGAACTCCCTGGAGGCGGGCCAGTTGACGACCTTGCCACCGGGCACCCAGCGGGACCCGATCACCAGGTCGGCGCCGTCCGCGAGCGCCTCCAGCAGCTTGGGGAGCTCCTCGGGCCGGTGGGAGCCGTCGGCGTCCATCTCCACGAGGACGTCGAAGCCCTCGTTCAGGCCCCAGCGGAAGCCCGCGAGGTAGGCGGCGCCCAGCCCCTGCTTGCCCGGACGGTGCAGCACGTGGACGTGGTCGTCGGATCCGGCCAGCGCGCCGGCGACCGCACCGGTGCCGTCGGGGCTGTCGTCGTCGGCGATCAGCAGGTGGGCCTCGGGCACCGCGGCGCGAACCCGCTCGGTGATCATCGGCAGGTTGTCCCGCTCGTTGTAGGTCGGGACGATGACGAGCACCCGGCCGAGCATCCGCTCCATCACGCCTCTCCCACCTGCCGCCTGTCCTCCCGGCCCGGGAAGTGTGCCGGGGGGCGCGTCCGGCGCCACCGGCCCATGGCCAGCGCGCCCGTACCCACAAGTACCATGGCCCACTCTGGCAGCGCGCCCACGCGGGTGGCGACCGTTACGGAGGTTCTGATCGGAACGGTCAGCACGTTCGCCGCGGGGACCAGCTCGCCGGTCCGCCAGGCGACCGTGCCGTCGGGGGTCACGTAGGCGGATATACCCGTGATCGCGGCGGTGATCACGGCGCGGTTGTGCTCGACGGCGCGCAGCTGGGACATGGCGAGCTGCTGGGCGGGCAGGTTGGTCAGCGCGTAGGTGGCGTTGTTGGTCTGCACCACCAGCGGGCTGGCGCCGGTGGCCGCGGTCCCGCGCACGACGCCGTCGAAGGCCACCTCGTAGCAGTTGATCGCGCCGATGGTCACCGGGCCCACCCTCAGGTCGCCGTCGCGGGTGCCGGGCACCGACTGCCTGCCGACCAGACCGGCCCGGTCGAACAGCGCCAGCACGAGGTCCTTCAGCGGGGTGTACTCGCCGAACGGGACGAGCCTCTGCTTGTCGTAGTAGGCGCCGGGGCCGCTGACCGGGTCCCAGACCAGGCTGCGGGTCGCCCGGTTGGCCTCGCCGACGCCGACCACGGCGCCGACCAGGACGGGCACCCCGATGTCCTTGACCGCCTCGTCGATCGCCCGGTGGGCGAGGTCGCTGCGGTAGGGGTCGATGTCGGTGGAGTTCTCCGGCAGCACGACCAGGTCCGGCCTGGGCGTCCCGCCCTCCCGTACGGCCCGCGCCATCTCGTGCAGCATGCGGGTGTGGTTGCCGAGGACCACGGCCGGCGAGTCCCCCAGGGGGTTCATGCCTCGCCCGGGGACGTTGCCCTGGATGACGCCGACGGTCACGGCCCCGCCCTCGTCACCGGGCCGGGGGACGGCGAACGCGGCTGCCGGGACCGCCAGCGCCCCGGCGAGCGGCAGGACGAGCGCCCGGGTGAGCGGCGGGTTCCGGGAGGACCGCGGGGACCCGGGTGCGAGCCTCAGCGCCGCCAGCGCGATCAGGCCGCCGCACAGGGCCACCGCGAAGCTCACCAGCGGCGCCCCGCCCAGGGCCGCGTAGGGGGTGAAGACCGACTCCCCCTGGCTGAAGGCCACCCTCGCCCAGGGGAATCCGCCGAACGGGAAGGTCCCCCGTGCCCACTCCACGGCCACCCAGAGCGCGGCGCTCCACAACGGCCACAGGGGCAGCGTGGAGGTGAGGGCGGCCCCGGCGGCCCAGGCCGCGTAGAACAGGCTCTCCAGGGCCACCAGGCCCAGCCAGGCGTCCATTCCGATCGGGCTGACCCAGTGCAGCGCGGGCAGCAGGAAGGCGAGGCCCGCCAGGAAGCCCAGCCACAGGGCGCGCCGGGGGCGCACACCGCGCACCGACAGGACGAGGAGCGCCATGGCCGGCGGCGCCAGGAACCAGAGCCCGAGGGGCGGGAAGGCGAGGAAGAGCAGCAGGCCGCCGGCGACGACGCCCGCGATCCCGGCCGCGGGGATCCGCCGCCGGAGGGGGGGCCGCCCGCCCGGCGGGCCGCCCGTCGCCACCGCCTCCGGCGCCGGGGCGGCCGTCTTCTCCTGCGCCACGGGCGGGGCTCCTCGGGATGTCGTGGGGGTCGTGGGGACGGATTACGCGGCCCTGACCTGTCTTTCCCCCGAACGGTACCGCCCGGCCGCCACACTCCCAAAGCGGGGGATCACCGGGCTCGGGCACGGCAACGGGGTGACCCTCGTTTGAGGATCACCCCGACGCTTGCGGCGCTCGCACGGGAGCGGGAAGAGGGCCCGGACGACCCTTCGGACCGGTTCCGTCCCGTCGGCGGCGAGCGCGGATTGCCGTTGTCTACTGGGTGTCCGGGCCCCTCCTGGGTCCAACCCCCCGCCCGGATGGGGTGCCCCGCCTCGACGGAACGGCGGCCCTGCGCCTGGCTGTACGGACGGGGTGACCCCCGTCACGGGCGCAGGAACCGACGATGTCGAAAGGCGGCCAACCGGCCAGTCCCGTGCTGGACTGGGCAGCAAACTACCGACCCCAGCGCAGATGTCAACCCTGTCCCCAACTGCGGAAACATCAAGTTTTCGCAGCTGGGACATGATCGACGAGAGCCGTCAATGGTCTCATGTGATCCGATGTCGCTCAAGTCGAGCGAGCGCCTCGGGCAGCGGGCCGCTGTGGACGACGCCAAGACGCTGCGTCGCCCGGGTCATCGCGACGTAAAGGTCGCTGGCCCCCCGGGGGGACTCCCGCAGGATCAGCTCGGGCTCCACCACGACGACCGCGTCGAACTCCAGCCCCTTGGCCTCCGCGACGGTCAGGACCGCGACCGGGGCGTCCAGGGCGGCGGCCCCGGGCCCGGCGACCGCCCCCTCGACGGACCGGGTCACGACCTCCCCCAGCTCTCTCGCCCCGGACTCGGGGACGATCACGACCAGGCGTCCGCCCTCGACGATCTCGCTCTTGATCACCTCGGGCAGCGACTCCAGCGGGGACGCGGCCCAGGGACGCGCGTCCGTCTCACGGACCGAGGTGGGCGCGACCAGGCCGGGGCCGATCAGGGGAAGCACGTCGGCGGCCACGGCCATCAGCTCGGCCGGGGTTCGGTAGTTGACGCTGAGGTGCTCCTCTCGCCGGCGCCCGGCCGCGTACGGGTCGAGCATCCGGGCCCAGGACCTCACCCCCGAGGAGGACCCGGTCTGCGCGAGGTCGCCGACGATCGTCATCGACCGGCTCGGGCAGCGCCGCATCACCATCCGCCAGTCCATCGGCGACAGCTCCTGCGCCTCGTCCACGATGATGTGGCCGAAGGCCCAGGTGCGGTCGACCGCGGCCCGCTCCGCGGTGGTCAGGTACACCTCGTCGTTCAGGTGCCTGGCGGCGAACCTCTCGGCGTCCATGATCTCCGACAGCCCGGTCAGCTCCAGCACCTCCTTGGCGTAGTTCAGCTGGTGCCGCCGTTCGTCGAGCGCGGCGGCGCGCGCCGCGGCCTGTTCCTCCTCGGCGACCCACGCGCCGGCCCGCAGCACCGCCGGGTCGATGTCGCCGAGCAGCTCGGCGGCCTCGTCCAGCAGCGGCACGTCGGACGCGGCCCACCAGCCGTCCCCCTTGCGCGGCGGCTCGCGCAGCAGCAGCCCGCGCTCGGCCTCGGTGAGGTCGGCCGCGGCGTAGTCCAGCCGTTCACGGGAGGTGAACAGCCCGATGAGGAGCTGCTGCGGGGTGGTGTAGGGCCACAACCTGTTCAGCGCGGCCTTGACGGGCCGCTCGGTGCGCAGGTCCTCGCGGATGTCGGCCAGCTCGTCGTCGCTGATCGTCCCCTTCCCGAGCTCCCTGGCGGCCTGCCGGGCGAGCACGTTGAGCAGGTGGCGGACGAAGATCCCGCGCGCCTCATTGTGCGGTCGCCTGGAGCGGGCCGCCCGGTTGCGCGCGGCCTCCAGCACGGGGCCGTCGAGCCTGAGGGTGTGGCGGTCGAGGCGGATCTCCACGGGCCTGCGCGGCACCCGCTGCCGCTCCCTTACGGCCCGCGCCACCACCTGGGCCATCCGCCCCTCGCCCTTGAGCGCGGCGACCTCGGGACGCTCCCTGACCGTGGCGGTGACCCCGGGATAGAGCTCGGCGACGGTGGACAGCAGCACGTCGGTCTCGCCCAGGGAGGGCAACACCTGCTCGATGTAGCGCAGGAAGGTCAGGTTGGGGCCGAGGATGAGCACCCCCCTGCGGGCCAGCCTGTCACGGTGGGTGTAGAGCAGGTAGGCCGCCCGGTGCAGGGCCACCACGGTCTTGCCGGTGCCGGGGCCGCCCTGCACCACCAGCACGCCGCTGAGATCGGAGCGGATGATCCGGTCCTGCTCGGACTGGATGGTGGCCACGATGTCGCGCATGCGCCCGGTGCGCCTGGCCGCGATGGAGGCCAGCAGCGCGGCCTCGCCGTTGAGAGTGGCCGCGTCCTCCTCGGTGAGGCTGTCGAGGTCGAGCAGGTCGTCGTCGACCCCGATCACCCTGCGGCCCTTGGTCTGCAGGTGGCGGCGGCGGGTGACCCCCATCGAGGCCGCGGGGGTGGCACCGTAGAACGGCTGGGCCACCGGGGCCCGCCAGTCGATCAGCAGCCGCCGCTGTTCGTCGTCCGCCAGGCCGATGCGGCCTATGTAGAGGGAGGTCTGGTCGGCGTTGTCGAGCCGTCCGAAGCAAAGACCGTTCTCGACCGCCCAGAGGCGGCCCAAACGCTCGGCGTACATCCCGGCGAAGGTGTCCCGCTCGGAGCGGTTCTGGTGCGTGCCGCCGCTCCCGCCCTGGGCCAGCACGCCGTCCAGCTGACGCTGGGTGCGCTCGCGCAACAGGTCGAGCCGTTGGTAGAGACCGGAGACGTACTCCTGCTCCTTGGCGAGCTCGATTTGACGGGTCGCCGTCGCTCCATTATCGTTGATAGTAATGGGATACTCCGGGCCATTGGGCTAGTTGTTGTGACAAACCATCACCCTAGCAGGTCCGTTGAGATGTTCCCCCATCAGGCCGTCGTCACAGGTTGATTGCGGCACCCCCCGCGTACTTGACCGGGTTCACCGGGTCTCCTTACCGTCACTTCACGTTAGGAAGGTTTCCTAACTCCGCCGGATGGGCGGTACCGCGACACACACGGACATGGAGGACCGGTGACCCAGCCGACCCCGGGCACCCCCGGCCTGCTGCGGGCGATCAACGATCGCGCCGCCCTGCAGGCACTCCTGGAGCGCGGGCCGCTGACCCGGCCGGAGATCGGCGCGATCACCGGCCTGTCCAAGCCCACCGCCTCCCAGTTGCTCGCCCGGCTGCGGGGGGCGGGCCTGGTCGTGCTGAACGGCGTCCGCGAGGGGCGGCCCGGCCGGGCCGCCGAGGTCTACCGGCTCAACCCCGCCGCCGCGTACGTGGCCGCGCTGGACGTCACCCCCGCGCACATCGACGCCAGGGTCGCCGACATCACCGGCACGGTGGTCGGCGAGTACCGGCTGCCCACCCCGGGCCGCTCCGCGGGCAACGTTGTGGACAAGGTCCGCGCCGCGCTTGAGGGGGCCCGGGCCCCGGCCGGCCTGCGGCGCGTGGTCATCGGCGTGCCGGGCGCGGTCGACCCCGGCACCGGCCGGCTCGGCTACGCCACCGGCGGGAGCACTCCCGGCTGGCACATCCCCGACCTGGTCGCGACCCTCGGCGGAGGGCTCGGCGTCCAGGTCGCCGTGGAGAACGACGTCAACCTCGTCGCCCAGGCCGAGAAGGCGCACGGCGCGGGCCGCGGGCACCGGGACTTCGTGCTGCTCAGGGCCGACGAGGGCCTCGGCTCCGCGCTGGTGCTGGGCGGCCGGCTGCACCGGGGCGCCACCGGCGGCGCCGGCGAGATCGGCTGCCTGCCCGCCCCCGGCGCGCCGGTCGCCCGCGAGCCGGGACACCTCGCCGCCCACGGCTACCAGGCCCTCACCGGCGGGGCCGCCGTACTCAGGATCCTCAGATCGTACGGCGTGCGCGGCGCCACCTTCGCGCAGGCCGTGCGGAACGCCGTGCGGGTCTCGGAGGGCGGCGGCAAGCACGCCGGCGACGCCCGCGCCGGGCTGCGCGACGTGGCCGCCAGGCTGGCGGTCGGCCTGGCCTCGATCACCTCCGTCGTCGACCCGGAGCTCATCGTGCTGACCGGCGGAACCCCCCTGGCCGGCGGCGAGACCCTGCGAGAGCTCGTCGAGCGGGAACTCCACGCGCTGACCGTCCCCCGGCCCCCGCTGCTGCTGTCCGCCGTCGAGGGCAACCCGGTCCTCACCGGCGCGCTCGATCTCGCCCTCGCCGCCGCCCGTGACGAGGTCTTCGGCTCCTCCCTCCCCGCCTGACCCCTCCCCCACCGGCGAGGTGGCGGGATATCCGGCCGCCGGCGGGCCTCGCCGGCGGCCGGGTGTCCCGGGGGAGAGGCGCGGACGAGCCGGAGGCGTCAGGCCGGCTCGGCGGAGGTGTCGTCGTCCGCGCCCAGGATCTCGGGGGCACGGTGCTCGTACGGCGTGCTGAGCACGACGGTGGTACGGGTCGAGACGTTGGCCGAGGTACGGATCTGGTTGAGCAGCTCCTCCAGCCCGAGCGGCGAGGAGACACGGACCTTGAGGATGTAGCTCTCGTCGCCGGCCACGCTGTGGCACGCCTCGATGGCACCCAGGTGGGACAGCCGGTCGGGGGCGTCGTCGGCGGCGGCCGGGTCGATGGGCTTGATCGACACGAAAGCGGTGAGGGGGAGCCCGACCTCGTTGTAGTCCACAAGCGCCGCGTACCCCCGCACGACCCCGCGCTTCTCCAGCCGCCGCACCCGCTGGTGCACCGCCGACACCGACAGCCCGGTCTCCCTGGCGAGGTCGGTGAAACTCATCCGGCCGTCCCCGGCCAGCAACGTCACGATCCGGCGGTCGATCTCCTCCACCCGGTCAACGGTAACGGCACCCGGCGCGCCCCGGCACCGCCCCATGGTCACGGCATGGTCCCAACCCCGCCCGGCGCGCCTCACCGGGACGGGCGCCGCGCAGAGGGCGCGGGACGGCCGGGGCGGGCGGGCGTCGTACAGTCTGCGGATGAGCAACCTGGAGCGGAACCCGCGGGAGGCGGAGTGCGGCGGCCTCGCGGACGTCGCCACGGAACCGGTGAACGAGCTGCTGGCAGGCCGCGACGTGGTGCTGGGCGGCCCGAGGGGGATGAGGGTCACCCGGACCCTGCCGAACCGGGAGATCCGGATGGTGGGCGCCTGGTGCTTCGTGGACCACTACGGCCCGGAGGCGGCGACCATGCGGGTGCCCCCGCATCCGCACAGCGGTCTCCAGACGGTCAGCTGGCTGGTGGAGGGCGAGGTGCTGCACCGCGACAGCCTCGGCAGCGAGCAGCCGATCAGGCCCGGACAGCTCAACCTCATGACCTCGGGCCGTGCCGTCTCCCACGCGGAGGAGTCGCCCCGCGACGCCGAACTGCACGGGGTGCAGCTCTGGGTGGCGCTGCCCGACGCCCACCGGTGGGTGGAGCCGCGCTTCGCGCACCATCCGGCGCTGCCGTCACTGGCCGGCCCCGGCTTCACCGCGACCGTGCTCGTGGGCGAGCTCGGCGGCGCGGTGTCACCCGCCAGGACCTACAGCCCCCTCGTCGGCGCCGAGGTGTCCCTGGAGGCGGGGGCCGAGGCCCGGATCCCGCTGCGCCCGGACTTCGAGTACGCGGCGCTGACCCTGTCCGGCGCGGCCCAGGTCGGCGGGACCGGCCTCGCGCCCGGCCCCCTGCTGTATCTCGGCACCGGCCGGCCGGGCCTCGTCCTGCGGGCCGGAGGGCCGGCGCGCGTGCTGCTCCTGGGCGGCGAGCCGTTCGAGGAGCGGATCGTGATGTGGTGGAACTTCGTGGGCCGCGATCACGACGAGATCGTGGAGTTCCGGCGGGAGTGGACGGGGGGCGGGGGGTTCGGCACGGTGCCGGGCCCCGTGGGCGCCCCGCTGCCCGCGCCGGAACTGCCCGGGGTCCCGCTGAGGGCTCGCGGGCGTCGCCGCGAGACGCCCGGCCGGATCCCCCCGCGCCGTCGGCGGGGATGAAAGGCTGGTGCGCCCGGGACCGTCCCGCCGAGACCGGCGGCCGGCCCGTTCGCTCTGGGAGGTAGAGGCAATCGTGTCCGACGAGTTCGACGTGATCGTGATAGGCGCCGGTCCCGCCGGGGAGAACGTCGCGGCCCGCGTGGCCCGAGGGGGGCTGAGCGTCGCGGTGGTGGAGGAGAACCTGGCGGGCGGGGAGTGCTCCTACTGGGCGTGCGTCCCCAGCAAGGCCCTGCTCCGCCCGGTGGAGCTCACCGCCGAGGTCGGCCGGGTGCCCGGCCTGGAGCCGGGGCCGATCGACGTCGCCGCCGTACTCGCCCGGCGCGACGAGGCCGTGTCGCACCTGGACGACGGCGGGCAGGTGGAGTGGGTCGAGAACCTGCCCGCGACGTTCGTGCGGGGCCGGGGCAGGCTGCGGGGCACCAGGCGGGTCGAGGTGGCCGTCCCGGGCGGCTCCGTCCGCCCGCTGCGCGCCCGGCACGCCGTCGTGCTGGCCACCGGCAGCCGCCCGGTGATCCCGCCGATCCCCGGGCTGGCCGAGTCCTCGCCGTGGACGAGTCACGAGGCGACGGCCGTCCGGGCCGTCCCGCGGCGGCTGGCCGTGCTGGGCGGGGGCGTGGTGGCCTGCGAGATGGCGCAGGCGTTGCACGGGCTCGGCGCCGGGGAGACGACGCTTCTGGTGCGGGGTGACTCTCTGCTCGGCCGGATGGAGCCGTTCGCCGGGGAGCTCGTGGCGGCCTCGCTCGCCGCCGGCGGCGTCGAGGTGCGTGCCGGCGCCCGGGTGGTCCGGGTGGAGCGGCCCGAGCCCGGCGGCGCGGTCACCGTGCACCTGGCCGAGGGGTCACGGGTGGAGGCCGACGAGTTGCTGGTGGCCACCGGCCGCCGGGCCGCGACGGCGGACCTCGGCCTGGACACCGCGGGTCTGCCGGACACGGGCCCGGTGGGGGTCCACGACAGCATGCTCGCGACCGACGCCGACGGCGGCTGGCTGTACGCCGTGGGCGACGTCAACGGCCGCAACCTGCTCACCCACATGGGCAAGTACCAGGCGCGGGTGTGCGGCGACGTCATCGTGGCGCGGGCGCGGGGGGAGCGCGACGACCTGCCGGCGCTGCGCGACGCGGCGGACGGGTACGGCGCCCCCCAGGTGATCTTCACCGACCCGCAGGTCTGCGCCGTCGGGCGCACCGAGGCCGTCGCCAGGGCCGAGGGGTTCGACGTGCGCGCGGTCGAGTACGACCTGGGCGCGGTCTCCGGCGCCTCCCTGCTGGGCGACGGGTACCGGGGCAGGGCCAAGGCCGTCGTGGACGAGCGGCGGCGCGTCCTGCTCGGCGTGACCTTCGCCGGCCAGGGGGTGGCCGAGCTGCTGCACTCGGCGACGGTCGCGGTCACCGCCGAGGTGACGCTCGACCGGCTCTGGCACGCGGTCCCCGCCTTCCCCACGGTCAGCGAGGTCTGGCTGCGCCTGCTGGAGGAGTACGGGCTCTGAGGGGTCCGGCGAGGTCGGCGCCGGACAGCGGAAAACGATTTTTTTGCCTCTTTTGTCATATTTTCGGCTCCATGGGGCACCAATGTGAAGAAACGTATTGGGCAGGCCGACTCCCACCACGTTTAGGGGGCGAAATGGCGGCCATGGACAGGGGCATGCGCCGTAGCCGGCGCGAGACACACTGGCAGGTCGACTTCCAGGCGCTGGACAGGCGGGAATGCCTCATCATCAACTGGATGCTCGCCGGGCTCGGACTGGGCATGGTCCTGGGCCTGGTGGGCGAGTCGCTCGCCGAGGTGCTGCCCGCGGACATCGCCGCGGTCTACGACCCGTACGCCTACGGGCTGCTGGTCCTCGTCATGACACGCGCCGCGGCGAGCGCGGCCTGGGCCGCGCTGAACGGTCTGCTGACCGCCGCGGGGCTGATGGCCGGCCACATGGTCGCCCACGCGCTCAACCACGACGCGACCCTGATCAGCAGGCCCGACGAGAGCTGGCAGGCCGCGCTGAGCATCACGGTGATCGGCTTCGGCGCGCTCGGCTACCTCAGCCGGCGGCGCGACCTGGCCGGCGACGTGGCCGTGGGGCTGGTCGGCGGCCTGATGTTCACCGAGGGCGCCCGGGACATCCAGCAGGCGGCCTCCCTGCCCCACGGCGGGGTGCAGCCCGGCGGACCGTGGATCCTCTCCGCCCTGGTGGTCATGGGCCTGTCGTTCCCGCTCCTGCTCCGCCCGACGACCTCGGCCCGGCTGCGCACCATGATCATCACGCTCACCTGCGCCGCCGTCTTCACCGTGCTCTCCCTGCTGCGCCTGCTGTGGTGACCTCACCGTGATCGCGGCACCCGTGCCCCCGGCCGCCCCTAACGGGTCAGCGAGCGGCCGATCACCAGGCGCTGCACCTGGTTGGTGCCCTCGACGATCTGCAGGACCTTGGCCTCCCGCATGTAGCGCTCGACCGGGAAGTCCTCCACGTAGCCGTAGCCGCCGAAGACCTGGACGGCGTCGGTGGTGACCTTCATGCACATGTCCGTGGCGAACAGCTTGGCCATCGCGGCCCGCGTGCCGTACGGCCGGCCCGCGTCGCGCAGGCGGGCGGCCTCCAGGTAGAGGGCGCGCGCGGCGGCGATCCGGGTGGCCATGTCGGCGAGCATGAAGCCGATCCCCTGGAAGTCGGCGATCCGCGAGCCGAACTGACGGCGCTCCCCCGCGTAGGCGACGGCCGCGTCGCACGCGGCCTGGGCCAGGCCGACGGCACAGGCGGCGATGCCGAGCCTGCCGCCGTCCAGGGCGGCCATGGCGATGCGGAAACCCTCGCCCTCCGCGCCCAGCAGCGCGTCCGGCGCCAGCCGCAGTCCGTCGAAGCGGACCTGGGCGGTCGGCGAGGACCGCATGCCCATCTTCCGCTCGGGCTCGCCGAACGACAGGCCGCCGGTCCCTGCGGGTACGTGGAAGCAGGAGACGCCGCGCCCTCCGCCGGGGGCGGTCCGGGCCAGCAGGGTGTAGAAGTCGGCGACGCCGGCGTGGGTGATCCACGCCTTGACGCCGTCCACGGCGTAGCCACCGCCGTCGGGGACCGCCCGGGTGGTCAGGGCGGCGGCGTCGGATCCCGAGTGGGGCTCCGACAGGCAGTAGGCGCCCAGCGACTCGCCGCCGAGCATGTCCGGCAGCAGCGCGGCACGCTGCGCGGCGGTGCCGTGGGCGGCGACCGGGAAGCAGGACAGGGTGTGCACCGACAGGCCGAGCCCGACCGCCAGCCAGCCGGCCGCGAGCTCCTCGATCACCTGGAGATAGACCTCGTACGGCTGCGCCGCGCCGCCGTGCTCCTCGGGATAGGGCAGGCCGAGCAGCCCCGCCCCGCCCAGGGTGGCGAACACCTCGCGGGGGAAGCGCCCGGCGGCCTCGTCGGCCGACGCCCGGGGCGCGACCTCCTTGCCGATCAGGTCGCGGACCAGCTCCAGCAGATCGTGGGCCTCGGGGGTCGGCAGCACTCGCTCAACGGTCATATCCGCACACTCCAGGTCATGGCGCGAACGACAACGGGGCAGCCGGGATCACCGGCCACCCCGATTGTGGCACTTGTTACACGATGACGAGTGCGTGTGATTATCCGACCACAAGCTCGCGAGGCCGGTGGTTGACCCGCTCGCCGCTCTCCTCGGTGCAGATCAGGATGTCCTCGATGCGAGCACCGTGGGCCCCCGGCAGGTAGATCCCCGGCTCGATGGAGAAGGCGTGGCCCGGCGCCAGCGGCTCGGCGTTGCCCGCGACGATGTAGGGCTCCTCGTGGGTCTCCAGGCCGATGCCGTGACCGGTGCGGTGGATGAAGTACTCCCCGTAGCCCTCGGCGGCGATCACGTCGCGCGCGGCGGCGTCGACCGACTCGCACGAAACGCCCGGCCGTACGGCGTCGCAGGCGGCCTCCTGGGCGCGCTGGAGCACGTCGTAGTACTTCGCGAAAGCGGCCGGGGGCTCCCCGATGCAGTAGACCCGGGTGGAGTCCGAGCAGTAGCCGCTGGGCATCTGGCCGCCGATGTCGACCACGACGGGCTCACCCGGCTGGATGACCCGGCCGGACAGTTCGTGGTGGGGGCTGGCGCCGTTGGGCCCGGAGGCGACGATGACGAAGTCGACGATCGAGTGCCCGGCCTCGATGATCGCCTCGGCGATGTCCCTGCCGACCTCGCGCTCGGTCCTGCCGGCCCGCAGGAAGCCGGGCACCTGCGCGTGCACGGCGTCGATCGCCGCCCCGGCCTCTCGGAGGGCTGCCACCTCGGCCGGGCTCTTGCGCATGCGCAGATCCCGCAGCACGGTCCCGGCCAGTACCTGCTCGGTGCCGGGCAGCGCGTCGCGGAAGCGCAGCGACTGCAGAGCCCACATGCGGTCGGCCAGGCCCACCCGGGCGACGCCGCCCAGACGCGCGGCGACGGCCGCGTAGGGGTCGTCGGTCTCCTCCCAGGGCACGAACTCGACGCCGAGCCTCGACGCCGGGGAGTGCTCGGCGGCGGGCAGTTCCAGCCGCGGCACGGTAAGGAAGGCCTCACCCTTGACGGGCAGCACCAGGCAGGTGAGCCGCTCCAGCGGCAACGCCTCGTAGCCGGTCACATAGCGAAGGTCGGGCCCGGGCGTGAGCAGCAGCGCGTCGAGTCCGGCGACGGCCGCCGCCTCACGGGCCGCGGCCAGGCGGGTGATGGGATACAGATCAGAGGACTCCATTGTCACATCAACCAATGTAATCCGGGATACATCACGACCGTACCCGGCGCCGGGGGTGGCCGGGGAAAGTCCGGGAAAAGCCGCCAGGTCCGCGGCACCATCACTACAATCCGTTGAAGGACGATCACATTTTGTCGGCAGGATGTCCGCAGGTCCCCACATTTCGAGAGCGAGCTACATGGTCGGCGTAGTGGGCGGCCACCAGCCACCCCTCCACCCACGAAACGACCTCGTGACCGGTTCCGCCCCGCTGACCGCCGCAGAGATGGTGCAGCGGTTACGCGGAGAGCTGGGCGAGCACATGGCCGTGGAACAACAACTTCTCACCGCGCGACTGGCCCAGGCCGAACGACTGGGCAACCTGGGCTGGGTCGAGTGGAACCTCCAGACCGGGGAGTCCACCTGGTCCGACCACGCCTACGTCATCTTCGGCCGCGACCCCGGCGCGGGCCCGATCCACCTGCGCGACCTGGTCGGCCAGGTCGAGCCCGCGGACCGGGCTGCCCTCGACGCGCTGCTGCGGGCGGTGGTGAACCTGGCCGAGCCGGGGCGGGCCGAGTTCCGCATCCGCCGCCGGGGGGAGGTCCGGAACCTGTGCGTGGTCCTCGACCTCGTCACGGCCGAGGGACGCGCCGCCGTTCACGGTGTGATCCAGGACGTCACCGGCCGCCGCCGAGCCGAGCAGGTCATGCTGGGGTCCCGGCGCCGGCTCCTGGAGGTCCGCGAGCGGGCCGCCCGGGAGCGGCAGGTCAACGCGGCCCTGCGTGAGGCGATCATGCCCGGCCTCGGGCCGGCCGCCGGGCCGCCCGGCACCCGGATCGGGGTCCGTTACATTCCGGCGGGGGTGAAGGACGGTCTCGGCGGCGACTGGTACGACGCCGTCCCCCTGCCCGACGGCCGGGTGCTGCTGACCATCGGCGACGTGTCGGGCCACGGCCTGCCGGCGATCACCCGGATGGCCCGGCTCCGGCACGCGCTGATCGGCCTGTCGATGACCGGCGAACCCGCCGACCGGCTGCTGACCTGGCTCAACGACCTGGTAATGCACCGGATGGAGGAGACCACCGCGACCGCGGTGATCGGCCACCTGGACCCGGCCACCGGCGTGTTCGCCTGGAGCCAGGCCGGGCACCCCGCGCCGATCCTCATCCGTGACGGGGTGGCCGCCCAGCTCGATCCGCCCGCCGGGGTCCTGCTGGGCGCCACTCTGACCGAGCCGTACGAGCCGGCCGGGGTGAGACTGCTCCCGGGCGACCTGCTGCTTCTCTTCACCGACGGCCTGGTCGAGCGGCGCGACCGCGACATCGACGAGGGTCTCGCGCTGACCCTGGCCGCGGCGGCCGACCTCTTCCGCGGCGCCTCGGACGCCGAGCTGGCCACCGGGCTTGACCGGCTGATCGAGTCGGTCGGCGGGCCCAACCCCGAAGACGACACCTGCGTGCTGGTGATCGGGGTGCTTGGTTGATTGGTTAAATGGTCGCCATGCCCGGGCTGATGCTTCTCGACACCCCGTCCCTGTACTTCCGCGCCTTCTACGGGGTGCCGGAGTCGGTGACCGCCCCCGACGGCATGCCCGTCAACGCGATCCGCGGCCTCATCGACATGATCGCCATGCTGGTCCGGGAGCACTCCCCCGGCGCGCTGGCCGCCTGCATGGACGCCGACTGGCGGCCCGCCTTCCGGGTGGCGGCGATCCCGACCTACAAGGCCCACCGGGTCGCCCCCGGCGGCGGCGAGGAGATCCCCGGCACGCTCGCCCCGCAGGTGCCGGTGATCGAGCGGGTTCTCGACGCGGCGGGCATCGCCCGCGTCGGCGTGCCCGGCTACGAGGCCGACGACGTGATGGGCACGCTGGCCGTCCGGGCCCGGGGCCCGGTGGACATCGTCACCGGCGACCGGGACATGTTCCAGCTCGTCGACGACACCCGGCCGATCAGGGTCCTCTACACCGCGAAGGGCGTCAAGAACCTCCAGGTCGTCGACGAGGCCGCCGTGTCCGCCAGGTACGGCGTGCCCGGCCGCCGCTACGCCGACTTCGCCACCCTGCGCGGCGACCCCAGCGACGGCCTGCCCGGCGTGCCGGGGGTCGGCGACAAGACCGCGGCCGACCTGATCAACCGGTTCGGCGCGCTGGAGGCCCTCATCGGAGCCCTGGACGGCGGAGAGGGCGGTGACGGCCTCACCGCCGCCCGGCGGGCCAGGCTGAGCGCGGCCCGCGACTACCTGCGGGTCGCCCCGGCGGTGGTCCAGGTCGTCCGTGACGTGCCCCTCCCCGACCTGGACCTCTCCCTGCCCCTCAGGCCTCGCGACCCGGAGGCGCTCGACGCCCTGGCCGGGCGCTACGGCCTGAACGGTCCCCTGAGCCGCCTGTCGGAGGTCCTGTTCGAGGCCCCGGGGGCGTCCGGGGGCTGAGGCCGCCCACGCGGCACGGAGCGGTAGGTTGACCCCCGTGCCGCACAAGAGCATCCGGGTGCCCGGAGAGTCCCATCCACGACTCCGTGACGGTTTCGACCGGATCCGCCGGGAGGTGAAGCTGCCGGAGGGATTCCCCCGGGCCGTGACCGAGGAGGCGGAGTGGGTCGCCGAGGTGCCCGCGCTGCCCGACCTGGACCGCACCGACCTGCCGCTCATCACCGTCGACCCGCCGGGATCCATGGACCTGGACCAGGCCGTGCACCTGGAGGAACGTCCCGGCGGCTACCGCGTCTGGTACGCCATCGCCGACGTCGCCGCGTTCGTACGGCCCGGCGGGGCGATCGACACCGAGGCCCGCAGCCGGGGCGAGACCGTCTACATGCCCGACGGGCGGGTGCCCCTGCATCCGGCGATCCTGTCGGAGGGCGCGGCCAGCCTGCTGCCCGGCGCCATCCGGCCGGCCGTCCTGTGGTGCGTCGACCTGGACGCCGACGGGCGGACGGTGGGCGCCGACGTGACCAGGGCGCTGGTGCGCAGCCGCGAACGGCTCGACTACGACTATGTCCAGGCCTCGGTGGACACCGGCACCGCCGACGGCACGCTGCGGCTGCTGGCCGAGATCGGCCGGCTCCGCCTGGGGCTGGAGCGGGCCAGGGGCGGTGTCACGCTGCCCACACCCGAGCAGGAGGTCGTCCCCGACGGGGAGGGCTACCGGGTGGAGTTGCGCGCCCCGCTGGACGCCGAGGCGTGGAACGCGCAGATCTCACTGCTGACCGGGATGGCCGCCGCCTCGATGATGCTGGACGCCGAGATCGGCCTGTTGCGGGTGCTGCCGCCCGCCCCCGCCGAGCGGATCGCCCAGGTCCGCCGGGTGGCCGCCGCGCTCGGCGTGCCGTGGCCGGAGGGCGCGGCCTACGGCGACGTCGTCCACGGCCTCGACCCCAAACTCCCCGAGCAGGCCGCGTTCCTGGCGGAGTCGACGGTACTGCTGCGCGGGGCCGGGTATGTGGCCTTCAACGGCGAGCCCCCCGTCCACGCCGGGCACGCGGCGGTGGCCGCGCCGTACGCTCACGTGACCGCGCCGCTGCGCCGCCTCATCGACCGCTACGCCACCGAGATCTGCCTGTCCGTCGCGGCGGGTGAGCCGGTGCCCGAGGAGATCCAGCGGGCCATGGGCGAACTGCCGGGCATCATGCACGTGACCGGGCGGCGGGCGGGATCGGTCGAGCGGGCGTGCGTGGACCTGGTGGAGGCGTTCGTGCTGCGCGAGCGCGTGGGCCAGACGTTCGACGCGGTGGTGATCGAGGTGGACGACGGCCGTCCGTGGGGCCAGGTGCAGATCGGCGACCCCCCGGTGGTGGCCCGCTGCGACGGTGAGCGGCTTCCGCTGGGCGAGACGGTCCGGGTACGGCTGACGCGTGCCGACCCGGCCACCAGAGAGGTCCGTTTCAGCCTGGCCTGACGGGGAGGCGGCGGGCTCCCGAAAGAGGGGGCCGGGTGCTCCGCACAGGCCGCGGGACCGCCCGGGTCACTCGAATTCCCGGAGTACCGAAACCCCGGGACCACCGGCGCCGCGCCCGGGGGCCGGACGCGGCCCCGGGAGCCGCGGGAGCGGTCAGCGCTTCAGGCTCCAGCCCGCGCCGACACCCAGCAGGTGCAGTGCGACGCAGATCAGCCCGGCGAGGACGAGCGTGGTGACGGTCACGATGGTGCCGACGGCCACGCCGGCGAGCTGGAAGATCAGAGCGAGGGCGAACAGCAGCGCGGCGATGAGGGCGAACATGCCTACCTCCGTGTACGGGGGACTCAACGGGGTCCGACATGGGGATTTCCAGTACCATCTCCCCAGAAACAGCCCTGAAGGTGACGTTCTGCACGCCAGCCGTCACGAGGTATTGACCGGGCGGTCAGTTGGCCGCCTCCCCCCGCTTCTCAGGCCGCTCCTCAGGCCAGGGACGAGTAGGCCACCACCCCACGCCGCAGCGCGTCCATGGCCTTGCCCGCGCTCTGCCTCACCCTGCCGCCGGCCGGAGCGGCGTCGGAGATCTGGCCGAGCAGATCGAGCAGCTGCTTGACCCAGCGCACGAAGTCACCGGCGGCCAGCTCGGAGCCGTTGACCCCGTCACCGAGCACGGCGTCCAGATTATGGCCCCTGGCCCAGCGGAAGGTCGCCCAGGCGAACCCGAAATCGGGCTCCCTGATGAACGACAGACCGTGGTCGCTCTCGATGGACTCCAGCTCACCCCAGAGGCGAACCATCTCGCCAAGCGCCTTCTGCACGCCGCCGGCGGGGATCCGGGGCTGCCGGGCCTCGTCGGCCTGCCGGGACTCGAAGACCAGCGAGGAGACGGCGGCGGCCAGCTCGGCCGGATCGAGGTCGTCCCAGAGCCCGGCGCGCAGGCACTCGGCGGTGAGCAGGTCGAGTTCGGTGTAGAGCTGGGCCAGGCGGCGGCCCTCGGCGGTGACGGCCTCGCCGTCGAGGTAGCCGAGCTGGTCGAGCACCCCGCAGACCTTGTCGAAGGTGCGGGCGATCACGTGGGAGCGGCCCTCGACCCTGCGGCGCAGGCCCTCGGTCTCGCGCAGCAGCTTGTAGTAGCGCTCCGCCCAGCGGGCGTGGTCCTCCCGCTCGTCACAGCCGTGGCAGGGGTGCCGGCGAATCTCCCTGCGCAGGCGGATGATCTCGTCGTCCTCGACGGCGTGGTCGCGGGCCCTGTCCGGCTTTCCGAAGTCGCGGTCACCGATCTTGGCGTGCACGGAGGAGACCAGGTTGGCCCGCTCCTTCGGTGAGCGCGGATTGAAGTTCTTCGGGATGCGCAGGTGCTCGACCGGCTCCACCGGGACCGGGAAGTCGGCCGGCGACAGCTTCTTGACCTGCTTGCCGATGGTGAGCACCAGCGGGGAGGGGCCCTCCCCCCGGGAGTTGAGGCCGGGGTCGAGGACGACCGCCAGCCCGGCCCTGCGGCCACCGGGAACGCGGATGATGTCGCCGGGCCTCAGCGCCTCCAGCGAGCGCAGTGACTGCGCCCTGCGGGCCGCGCCTCGCCGGCGTGACAGCTCGGCCTCCCGATCGGACAACGCCCTGCGCATCGCGGCGTACTCCTCGAAGTCCCCCAGATGGCAGGTCATCGCCTCGCGATATCCCTGCAGGGCCTCCTCGTGCCGGCGTACCTGCTTGGCGATGCCGACCACGGCCCGGTCCGCCTGGAACTGCGCGAAAGAGGACTCCAGGAGCGTCCTGGCACGTTCCCTGCCAACCTGCCCGACCAGGTTGACCGCCATGTTGTAGGAGGGGCGGAAGCTGGAGCGCAGCGGGTAGGTGCGGGTGCTGGCCAGACCGGCGACCTGGAGCGGGTCCATACCCGGCTGCCACTGAACCACCGCGTGACCCTCGACGTCGATGCCGCGCCGCCCGGCCCTGCCGGTGAGCTGGGTGTACTCACCCGGGGTGAGATCGGCGTGGGTCTCACCGTTCCACTTGTCGAGTTTTTCGATCACCACGGAGCGGGCGGGCATGTTGATGCCCAGCGCGAGGGTCTCGGTGGCGAACACGGCCTTCACCAGGTTACGGGTGAACAGCTCCTCCACGACCTCCTTGAAGGCCGGGAGCATGCCCGCGTGGTGGGCGGCCAGGCCGCGCTCCAGGGCGTCGCGCCATTCGAGGTAGCCGAGCACGGCCAGGTCCTCGTCGGGCAGGTGCGCGGTCCGCTCGTCGACGATCTGCCGGATCTCGTGGCGCTCCGCGTCGGTGGTGAGCCGGATGCCGGCGTGCAGACACTGCAGGACGGCCGCGTCACAGCCCGCCCGGGAGAAGATGAAGGTGATCGCGGGCAGCAGGCCCGCGGCGTCGAGGCGCTCGATGGCCTGGGCGCGGTCGGGCGGCCCGCCCCTGCGCGGCCGGGAGTAGCCTCGCCGGCCCTTGCCGTACGACTGGCGTTCCTCGTCCCTGGCCAGACGGAGCAGGTTGGGGTTGACCAGTGGACGCCGGCCGTCCTCGTCGGAGACGAACAGGTCGTGGAGACGGTGACCGACGAGCATGTGCTGCCAGAGCGGGACCGGGCGGTGCTCGTCCACGATGACACTGGTGTCGCCGCGGACCTCACCCAGCCACTCGCCGAACTCCTCGGCGTTGCTGACCGTGGCCGACAGCGCGGCCAGCCGCACGGACTCGGGCAGGTGGATGATCACCTCTTCCCAGACCGCGCCGCGGAACCGGTCCGCCAGGTAGTGCACCTCGTCCATCACCACGAAGCCGAGCCCGGCCAGGGTGGCGGAACCGGCGTAGAGCATGTTGCGCAGCACCTCGGTCGTCATGACGACGATCGGGGCCTCGCCGTTGACGCTGTTGTCTCCGGTGAGCAGGCCGACCTTGGCCGCGCCGTACCGTTTGACCAGGTCGTTGTACTTCTGGTTGGACAACGCCTTGATCGGGGTGGTGTAGAAGCACTTACGGCCCTCCTGCAGGGCCAGGTGCACCGCGAACTCGCCCACCACGGTCTTACCCGACCCGGTGGGGGCCGCCACGAGCACCCCGTCGCCGGCCTCCAGGGCGCGGCAGGCGTCGAGCTGGAAGTCGTCCAGCTCGAAGTCGTACAGACCACGGAACGAGGTCAGCGCCGGCCCGCTGTCGGCCTGGCTCTGACGGAAGGCAGCGTAACGTTCCGCTGGGGTCGTCATGTCTCCAAGCCTACCGATATCGGGATTCCGGTCGGTCCGCCGCGGCTCAGGTCGGTGAGGCGATCGGCCGGCCCCGTACCGGCCCGTGCCGCCGCCGGAGGAGGACCCTTTTCCGGCGGAGGACCCGTGGCCCGCCGGCGAGCGGATCCCGGCCTAGCGCAGGACCCGCAGCGCGCCGGGGACGATCTCGCAGACGAGCGGGACGGGGCCGAGCCGCTCGCCGTCGGCGTAGGCGACCACCTCGGGGGCCTCCAGGGTGACCCTGTGGGCGCGCCTGACCGCGACGGAGGGGTGGGTGACGTGGGAGCCCCGGTAGACGCGGGGGAAGGTGCGCAGGAACGTCCGCTTGGGCACGGCGCCGAGGATCGTCACGTCCAGCAGGCCGTCGTCGGGAACGGCGTCCGGGCAGACCCGCATCCCCGCGCCGTAGGAGGAGGTGTTGCCGACCGCGACCAGCATGGCCTCGCACTCGATCGTCTCGGGTCCGTCCGGCCCGTCCAGGCCGATCCGGAAGGGGATCGGCCTGAAGGAGCGCAGCTCCCCGGCCAGCGCGACGACGTATCTGGCCATGCCGGGCGGCCAGGTCATCCGGTTGGCCCGCTCGTTGACGCGGGAGTCGAACCCGCAGGCCACCACCCCGGCGAACCACTCGCCGCCGGCCTTCGCGGCGTCGATCACCCGCGTCTCGCCCCTGAGCACGACGTCGGCGGCGGCCGTCAGGTCGCCCTTCGGCAGGCCGAGCGCGGCGGCGATGTCGTTGCCGGTCCCCGCCGGAATGACCCCCAGCGGCACGCCGGTGCCGGCGACCGCCTGAAGGGCCAGGTGGACCAGGCCGTCGCCGCCGAAGGCCACCAGCGCGCCGGGGTTTTCGGCGACGGCCGTACGGGCGCGCTCAAGGGTCTCGGCCGCGGACCCCTCGACGATCACCGAGATCTCACGGCCGCCCCTCCGGAGCCTGCCGAGCACCGGGGCGAGCAGGGCGCGCGAACGGCCGCCACGGGCCGCGGGGTTGACGAGGACGACGATCTCTCCGGACACAGACCGGAACATACCGCCTATCTGACGCTATTTATCGGGGTCGCCACCCGCCGTGCCCGGATCGAGAGGGGAGTCGTCCTCCAGCAGGGGGGACGCCTCGTCGTCGGACAGGTGGGAGAAGTCCTCGTCCTTGGGCAGGCGTCTCTCGCGCAGATACATGAAGCCCTCGGCCAGGGCGAACAGGAGCACCATCGGCAGGGCCAGCGCGATCATCGTGAACGGGTCGCCCCCCGGGGTGGCGACGGCGCCGAAGACGAACATGACGAAGATGACCATGCGGCGGTGCTTGGCCACCAGGGAGCGCGGCAGGACCCCGATGACGTTCAGGAAGACCATCAGCAGCGGCAGCTCGAACGAGATCCCGAACACGATGATCATGATCAGGACGTAGTCGAGGTACTCGTCGATGGTGAGACCGGTCAGCGTGCCGGGCGGGGCGAAGCCGAGCATGATCGACAGGCCGGTGGACATGACGACGTAGGCCAGGGCCGCGCCACCGAGGAACAGGGGGATGGCCAGCCCCATGAACATGACCGAGTAGCGCTTCTCGTTGCGGTACAGACCCGGCGTGACGAAGGCCCAGAGCTGCCACAGCCACACCGGCGAGGACGCCACCATGCCGAACATGGCCGCGACCTTGAGGTTGACGAAGAAGGAGTTGAAGACCCCGAGGACCAGCATCGAGCACTCGCCCGGCCTCAGCTGCTGGGCCTGCGGCAGTGCGCAGTACGGCCTCTGCAGGAACGTCCAGATCGGATCGAAGTAGACGAACCCGATGACGATGCCGACGAGCAGACCGAGCAGGGCGATGACCAGGCGGTTGCGCAGCTCACGGAGATGCTCCATGAGCGGCATGCGCCCCTCGGCCGCGTCGTGGGATGACCCCGGCCCGTTACGGCCCGGTCTGGGCCACTTCAGCAACGCCATTCACGAATCCCGGTCTGACGAGTGGAATGATCCGGACGTAGGGCAGCCTACTGGGGCTTGGGGGCGCCCGCCTGAGCGCGTAGCCTGGCGGCCTGCTCCTCCAGCGCGCGGGCCTGCTCCTCCACCGTCGCGGTCGGCGGGGCGGCCGGCGGGATCGGCTGCGGAGCCGGAACGGCGGCCGGCGGAGGCTGGACGACGGTGGCGGTCGCCGTGGTCGTCTCCTCGTCCTCACGCAGCTTGGTGGTCTCCGACTTGAAGATGCGGAGCGACCGGCCGAGGGAGCGAGCGGTGTCGGGCAGCTTCTTCGCGCCGAAGAGCAGCACCAGAAGCAATCCGATGATCAGAAGCTCGGGAACACCCAGGTTGGGCATGACACATCCTTACGCCGAACGACATGCACTCTCAGCCCGATCGTACGCTCCCCCGGACACAGACTCACCCCTTCCGCGACCGGACTGTCCGGATCCGCTCGTCAAGGACGCGCTGTGCCGGGGCCGGCCTCCGGCCGGCCCGCTCCACCTCCCCGCCGAGCCTCCGGGCCGCCAGCAGCACGCGGAACGCCAGGAAACCCAGCAGGAGCAGCCCGGCGAGGCCCAGCCCGGCCGCGGCGAAGATCCAGGTCATACCGGCAGATCATAACGCCGGACGTCAGGAGGCCGACTCGTACCGGCTCAGCGCCGAGGCCGCGGCCTCCCTGACACCCGCGGCCAGCGAGTCCGGGGAGAGCACCCGGCCGGTGTCGCCCAGGCGCAGGGCCAGCCGTACCAGCCAGCCCTGGTCGCGGGCCCGCAGCGCCACCCGCAGGCGGCCCTCGCCAAGCTCGGTGACCTGCTCACACGGGTAGTACTCGGCGACCCAGCGGCCGGCCGGGGTCAGCTCCAGCTCCACCAGCTCGTCCGTGGGCGACGGCCGGAACACCCCGGGCGTCACCTCGCCGGGCTCGGCGTGGGCCGGCGGGTCGGCCGCCACGTCCAGCAGCTCGACCGTGAGCACCCGGTCCAGCCGGAACAGCCGCACCGCCTCGGCCCGGTAACACCAGCCCGACAGGTAGGAGCGGCCGTCCACCACGACCAGGCGCATCGGATCGACCTCGCGCGGGGTGATCTCGTCGCGGCCCGGCACGTAGTAGCGGAGCGACAGCCGCCTGCCGCGCCGCAGCGCCTCGTTGACGACGGGCAGCGCGTCGGGCGTCGCGTCCACCTCGACGGCGACCTGGCTGCTGACCGCCGCCGCGCCCTCACCGGCGGCCCGCTCGAACTTGGCGATGACCCGGACCAGCGCGTCGCGCTCGCCGAACTCGGGCATCTCGCTGAGCACGCGCAGGGCCACCAGCAGGGCGCTGGCCTCGTCCACGCCCAGCCGCAGCGGGCGGGCGATGGTGTCGGCGTTGTCGATGACGATCTCACCGCCGTCCCACGAGACGTCGATCAGGTCACCCGGCGTGTGGCCGGGCAGCCCGCACATCCACACCAGCTGCAGGTCGTCGATGAGCTGCTTCTCGCTCAGCCCGAAGATCTTCGCCACCTCGGGCACCTGCGCCCCGGGGTGCGACATCAGATAGGGCACCAGCGCCAGCAGTCTGGGCAACCGGTCGGCCGTGCTCATGCCTCGCTCCGCTCCACGTCCATGACGCCCCGATCGATCGTCCGCCGCTTCCCCGCCCCCACGCGCCACGCCGCCCTCCCGCGCGTCACGCCAGGGCCCCCTTCAGACGGCGGATCACGGCCTCCCTGGCGTCCGGCGGCCCGACCACCTCGGCGTCGGCTGCGAAGCCGACGACCCATCCGGCCAGCCGCCCGGGATCGGAGAAGTCCACGTCCAGCTCGTCCCAGCCGTCGGCTCCCGGCCGCACGGCCCTCGCCACCTGGCGCAACCCCTGGCAGGCGCCCTCGCGGACCCGGATGAGGGCGGTGCGCTCGGAGACCGTCATGTCGTCGCGGTAGCCGACCATCGACGTCATGTCGACCCCCTCGGGGACCGTCACCGTCCCCGGGCGGCCCACCGGGACGACCGGGCCGCTGATCCGGCTGAGCCGGAACACCCGGGCCGCGTCACGGTCGCGGTCGTGGCCCACCACGTACCACCGGCCGCGGCGGCTGACCACGCCCCACGGCTCCACGGTACGGGTGAGCACGCTCCCGCTGGACGCCGCCCGGTAGTCGAAACGGACCGCGCGCCGGTCGCGCACGGCCTCCCAGAGCGCGGGAAAGGACGGGTCCCGGGTGTCCACCCGCAGCTCCAGCGCCCCGCCGGCCATCCCGCCGCCCTCGTCGGTCTCCACTCCCCCGGCCCGGAGCTTCAGCAGCGCCCCGCTCGCGGCCTCGGCCAGGCTGGCCCGCTGCCACACCTGGGCCGCCAGGCCGACCACCGCGGCCTCGTCGGGCTCAAGGGTGATCTCGGGCAGCTCGTAGGCCTGCCGGACGATCCGGTAGCCCGGATCCTCCTCCCACGGGTCCTTGTGGACCTCGATCGGAATGCCGATCTCGCGCAGTTCGTTCTTGTCCCGCTCGAACATCCGCTGGAAGGCCTCGTCGTTGGCGGCGTCGTAGCCGGGCACCGCGTGGCGAATGTGTTCGGCGCTGAGCGGCCGCCGCGTGGCCAGCAGGCAGATCACAAGGTTCAGCAACCGTTCGGTCTTCCGGCGCGACATCCGGCCTCCTTCCCTGTTCAAATGACTCTACGTCCAGGTGACGCTACTCTTCCCCGGTGATCAGATGGCGCAGGGGCGAGGTCGTGCGGATCCGGCGCGAGTGGCCGGGGGCGATGGAACTGGACGTCACCACCGAGGAGGGCAGCGCTCGCGCGCTGGCCTATCCCGCCCTGGTGGGACACCCGGAGCCAGGCGATGCGGTGCTGCTCAACACGACCGCGCTCGCGATGGGTCTCGGTACGGGAGGCTACGCCATGGTGGTGGCGCTTCCGGACAGATTACCGAAAGATCCACAGGGCCCCGGACATCTGGTGAAGGCCCGCTACACCCCGCTGCAGCCCACCGTGCTGGGCGTCGACGAGCAGGAATCGCCCTTTCACGAAACGCTCCGCGACGCCGACTCGCTGGACGGCATGCCGGTGATCGTCGCCGATCTGCACTCGGCGCTCCCGGCGATCCTGTGCGGCCTGTACGGCTCACGCCCTCCCCTCCGGCCCTCCGGCCGGACGTCCGGCCCCGCCGAGGCGGAGCCCGGCGGGCCCGCCGCCCGGGTCGCCTACGTCATGCTCGACGGCGGCGCGCTGCCCGCCTGGTTCTCCATGTCCTGCGCCCGGCTCAGGGAGGTGGGCTGGCTGGACGGGGTGGTCACGGTGGGCCAGGCCTTCGGCGGCGATCTGGAGGCCGTGACGCCGCACACGGGACTGCTCGCGGCCCGGCACGTGCTCGGCGCCGACGTGGCGATCGTCACCCAGGGACCGGGCAACCTGGGTACCGGCACCCGCTGGGGCTTCTCCGGCGTCTCGGCCGGAGAGGCGGTCAACGCCGTCTCGGTGCTCGGAGGGCGCCCCGTCGCGGCGCTGCGGGTCAGCGAGGGCGACCTGCGGGAGCGGCACATCGGGGTCTCCCACCACTCGCTGACCGCCTACGGCCGGGTGGCCCTGGCACCGGCCCAGGTCGCGGTGCCGGAGCTGCCCGGCGACTTCGGCAGGCGGGTGGCCGAGCAGGCCGGGCCACTGGCCGTACGGCACGAGCTGGTCGGGGTGCCGGTGGACGGATTGTACGAGGCGCTGCGAGACTCTCCGGTCCGGCTGTCCACGATGGGCCGCGGCCTGGACGAGGACCTGGCCTACTTCCTGGCCTCGGCCGCCGCCGGCCGCCACGCCGCCTCGCTGCTGCCCTCGGTGGGCGGATGACCCCTCTCCGCGGCCCCGGCCCCCCCGATGGGCCTCGGTGCGACTCGGGGGACCTCGGCCGGGCGCTCACCGGTGGACCGGGCGTCGTCCACCGGTCGGCCGAACCCCGCCTTCCGGTGCCACCGCGGCGGGTTTTCACCGCGACACGGAGATTGACACGCCCTCCGAATCATGGGTTCCCGAATCTCGGAGTTCGCCGGGCCGACGTCTGGCCATCCACGCGCCGTTTATGACAAGAGCCGCGATTCTTGGAGAAAAAGCACCCTGCTGTAAACACGGCCCGCTGTAAACACGGTCTCTGACTCGACCATGCCGCAGAGTCAGGAAAAGTGACGCCTCGTCAATCTCCGCAGCATTGTTTCCGTAGAGATGGTCGTGTTTTCCGGAATATCCGAACATGTCCCCGCGCCGGGTGACCGTCGGCACACCATCCGGCTCGGGGAGCGGCTCACCCGGTCACCGGTCACCGGTCACCGGTCACCCGGGAAAACGTACCGGTGCGCACGGCCCCACCGGCCGTCCCAGGCCGGAGGCCCCGCCCGGGACGGCCGTCAACAACTCCGGGGTCCGGCCGCGTGGCCGGACCCCGGAGTGAGACGACTCGATGGAACCGCCGGGCACGGTGCCCGGAGAGAGCACCCGAGCGGGCGATCGTCAGTAGGCCGCGACCACGTCCACCAGGAAGACCAGGGTGTCGGTGCCCTTGATCTTTTCGCCTGAGCCCTCCTTGCCGTAGCCGAGGTCCGGCGGGACGCTCAGCAGCACCCGGCTGCCGACGGGGACGCCGACCAGGCCCTGGTCCCAGCCCTTGATGACCTTGCCGGTGCCGATCTGGAACATGATCGGCTCGCCGCCGCGCGACCAGCTGCTGTCGAACTCAAGGTCCGAGCCCCAGATCTTGCCCGCGTACTGGACCAGGATCGACTGACCGGACTTGACCTCGGGGCCGGTACCCTTGATCACGGTCTTGGCGACGAGCTCCTTGGGAGCCTTCTCCTTGGTCTTGGTGGTCAGCTTGGGCGCGGCGTCACCGCCGGGGTTCTCCACCTTGACCCCCTTGAGGCCGGCGTCGGCCGCGGCGCCGTGAGCCGCCTTGCCCTCGGGAACACCGACCACGTCGACCACGAAGACCTGCGACTGACCCGCGGGCGCCTGGGCCTGCTGCTCCTTGGGAAGCGCGTCCTTGGCGACGACCGACAGGAAACGGCCGCCCCCCTTGGTCTCCGCGAAGCCCTTGCGCAGGATCTCGGGAACCTGCTCGTTGAGCGTGATGAGCTGCGGCCCGCCCTCGTCATAGGTCGAGGCTGCCAGCTTGTTGTCCTTGCCGTCCCAGGTGAAGACGGTGAAGTTGACCACCACGCTGTCGCCCGCCTTGGCGGGGGCGCCGAGGGTGCCGGGCGTGACCACCTGGTAGGAGGAGGTCTCGACGACCTTCGGCGGGAAGGCCACACTCGGCTTGGCGTTCGCAGCCCCGGTCACCTTCAGCGCCGGGGCCGATCCACCGACGGTGCCGACGGTGGTGGTCTCGCCCCCGGAGCCGCAGGCTGCGGCGAACATAAGAGGCACTGCGGCCAGTACGGCCATGCTGCGGCGGCGCATAGGTATCCCTCAAGCAGACGTCAGGTTTGCGCCACACTACCCGCCTTCACATACGGGTACGGTAAGCCGGAGGACGACCTTACCGAAGCTTGACATCCTCTCCTCCCTGAAGGGAGGAGATTCCCACGGTCGCCCGCGGGGTTTCCTGCTTCACCGCCGGTCGCCCGCCGAGGAGGTCTCCCC